>DATFGV010000585.1:0-5330 GCA_035249115.1 Vineibacter sp.
TGAAGATCTTCGCGCATCCGATCGCCGACCTGATGGACGGGCTGCTGTCGCATCATCGCGGCACGACGGCGCCGGACTGGGCCGTGCCCGGCATGATCTGGGAGGACATCTCCGGCGGCGTCACCGCCGTTGCGGTCAAGATGATGGAAGCCGGCGGTGCTTGGCGAACGCTGGGTATCCTCAACGAAACGTCGTCGGAGTTCCTGCCCGGCTACTTCGGCACGACGCAGCGGGCGCTGGCGCGCAACACCGCCGGCGCCGGCCTCGCCGAGCTGGTGACCATCAGCCAGATGCTGAACTGGCAAGCCAGCGTGGCGCGTGGCGACCTGACGATGCGCGGCGCCAGCGACTGGGCACGGCTGCCTCCCGGCGCGCTGGACACCATCCTGTCGGCCAACGGCGCCGGCGCCGACCTCAGCTACAAGACGCTGTCGGCCTTGATGGATGCCGTCATCGGCGGGACGCAGGGTCAGATCGCCTATCGCAATGGGTCGGTCTGGACGGCGTTGGCGGCCGGCACCAGTGGCTTTTTCCTGAGGACCAATGGGGGCGGGGCGAACCCATCCTGGAACCAGGTCGACCAGCCCATCAAGCAGGGCGGCATCGTCGATAACGGCACGATGGCGGCTTCGTACCAGGTCGCCGGCCTGCAAGCGCTCGGCGCCCGGCATCTGCTGTTCTTCGGCAAGGCCTACCCGGCGACCAACGGCGCCACGATCACCGTGCGGCTGCTGGACGGCTCCGGCACGACGCTGGCCGGTGTCACCGGAAACGCCGCCAACAGCAGCGGCAGCAACATCGGTGCGCATTTCGTCGGCTTCGCGCCGCAGATCCTTGATGGCGCGATTCCACAACTGTTGTTGGGGATGTGGTCGAACGGCGGGGCCATCGTTCAATGGAGCGCCGGGGTGGCGGCTGCGATCGTCGACCAGGTCCAGATGGTGGCCAGCGGCGGCAACGTCTCCGGCAACTTGCAGGTCTACTTCACGCCGTGAGGCAGCATGGCCGATCCCTTGCTTGATGCGGCAATCGCTGCCGAAACCGAGGTGCAGGCGGCCGACGGCGCCCTGTCGTCGGCGGCCACGACGTTGCGCGGCGCCGAGGAGCTGCTCGACGCGTTGTTGGCCGCGCCGGGTGTGACGAGGGCGGAACGCGAGGCCGCCATCCTCGATGCGGACGAGAAGCGCGGCTTGTGGCTCAGCGCGGCCGCGACGCGCGCCGAGCGTCACGCCGCCTGCCAGGCCGCCTATGTCGCGCATTGCGACTCGCTGTCTGTCGATACGCTGCGGCCATACAAGGTGCTGCCGGAGGGTTTGGTGCGCATGTCGGCCGAAGAGCACGACAAGGCGATCGCGGCACAGGCGGCCGACCGGGCCAAGGCGGAACGGGATCGGGCCGACGCTGAGGCTGCCGAACGGGCCCGCCTGGAATCGGTGGTCGCCACCGCGGTCGCCGCCGAGTTCGCCAAGCGAGGTCAGTGATGTCGCCCGAAACCGCCCGCCGCGAGCGCCGCCTGCTGTTGGGCATGGCGCTCGCGATGGCCGTCCTGCTGCTCGCCGCCGGCTACGGCCTGCGCGCCGTCCTGGGCTGAGCGCCATGCTGTCGGAACCCGGCACCGGTCGCGCGATCGGCTGGCTGATGCTGCTGGGCGCGCTCGGCGCCGTGGCCGTGCTGGTCGCGGCCGTGGTCGCCGTCGTGCTGCTGCTGTCGTCGACCGCCTCCGCCCAGGTCCGCCTCGAGGGCAAGGCCGACTGCTGGCCGGCCGACAAGTTCCTGCGCCACGTCCAGGCCGAGGGTGGCATGAGCCGCGCTGTCTTCGCCGACGGCGCCGGCGCCGTCTGGCTGGTGATCGAGTATCCCGACGGGTCCGGCACGCTGGGGTTCATGTGGGCGGAGCGCGGCCTGTTCTGCGTCCTGGCCGGCAGGCGGGCGACGCCGCCGGCGTCGCCGGAGCGCGGCACATGAACGGCAGTGACACCGCTGCGATCTGGCAGCGGCTGCAGCAGCATGAGGCCGCAATGGCGGCCGACCGTGAACAGCTGCAGCGCCACCTCGGGGAGTGCACCGTGCGTCACGCCGAGATCATCCGACGCCAGGACGACAGTTCGCGGGAACGCGCCCAGATCGGCAGCGATGTCTCCGCCCTCAGCAAGGCGCTGAACGATGCACAGGTCAGGATCTTGATCGGGGCGCTGTCGGCACTGGGATCGGCGGTGCTGGCCGGCGTCAGCATCGTCGTGATGCTGCTGAAACGCTGACGCCTGAAAACCCGGGACGAAGGGACCGGCCCGCTGGGCCGGCGATGACGCATGAAGATCACCGACCACGTGTTGGACGGCTGCTGGTACAAGCCGTCGCCCAACATCAGCACGCCACCGCGTTTCGCTGCGCCGCCGACGCTGATCGTGATGCACTACACCGCCGGCGATAGCGCCAAGGCGGCCGCCGACTGGCTGTGCACGCCCGGCGTCGATGCCTCGGCGCATGTTGTGGTTGATCGCGACGGTCAGGTTCTGCAGATCGTGCAGTTCAACCACAGGGCCTGGCACGCCGGGACGTCATCGTGGCGCGGCCGCATGGCCTGCAACGCCTTTTCGATCGGCATCGAGATCGCCAACTGGGGTTTCTGCCAGAAGCGCGCAGACGGCCGCTACTACAGCCACGCCGGCGTCCAGGTACCCGCCGACAAGATCGTCGAGACCCGCCACAAGAACGGTGGCCCGGTCCTGGGTTGGGAGATCTACCCCAAGCGCCAGCTCGATGCCGTCGCCGAGCTGACCCGCGTGTTGCTCAAGGAATATCCAAGCATCACCGACATCGCAGGTCACGATGATGTGGCACCGCAGAACAAGGTCGACCCCGGCCCGGCGTTTCCGATGCAGCGGTTCCGCGACCTGTTGGCACCACGCGCTTCCGACGCGCCGCGAATCGAAAAGCGAAGAGTCATCGCCACCTCGTTGAATGTTCGCGTCGGACCTGGCACGCAGCATGACGTGCTTGCCGGAGGGCCGTTGCACGACGGTGAGGTCGTCACCGTGCTGCAGGATGCCGGCGACTGGAGCCTGGTCGCCGACAACAAAGATCGCCGCGGTTGGGTGTTTGACGCCTGGCTGGCTAGCCTTGACGCCACGCCATGACCCCCGAGGAGCGCCGCACCTGGGTGCTGGCAATGATTGAGGCCGCGCGCGCCACCGCCGCCAGGATCAATATCTCGCCCGAGGCGATCGTCGCCCAGGCGGCACTGGAGTCCGGCTGGGGCCGCAAGGGCGTCGGCAACAACATCTTCGGCATCAAGGCCGGTCCGGGCTGGACCGGCCGGCGCCGCCTCAGCCAGACCCGCGAAGTGTTGTCGACGCCGGATCATCCGTTCCCGGAGGTGATTTCGATCACGAAGCGGGCGGACGGCAAGTTCGAGTACGTCGTCAAGGATTGGTTCCGCGACTACGACAGCTGGGCCGACTGCATCGCCGATCACTTCGCCTTCCTCGACAAGGGCCAGCACTACCAAGCCGCCGGTGTCTTCGATGGCAACGGCGACGAAGCCTACTTCCACGCCTTGCAGCGGGCCGGCTACGCCACCGACCCGCTCTACGCCCAGCGGCTGTGCGAGGTGCTCGGGTCGGTCCGTGCCGTCGCCGGCACCGCACCCGGGTCACAAGCGGTGCGTGACCTGCGCATCGGCATGGTCGGCGACGACGTCCAGCTGCTGCAGTCGCAGCTCAACGCCCGCGGCGACTACATGCTCGAGGTCGACCGCGAATTCGGGTCGCTGACCTTGCTGGCGGTGAAGCACTTCCAGCGGCAGCACGGCATCCCCGACAGCGGCACCGTCGATGCCGCGACCCGCGCCGCATTGGGGCTGGCCGCGGCCTGATCCAGGAGTCCGACATGGAAGACACCAAGCCGTGGTGGCAGAGCACCACGATCATCACGCTCGCGATCTCGGCGCTGATCAAGATCCTGGTCGTCGCCGGCCTCGAGGCCGGCGTCGCCACAAGGTACGCGACCGACATCGTCACCTACGGCCTGCCGTTGGTCGGCGTGCTGTTCGACGCCTTCGCCGCTTGGCGACGCGCCAAGGCGACCAAGGCGATCGGCGCGCCGTCGCCCGACAAATCCGCGCCACCCGAAACACAGACAGGTGTGTCATGAGGCGATTGATTCTCTTCCTGCTGCTGCCGCTGGCGATGGCGCTGGGCGGCCGCCAGAACGCCGCCCGGATCGATACGCCGCGCGAGCGGCTGGCCGCGGCCGAAAGCGCCTTCGCGGTGGCGACGCAGACCTGCAACAACCTCTACCGCGCCGGCTTCATCAAGAAGGAGTCGGCGACCGACGTCGCCGTCGACAAGGCGATCCGCGGCACGCACGCGCAGCTGATCCTGTGGCGCGCCAACCCGGACAGCCCATCCTACATGGCCGCGACCCTGTCGGCGCTGCAATCGCTGGTCGACCTCGCCAACGCGCTGGCCGCGCAGCAGCGACAGCAGACCGGGTTCCTGGTCATCACCACAGGGAGGGCGCACGCATGAGCCCCGCCACCGTCGAGCTGCTGCTGAAAAGCCTGCCGGTCCTCCTCCAGGTCGTCACCCAGGCGGCCGGTGCCGCCAGCAAACTGATGGCCAAGATCCAGCAGGCCGAGGCCGAGGGGCGCGCCCTGACCGCCGACGAGCTGGCCGAGTTCGCCGCGGTGTCCGACGCGGCGGTCGCCGAATGGACTGCGCTGCGCAACGCCGTGGTGCCACCCGCCGACCCGGCGCTGCCCTGATGGGCGCCATCGCCGGCATCGTCGTCACCGTCGTCGGCCTGGTGGTCAAGCTGTGGCTGGCGGCGCGGCAGAACACCGCGCGGCTGTTGGGTCGTGCCGAGACGCGCGAGGCGCAGGCGCGAGAGACGTTGGACGCCGCAAAGGAGGCTCGGGATGCCGAGGATGCTGTTGCTCGCCTGCCTGACAGCGCTGTCGACGACGAGTTGCGACGTTGGGAGCGCAAAGCCGGCGACCGTCAATGAGTTCTGCTTGCTGACCAAGCCGTTCCGACCCGACGACGGCGCCACCACCCGCTGGACCTTGAACGAGAAGCGCCAGGCGCTGAGCCACAACGCGATCGGCAAGGGCCGCTGCGGCTGGACCGAGTGACCCGGTTCATCCCGAGGACAAGGGAGCAACGCATATGAAGGACCTGGAGAAGCACCAGGCGGCGATCGTCGCCACCGGCGGCGCCTATCTCGATGCGCTGGCGGCCGCGGCGCTGGCCAGCGGCGTGCCGATGCTGGCGAAGATGGCCGACGAGTTTCGCCGGCAACACCTGGAATGGGTGCCCAAGCGACTGGCC
>DATFGV010000586.1:0-14509 GCA_035249115.1 Vineibacter sp.
GCCGCCCAGGTGGCGTCGACCCGGGCCTGCGCATCGCGCGCCGCCCGTGCCAGCGCTCCCGCCTCCTCCACCGCGCCGGCCGCCGTCGAGGCGCGCGAACGCATCTTCTTGTCGGCCTTCTCGGCCATCTCCTGCAGCAGCCGGGCCGACTGCGTCGCGTCGTTGGCGATCGCCTTGACGCGGCCGTCGTAGATGTCGCCACCGTCATCGACGTCGGCCCGGACCGGGCGCCGGCCGCCGCGGCCGTCCTGCCACAGATCGGGCCGCCGGTTCTTGAGCCAGAAGGTGCAGGCGATGCGATCGGGCGGCACCTCGCGGCTGTAGGTCTTGGCAACCAGCTGGCCGTCCTCCCGCAGCCACTTGACCAGACGCTGCTCGAAGCCGCAGGCGCGCCGCAGCAGGGCGGCGGTGACGGCAGCATCGGCTGCCGCCGCGCCGCGGGCGATCGCCAGGTCGAAGTCCGGGAACACCTCGCGCCAGTCGGCGATGGTGTCCTCGTCGACACCGAAGGCGGCGGCGAGATCGCTGTCGCAGCCGCCCAGCCGGCACATCTGCTCGGCCTGGCTGGCGTAGTCAGGCTGGTACGCGGATTGGGTGGCTGGGGCGGTCATGATGGCCTCCGGGGAGTGAACATAACGCGAACACGAATATCCCTGTTCCCATTCGATGTCAAGAGGCCATGGCCTAAAAAATACCACTTCCCCAGGCAGAATTGGACATTCCCAGCCGCATGGTCCGGAATGTGCTGTTTGGAAATGGTAAATAGGATAGGGCTGCGTGCTGCGGCCATCGGATGACCCTTCCTCCCCACCGCAGCTGGGAGGCCAGCCTACTCAATCACCTCGTCGGTGCGGGCGAGGATGGCAGGCGGAATGGTGAGGCCAAGTGCGCGAGCGGTCGCGAGATTGATGGTGAGCCGAAACGGTGCCAGCTCTATCGGCAGATCACTTGGCGCGGCGCCGCGCAGGATGCGGTCGACGTAGTAGGCCGTGCGGCCTGCCATTCCTACCCAATCCGGACCGTAGGAAAGTAGGCAGCCCTCGCGCGCTTGACTGTCGGCGTGGGCCAACGCCGGGATGCCAAGCCTGATGGCAAACTCGGCGATTCGAGCAGTATGCATATTGATCGGCGATGCCGGCTGCACCATCAGAACTTGCGGTCGCGCGCGGGCAAGAACTGCCAACGCTGGCTCCAATTGTTCCGAAGTTACAACCGGCGCAGGGATCAGCTCGAAGCCGAATGCCGGCACCAATGGCTCAAACATGTGATAGCCCCGCGCAGAAGCCTGATTCTCCGGGTTGAACATGACGGCAAGGCGGCGAAGGCCGGGCACGAGCTCGCGCGAAAACTCAATGAACTTGCCTGCGAGTGGCATAAGGTCGGAAGCCCACCCGGTAACGTTGCCGCCCGGCCGCGCCAGCGATGAAACCAGCCCGGCCGCGACTGGATCGCCGCCTCCCGCGAAGATGATGGGCACGGTCTTGGTGCGCTGGAAAAGCGCCTGCGCTGACGGCGTGTCGAACGCGATCCCCAGCTCGACTCCGGCACTCAGCAATTCATCGGCAAGTACGGGCCACTTGCGCTGATCCCCGCCTGACGCGCGTATAATGATTTCAAGGTTGTTGCCCTCGTTCCAGCCGTAGGTGCGTAGGCCGTCGAGGAGCGCAATCCAACCGGGGTTTGCTGCAAGCCTGTCCGGTGGAGTTGCGGTCAGCGCGCCAATGCGCCGGCGCTTTTGGGCGCGGGCGTTCACCGGTACGAAAAGCCCGGCCGCCGCGCTCAGCACGAACCACCGCCGCCGCGTCGTGAATGACCGCCGCTCCATTCGGTCACCTCGTCGAGTTCGGCGGAATTCTAGGCGCGATGGTGGAGCCTGTCGTGCCGAAAGGACGGCAACCGGGCGGGCATGTCCGCCGTTGGCCGACTCCGTTGAAAAAGTCTTCGCTATGCGGCGAGCCGGCAACAATTGAATTCGATCGAGTGATGCAATGAATCGATGATGTGTGCTTGAGGCCGATCGTGATTCAATATTGCTCACTTTGGTCCGCAAGTTCGCTTTCTCAACAGAATCGACCCAAAGCAGACTTCAGCCTCATCCCATGGGTTGCTGGTTCGCCCCCCCAGGAGGCTATGCACGGGTCCGAAAGGTTACCGCCCTAGCACCTGCCGGTTAGCCATTGGTTAAAGTGGCGTTGGTTGAAAGTTCCGCGCTAGGCTCGGGCTTCAGGAGCATCCCACATGAGGCGGCGGGAACTCATTGGCTTCCTTGGCGGCGCGGCGGCTTTGCCGCTGGCGGCGCGTGCGCAGCAGACCGCGAAGCCGGTGGTCGGGTACCTCGGCCCCGTGCTCACCACTCGACAGCATTGGCTCACCGCGTTCCGCAGAGGCTTGGGTGTGGAGGGCTTCATTGACGGGCAGAACGTGACGATCGAGTACCGCTCGGCCGACGGCGCGGAGGGCTTGCCGGAGCTTGCCGCGGAGCTCGTCCGGCGGCCAGTCACAGTGATCTTCGCCTCGGGGCCATCCGCAGCGCTCGCGGCCAAGCGCTCGACACAAACCATCCCGATCGTATTCCTGAGCGGCGCGGACCCCGTGCAAATGGGTCTGGTGTCGAGCTTCCATCAGCCGGTTGGAAATCTCACTGGGTTCTATTTCCTCGCCACCGAGCTGGTGGCCAAACGACTGGCGCTGCTGCACGAGCTGTTGCCCGGGGCCAAGCGCGTCGCCGTGCTCGTCAATCCATCCAATGCGGCAACAGCCGAGCCGACGGTGCGGGACGTGGCTGTCGCGAGCCGTGCGCTCGGTCTTGATATCCAAGTCTTCAACGCCAGCACCAGCGGGGAGATCGACGCGGCTTTCGTGGCTTTCTCCGGCTGGCGGCCCGAAGCCCTGTTTGTCGGTCCCGACCCGCTCTTCATTACCGAGCGCGCGCTACTTGTAACCCTGGCAGCGCGCCACGCGCTTCCCGCGTCCTACTTCCAGCGCGGTCATGTTGAGGCCAACGGTCTGATGAGCTACGGACCTGACTTCGCCGATTCCTATCATCAGGCTGGCGTCTACGTCGGCCGGCTACTAAAGGGCGCGAGACCGGCAGACTTGCCGGTGCAGGCGCCGACCAAGTACGAGCTGGTGATCAATCTCAAAACGGCCAAGGCGCTCAGCCTCGACGTGCCAGCGATGCTGCTCGCCCGCGCCGACGAGGTCATCGAATAGCCGTCGCGACGCCTCTGGCCCTTCTCGGAAAAGCTGATCGGCAAGGTGGACGTCTGGTCACCGAGGATGAACTGCCCCGTGGCGAACGCGCGCCAGTTTCCGCCCCCGCCTCACCCCGGCCGTCGCCGCTCGCTTCACTAAACGCGTTTGGCTCAGTTGCAACTATGGTATCTGTCTGATTGTCGTGATTGTAAGCCATCTGCAGCGGACCACATGAGACGACACGATTTCATCAGACTGTCGGTCGGCTTCGCGGCCGCATTGCCGTTCGCGGCGAACGGACAGCAAACGGGGAGACGATACCGGATCAGCTTCCTCGCGCTCGTGCCCGGGGAGGACAAGACGTTGATGAAGGCACTGCTGGAGCGACTGCACGAGCTTGGCTACAGCGAAACGACAAACATGATCTTCAAATACGCGTCTGCCGAAGGGCATCCGGAGCGGCTGGCATCGTTGGCCAAGGAACTTGTTGACGACAAGCCGGATGTGCTGATTGCCGGATTCGGTACCCTCGCGGCCCAGGCGGCGAAGGCGGCGACGACCACCATCCCCGTCGTCTTCGCGACCGTCGGCGACCCGCTGGGCGCCGGCATAGTCACTAGCCTGGCACGACCCGGGGGAAACATCACGGGGCTAACCGACCAGGCAAAGGACGTTCAAGGCAAACGCCTGCAGCTCCTTTTGGAATTCGTTCCGGGCAAACACCAGATCGCAGTGCTGATGAACCCGGACACCCCCTTCTCTCGCCTGGCCCTTGAGGAAGCCAAGGCGGCAGCCAATCAACGAAGTATCCAACTCGATGTGCTTGAAGCGAGAACCCCCGAGCAAATCCTACAGAGAATGCAGGACGCGACAACGGCGACGGCAGCCGCTCTGCTCGTTCTCGAAGACCCTCTGATCTACAGCATCCGCGGAAAAATCGCCGATCGCTTGGTGCAGCTCCGTCTGCCGTCGATATTCGTATACAGGGATTCGGCTGAGGCTGGAGGTTTGATGTCCTACGGACCCGATCGGCAGCACCTCTACCGTCGCGCCGCGGAGTACGTGGACAGGATACTGAAGGGTGCTAAGCCCGGCGATCTCCCCGTGGAGCAGCCCACCAAATTCGAGTTCGTCATCAATCTCAATACGGCAAAATTGCTCGACCTCGCAATTCCGGCGGCATTGCTCGTGTTCGCCGACGACGTGATCAGGTAGGTGGACGTCGAAGGCGGCGGTTGGCCCAAAGGCGCCGGTCCGGCTTGGCCGCGGATCGGTCGGGTACCCAGAACAAAGCGGACACCGACGACGTCCGACGCATGGCCGTGCCGTCCATGCCGCCACCCCGAGCGCACTGCGGATCAGTCCTCCGAGCGCAGCGCCGCTTCGATGCCCTCGATCATCCGCTGCCGCAGGGTGCCTTTCGCTCCCACGATGAGGACGAAGACGCGGACGATCGGCATGTAGGCATCCACCGCCGCCGACAGCGCCGCCGGGGGCGTGCCGGCCAGCCGCGCGTACTCGGCCTGCGCGGCGGCATTGACGGCGCGCGGCCGCTCGGGATCGTCGACGACTTCCGGGGCCTGCTCCGCCAGCAGGATGTGGCAGCGCGCCAGGTCGTAGGCGGCGGGTCCGCGCATCGCGAAGGTCCAGTCGATGATGCGCGGACCTTCCGCCGTCATGATCACGTTGCCGGGGTGGAGGTCGCCATGGCACAGCCCGTCTCCCGGCTGCAGGCGATCGATCAGGGCACGGATGCCGGTGGCGATGTGATACGGCACGACGTCGCCGACGCTGCGCAACGAGTGGTCCATCCAGACGCGCAGAGTGGCGACGTCGCGCGGCGGCGGCGTCGTGTGAACCGCCCTGTAGAGGCCCGCAAGGACCGCGCCGGTCTGGGCGCGCGTCATGGCGCCGCTGCGCGAGAGCTGCAGCAGGGTCGGCCCGTCGAGGCGACTGAGCACGATGCCGAAGCGCCCCTCCAGGATCACCTCGTCGAGCACTTCCGGTGCCGGGCAGCCGGCGGCGAACGCGGCACGCGTCATGCGCGCCTCGTGCCGGCAGACCTGCGGCGGGACGCTGGCCTTCCACAGCTTGACGACCTGACCCGGCGCCCAGGCGTGCACGTCCGACATGCTGCCTTCGCCGACCTTCTCTCCGAGCGATCCGCGCATCACGTGTCCTCCGCCGCGCCACGGCGAGAAAACACCTGATGCGGGCAAAGAAAACCGGCGTCTCTCGCCGGTCTGGCACGGCCACTTGACAGCGCTCCGGACACCGTCGCATCGTCAGGCTTGCAAGGATGAAGCGTGCGCCAAGGCCGGCCGGTGACCCCGCGCCGGCCTTTGTGTTGCGCGGCTCATGTCCGAGCAGCGCAGCCCAATCGGCTCGACATCCTGCGCGGCCGGGCCAAGCCGTAGCCCGGCTCGAAGCCCGCCGTCGCACCTTCGCATCTGGCGTTGTGGAGTCGTCCCTCGTCGTCCTGAGCGCAGCGAAGGACCTTGCGGTGTGCAGTCCAGTGACGAACGGTGGGCCTGACGGGTCGGACCGCGTCGCTCCAGCGACGCACCGGCGCTACGCGCCGGTTTATGAGCGCCGCTGGAGCGGCGCGGTCCCAGCCGTCACCAGCTACGTCCTACCGTTCAGCACGACCGCGAGGTCCTTCGCTGCGCTCAGGACGACGAGATTCTGGGCGCGCTCGTGAAACGGATAGGATCGAAATCCGGTGACGGCCTACTCCGCCTTGATGCCGGCGAACTTGATCACCTTGGCCCACTTTTCGGTGGCATCGGCGATCAGCTTGCCGAATTCCGCCGGCGAGCCGCCCGTCACCGTGCCGCCCAGCTCGACGATGCGTTCCTTGACCTTGGCATCGGCGAGGCCGGCGTTGAGCTCCTTGTTCAGCCGGTCGATGATGGCGGGCGGCGTGGCCTTGGGCACGCCGATGCCGGAAAAGCCGGTGGCCTCGTAGCCCGGCAGGAAGTCGCCCACCGGCGGCACGTCCGGCAGGACGTCCAGTCGCGACGCGGTCGTGACCGCCAGCGCGCGCAGCTTGCCGGCCTTGACGTGCTGGATCGCTTCCGACACCGGCGCGAAAATCACCTGCACGTGGCCGGCGATCAGGTCGACGACCGCCGGCGCGCCGCCGCGATAGCCGACGTGCACCAGGTTGACGCCGCTCATCATCTTGAAGAGCTCGCAGGTGATGTTTTGCGGCGTGCCGGCGCCGGCCGAGCCGTAGTTGACCTTGCCCGGGTTGGCCTTGGCGTGGGCGATGAACTCCGGCAGCGTCGTGGCCGGGACCGCCGGATTGACCACCACCACGTAGGCCAGCCGCGCCAGGTAGATGACCGGCGCGATGTCGCGGATGAAGTCGAACGTGAGATTGCTGTAGAGCGCCGGATTGATCGCGGCCGGGGTCACGACCTGCAGCAAGGTGTAGCCGTCCGCCGGCGCCCGGGCGACCAGCTCGGTGCCGATGTTGCCGCTGGCGCCGGGCTTGTTCTCGACGATGAACTGCTGGCCCAGGCGCTGCGACAGCCATTCGCCCATCAGGCGCGCCTGGATGTCGGTTGCCCCGCCGGGCGGGAAGCCGACGATGATGCGGGCCGGCCGTGACGGATAGTCCTGCGCCCGCGCAGCGTGCGACAGGGCCGGCAACGCCGCCGCGCCGGCGGCCAGATGCAACAGATTACGACGGGGTAGTTTCACGATGTTTCCTCCCAAGCCTGCACCACGCCGCCGACCTGCGATCCGACGTGATGCGATTTTGCAGCAGACTACAGTCGTTTTGCCGGCAGGTGGAAGCGGCCCACGTCTGCTCTTGGCGCAAGGCGGACGTCACGGTCTTGCGTACAAGGAACCGGGCTCAACCGCGGTCCGGTCAGTGTTCACTGTCCGCCGGCGGCCTCAGCGCCTCACGCGAAAATCGGCGTGAACCGGCTGCCGCGCTCGTTGACATGGCACGCGAACGGCGCGCCGAAATGCGCCGGCATCAAGAGCGCGCCTGAGCCGGCGCAGTCCTCCAGCACCTTGCGACGGCTCTTGCGGGCGTTGACGGCATCGACGCAGGCGAGGCTGTTCCACTCCGGATGGAACACCTGCACGGCATGGTGAAGGATGTCGCCACAGAACAGCGCGCGCTGGCCGCGCGAGGCGAGGTTGATGGCGACCGAACCGGGCGTATGGCCCGGCGCCGGATCGATCGACAGGTGTTCATCGATGGCATGGGCGCCGCTCACCATTTGCGCCAGCCCGGCCTCGACCACCGGCAGCACGCTGTCGCGGAACGAGGCCAGGCTGGCCCGCAAGGCCTTGCCTTTTTCCGGATCGCGGTCGCCCTCCAGGAAGTGGTCGTAGTCCTCCTGGCTGAAGACGTAGCGCGCGTTGGGGAATGTCGGCACCCAGCGGCCGTTGTCCAGGCGGGTGTTCCAGCCGACATGATCCAGGTGCAGGTGGGTGCACATCACCATGTCGATCTGCTCGGGCCTGATGCCGGCTTCGGCCATGCGCTCGAGGTAGCGCGTCTCCATCAGATGCCACATCGGCAGTGACGGACGCGGCTTGTGGTTGCCGACGCAGGCGTCGATCAGGATGGCGCGGCCGCCGAGCTTGATCAGCCAGCTGTGGACGCTCATCTTGAGCAAACCGCTCGTCGGATCGTAGTGGTCCGAGACCATCCAGTCGCGATGCTCGTCGACCACGTCCGCCCGCCAGTCGGGAAAAAACTTCGTGGCGTCGAAAAGGGGCGCGTAGCTCTCCTCGATGCGCGTCACCGTCGCGGCACCGATCTTCACCTCGGTCATGGTCATCCTGGTCCTCCCGGACTTCCGGCACCGATCCTCTCAGTGCGGCGGCGCACTCGCAAGCTGACAACGAAGAGCTCCGACGCCGGGGTCTTCGAAACCAGCAGCGTTAAGAACAGATGTTTGTTGTCGCCGGCGATCCTCCGACCGGGGCCAGCACCGACTGGTCGCTCAATCCGCCTGTGAAGAGCGCCGCCGCCGGGCGCAGATCGCGCTCGAGGGACGCAGATCTGACGCGCAGGGGAGACACCTGTTCGACAGCCTGCTACTAATCGGTCGATCATCTTGGCGGAGGGTGTCATGTACGCCGCAATTCGTCAGGCGAAGGCAAAGGCGGGTAGTGCCGATCAGCTTGCCAGCCGGATCAAGGACGTCATTCCGATCATCAGCAGCGTCGAAGGCTTCATGGGATATTACGTGATGTACGCACCGGACGACACGTTGACGGCGATCAGCGTCTTCAACAACGTCGCCAGCGCTGAAGAATCGAACAGGCTGGCGCTGGCCTGGATCGAGGAGAATCTCGGGCCGCTGCTCGTCGGCCCCGTCACCGCGACGGCGGGACCGGTGATCGTCCATTCCCTGCCCTAGGGCATTCGCTCGCCTGACGCGTTGTTGCCGCGACGAGCGCGGTTGCGCGTCGAACGCGAAGCCCACATGCTTCTGGCGGCGTCGCACTGAGGGCTTCGTCCGGCTGCACAATGACCTCGCGGACATGCGATCCAACCGGACGCGCTGTGGGAACAGACTCCTTCCGTTTTGCCAGGAGGCGGAAGCGGTCCATGTCTCCTTTTGGCCCGGATCGGACATGCCCTGGCCCTATTCGATCACCTCGTGCGCGAAGGCGAGCAAAGTTGGCGGGATGGTGAGACCGAGGTCTTTGGCTGTCTTCAGATTGATCCCCAGCTCGAATTTGGTGGGTTGCTCTACCGGAAGGTCGGCAGGTTTGGCGCCCTTGAGTATCTTGTCGACGAAACTCGCGGCCATGCGATACAGCTCCTTGCGGCTCACGCCATAGCCGATGAGGGCGCCATCGCGCGCGGAATCATTCGTGAAGTGCATGGCGGGCACCCGCTTCCGGGCAGCCAGCTCAATGATGAGCTTTCGATCGCGCCCGAACTCGGGGCTGTCCATCACGAGTAATGCATGGGGCCCCATCTTGACGATCGCATCGAAGGCGCCCTCATAGCCACCATGTTCCCTGATGTCGACGATCTGCAGTTCGAGCCCTCTCTCTCCAGCGACATGCCGAACAGGGGGCAACTGCACCTCGTTGCCCGGCGAGCGGTCTGGGACAAGGACCGCAATCTTTTGCGCGCCCGGCACGGCTTGATGCAGCAAGTCGAGGCGCTTGGCATTGAGGGCGTACAGCAACATCTGAACGCCCGTAATATTGCCGCCGGGCCGAGCGTAGCTTGCAATGATGCCGGATTGAATCAGGTCCTGGTCCGGCCCTCCCCAGAAAGCCATCACGATCGGGATTGTCGTCGTCGCCTGCTTGGCGGCGCGAATGGCGGCCGGAGCCACGGCGACGATGATATCGACGTTGCCGCGGACGAGATCTGACGCCAGGTCCGGCAGCCGCTCGCGGCGCTCTTCGGCCTGTCGGACCTCGAAGACGAGTGTCGTTCCTTCGATCCAGCCGACCTCACGGAGGGCATCACGAAATTCCGCCGGTAGGCCTGCCGTGGGTGTGAGCCAGCCGATTCTGTAGATCTTCCCCGGCTCCCGCGCGAGTGCTGCCGGCGGCCACACCACCGCAGCACCAAGGGCAATGAACTCCCGCCGCCGCATCTGGCGCCTCGCTGGGACTGAGGACATCCATAGATATCACTTGTGCCCACCCGCCGCATGTCCTTCGAGACGCGAACCCTGCATTTCAACCGGCGCTTGCTGCCGACGGTGAGCCGGGACTGCGTGCGCACCGTCACCTTCGGGCGCAAAGCGTGATCAAAGTGTTTCGAATCACGTGCAACCCTGGTGCTGGCCTTTATCGTCGTTCTGGCGCGATGCGGAGTTTGGACCGCTATCGGCACATTTCGGAAATCGAGTAGCAATCAAGCTCGATGAATGGCTACGCGCCCCAGGCCCTCGCGCGGATGACGTTGCCGGCACGATCACGTCGGTTGCGCGGCAATGCGTGACGGCCGTTCGACGTCCGGCGCTGCTGTCAGCCGCCAGCCGTGCACCAACGCGTAGACCGCCGGGATCACGATCAGGGTCAGCACTGTCGAGCTGACCATGCCGCCGATCATCGGCACGGCGATGCGCTGCATCACCTCCGAGCCGGTGCCGGCGCTCCACATGATGGGCAGCAGGCCGGCCATGATCGCCACCACGGTCATCATCTTGGGCCGCACCCGCTCGACGGCGCCTTCCATGATGGCGGCGCCGAGATCGGCGCGGCTGAAGGCGCGGCCCTCGGCGGCGCAGGCCTGCCGGCGCGCCGCTAGCGCGTGGTCGAGGTAGACCAGCATCACCACGCCGGTCTCGGCCGCGACGCCGGCCAGCGCGATGAAGCCGACCGCCACCGCCACGCTCATGTTGAAGCCCAGCGCCCACAGCAGCCAGAAGCCGCCGACCAGCGCGAAGGGCAGCGACAGCATGACGATCATGGTCTCGGTCAGCCGGCCGAAGTTGAGGTACAGCAGCGCGAAGATCAGCAGCAACGTCGCCGGCACGACCAGCATCAGCCGCGCCTCGGCGCGCTGCAGGTATTCGAACTGGCCGCTCCACACGGCGTAGGTGCCGGGTGGGAACGCGACGGTGTCGCGCACGGCGCGACGGGCGTCGGCGACATAGGAGCCGAGGTCGCGGTCGCGGAAGTCGACGAAGACATAGACTGCCAGCCGCGCATCCTCGGTGCGGATCGTGGTCGGCCCCTGGCTGAGCTTGATCTCGGCCAGCTGACCCAGCGGCACCATGGCGCCAGTCGTGGTCGGCACCAGCACGTCGTGGGCGATGGCGCGCGGATCGGAGCGGAAGTCGCGGGGATAGCGCACGTTGACGCTGTAGCGCTCGCGGCCTTCGACCGTGGTGGTCACGCTCTCGCCACCGAGCGCGCTCGCCACCGCGGTCTGCACCTCGTCGAGCATCACGCCGTACTGCGCCAGCCGCTCGCGGTCGGGCCGCACGTCGAGGAAGTAGCCGCCCTGCACCCGCTCGGCGTAGGCGCTGGTGGTGCCCGGCACGCGCTTGACCGCCGCCTCGACCTGGCGCGCCACGGCCTCCAGCTCCTCGAGATCGCGGCCCATCAGCTTGATGCCGACCGGCGTGCGGATGCCGGTCGCCAGCATGTCGATGCGGGCCCGGATCGGCATCGTCCAGGCATTGTTGACGCCTGGGAACTGCAGCGCCCGGTCGAGCTCGGCGATCAGCTTGTCGGTGGTCATGCCCGGCCGCCAATGGGCGCGCGGCTTGAGGTTGATGACGGTCTCGATCATCTCCAGCGGCGCCGGGTCGGTGGCGGTCTGGGCGCGGCCGGCCTTGCCGTAGACCGACTCGACCTCCTGGAACGACTTGATGATCTTGTTCTGCAGCTGCAGCAGCTCGGCCGATTTGGTCACCGACAGCCCCGGCAGAGTGGTCGGCATGTACATCAACGTGCCTTCGTCCAGCGACGGCATGAACTCGCCGCCCAGCCGCGACGCCGGCCACCAGGTGATGCCCAGCGCCACCAGCGCGGCGGCGATCACCCACAGCGGCGCGCGCAGCACGGCGCGGATCGCCGGCGCGTACAGCCAGATCAACGCGCGGTTCACCGGGTTGCGGCGTTCCGGCAGGATGCGGCCGCGCACGAACAGCACCATCAGCGCCGGCACCAGGGTGACGGACAACAGCGCCGCCGAAGCCATGGCGAGCGTCTTGGTCCAGGCCAGCGGCTTGAACAGCCGTCCCTCCTGCGCCTCGAGCGCGAAGATCGGCAGGAACGACACGGTAACGATCAGCAGGCTGAAGAACAGCGACGGGCCGACCTCGACCGCCGCCGCGACGATCGCCTCGTGGCGCGACTGCCCGGGCGCCAAGCGTTCGAGATGCTTGTGCGCGTTCTCGACCATGACGATGGCGGCGTCGACCATGGCGCCGATGGCGATGGCGATGCCGCCCAGGCTCATGATGTTCGAGCCGATGCCCAGCGCGTGCATGGCGGCGAAGGCCATCAGGATGCCGACCGGCAATGTGATGATGGCGACCAGCGCCGAGCGGGCGTGCAGCAGGAAGATGAAGCACACCAGCGCCACGACCAGGCATTCCTCGATCAGGGTCGTGGTCAGGGTGCCGATGGCGCGCTCGATCAACGCCGAGCGGTCGTAGACCGGTTCGATGCGAACGCCCTCCGGCAGGCCGCCGGCCAGCTCGGCGACCCTGGCCTTCACCGCGGCGATGACGTCGAGCGCGTTCTGGCCGAAGCGCTGCAGGGCGATGCCGCCCGCCACCTCGCCCTCGCCGTCGCGCTCGGTGACGCCGCGGCGCTCGTCGGGCCCCAGCTCGATGCGCGCCACGTCGCGCAGCAGCACCGGCGCCGTGCCCTCGGCCCGCAACACGATGCGCTGCAAATCCTCGGCGCCCTTCAGGTAGCCGCGGCCGCGCACCATGAACTCGGCTTCCGACAGCTCGACCACCCGGCCGCCGACCTCGCGGTTGCTGGCGCGGATCGCCTCGATCACCTTGGCCAGCGCGATGCCGTAGCTGCGCAGCCGCACCGGGTCGACGACGACATTGTACTGGCGCACGAAGCCGCCGACGCTCGCCACCTCGGCGACACCCGGCGCCTTGGCGAGGCCGAAGCGGACGTACCAGTCCTGCAGCGAGCGCAGCTCGGCGAGCGAGCGGTTGGCGCCGACCACGACGTACTGGTAGACCCAGCCGACGCCGGTCGCGTCCGGGCCCAAGGTCGGCCTGGCGTTGGCCGGCAGGCGCTGGCTGGCGGTGTTGAGATATTCCAGCACCCGGCTGCGCGCCCAGTAGATGTCGGTGCCGTCATCGAAGACGATGTAGACGAACGACACGCCGAAGAACGAGAAGCCGCGCACGGCGCGCGAGCGCGGCACCGCCAGCATCGCCGTGGTCAGCGGATAGGTGACCTGGTCCTCGACAACCTGCGGCGCCTGGCCGGACATCTCGGTATAGATGATGACCTGGGTGTCGGACAGGTCGGGGATGGCGTCGAGCGACACGCGGCCGACGGCGTAGAAGCCGGCGCCGCAAGCGGCGATGGTGGCGAGCGCGATCAGCAGCAGGTTGCGCGCCGACCAGCTTATGACGGCGGCGATCATTTGGACTCTCCGCCGGGGGTGAAGGCGGCCAGCGCCGCCCGCAGATTGCTCTCGGCGTCGATCAGGAAGGTGGCCGCGGTCACGACCTTCTCGCCGGCCGCGACGCCGTCCAGCACCTGCACCCAGCCCGGCCCGCGCGCACCCAGTTTCACCGCGCGCGGTTCGAAGCGGCCTTCGCCCTGGTCGACCAGCACGATCTGGCGCCGGCCGCTGTCGATCACTGCCGAATCGGGCACCGACAGGCCGTCGTCCGCGACCGGCGCGGCGATCTCGACCGTCGCGCCCATCTCGGCCCGCAGCTTGCCGTCGGGGTTGGCGACCTCGATGCGCAGGCGCGCCGTGCGGTTCTCGCGCCCGACCGCGGGGTAGATGTAGGCGATGCGGCCCTGCACCGGCTGCTGGGGCAACGCGTTGACGACGACGCGCGCCGTGTCGCCGACCTTCACGTAACCGAGATCCTGCTCGTAGATCTCGGCCATCACCCACATCACCGACGTATCGACGATGCGGAACAGCCTCTCGCCGGCCTGGAAGCGCATGCCTTCGACGGCGGCCTTCTCGACCACCGTGCCGGCGGCCTGAGACGGAACGGCGATAACGCGCGACGGTGCCTCGCCCTGCCGCAGCCGCTCCAGCTCCGGCTCGGGGTAGTCCATGTTGCGCATGCGCTCTTCGTAGACGACGGCCGCTTGCTGCCGGGCGCGGGCGCCGACGAACTCGCGCTGCACGACGTTGAGGTCGGGGCTGTAGACCTCAAATAGGATCTGGCCGCGCGCCACCGGATCGCCAGTGGCGCTGACATGCAGCTTCTCGATCCAGCCACCGAACTTGGGCGCGATCACAGCCTGGCGGCGCTCGTCGAACTGCACGGTGGCGAAGGCGCGCACCGGCCGCACCAGCTTGCCGCGTGCCACCGCCTCGGTGCGCACGCCCAGCAGCTGCACACGCTCGGGGCTGATCCTGACCGTGCCCGGCGCGCTCGCCGCTTCCTCGCACACCGGGATGTAGTCCATCCCCATGTTGTCTTTCCTGGGCGTCGGCGAGGTGTCCGGCAGCCCCATCGGGTTGCGGTAGTACAGGATCTTGCCGGCGCAGGCGGTGCCGGCAGGCGGCGCGTTGGCCGCCGGCACATCGGTGGTCGCCGGCATGAGGCGTTGCATCGCCGCGCCGCCGGCCACCGCGCCGAGCGCCAGCGCCACCAGCGCGACCGCCGCCAGGCGTGCGCGTGCCTGATTT
>DATFGV010000587.1:0-3359 GCA_035249115.1 Vineibacter sp.
CGGCGCGCTCGACGTGATCGCGGTCAAGACCTACGACGCCAAGGGCAAGGTGACCGGCGAGCGGCGCTTCGCCGGCCTGTTCACCTCGTCGGCCTATCACGCCTCGCCGCGCGACATCCCGCTGCTGCGCCGCAAGGTCGAGGCCGTCATCGACCGCGCCGGCTACGACCCGTCGAGCCACGACGGCAAGGCGCTGCTCAACATCATCGAGACCCATCCGCGCGACGAGCTGTTCCAGGCCGACGAGGAGGCGCTGTTCGCCACCGCCACCGGCGTGCTGCAGCTGCAGGAGCGGCAGCGCGTGGCGCTGTTCGTGCGGCCCGACGCGGCCGGGCGTTTTGTGGCGTGCCTGATCTACGCGCCGCGCGAGACCTACGACAGCAGCCTGCGCCGCCGCTTCGCCGACATCCTGGAGCGCGCCTACGGCGGCAAGATCGCGAACTACTCCGTCAGTGTCGGCGATGAGTCGGTGCTGGCGCGCGTGCTGTTCATCCTGCGGCCGGACGACCCGACCGCCAAGCTGCCCGACCCGGATCCCATCGAGCACGAGCTCGCCGAGGCGGCACGCACCTGGACTGACAAGCTGAAGACGGCGCTGGTCGAACGTCATGGCGAGGCCGACGGCCTCAGCCTGGCGCGGCGCATGGCGGCGGCGTTTCCCCTTGCCTATCGCGAGGTGTTCGACGGCGCCGCCGCGGCGCGCGATCTGGCGCTCGCGCAATCGATCCTGGGCGGCGTGCCGCTGGGCATCGATCTCTACCGCCGCCCGGAGCAGAAACCACACGAGATGGCGCTGAAGCTGGCGCGCGCTGGCCAGCCGATCCCGCTGTCCGACATCCTGCCGCCGCTGGAGGCCATGGGCCTGCGGGCGATGACCGAGACTCCCTACCGGCTGACGCTGCCCGACGGCACGGTGTGGCTGCACGATTTCAGCCTCGAGACCGCCGATGCGCGCGCCGTCGACGTCGAGGCCGAGCGCGCCGGGTTCGCCGAAACCATGGGCGCGGTGTGGACCGGCGACATGGAGAGCGACGGCTTCAACCGCCTCGTGCTCGGCGCTGAACTCGAGCCGCGCGACGTGGTCGTGCTGCGGGCCTACGCCAAGTTCCTGCGTCAGGCCGGCTTCCCGTTCAGCCAGGACTATGTCGAGCGGGCGCTGGCGGCCAATATCGGCATTGCCGGCGATCTGGCAGCGCTATTCCGGGCCCAGCTCGATCCGGCGCTGGGTGAGCTCGACGCGCCCGAGCGCCGGGAGCGAATCGAAAAGGCGCGCGCCTCGATCGCAGCGGCGCTGGAAGGGGTGGCTAGCCTCGACGAGGACCGCATTCTGCGGCGTTACCTCAACGCCATCGAGTGCACCCTGCGCACCAATCTCTGGCAATCCGGCGCCGACGGCAGGCCGAAATCTTACGTCTCCTTCAAGCTCGACAGCCGGCGGCTCGACGAGCTGCCGCTGCCACGGCCGATGGTTGAGATCTTCGTCTACAGCCCGCGGGTCGAGGCCGTGCATCTGCGCGGCGGGCCGGTAGCGCGCGGCGGCATCCGCTGGTCCGACCGGCGCGAGGATTTCCGCACCGAGATCCTGAGCCTGATGAAGGCGCAGATGGTGAAGAACGCCGTGATCGTGCCGGTCGGCTCCAAGGGCGGCTTCTACGTCAAGCGGCCGCCGGCGGGCGGCACGCGCGAACAGGTCCAGGCCGAGGGCATCGAGTGCTACAAGACCTTGGTCCGCGGCCTGCTCGACATCACCGACAATCTCGACGCCGAAGGCAGGATCGTGCCGCCGCCGCACGTGCTGCGACACGACGGCGACGATCCCTACCTGGTGGTCGCGGCCGACAAGGGCACCGCGACCTTCTCCGACATCGCCAACGGCGTCTCGGCCGAATACGGCTTCTGGCTGGCCGACGCCTTCGCCTCAGGCGGCTCGGTCGGCTACGACCACAAGAAGATGGGCATCACGGCGCGCGGCGCCTGGGAGAGCGTCAAGCGCCATTTCCGCGAACTGGGGCTCGACACCCAGACCACCCAGTTCAGCGCCGTCGGCGTCGGCGACATGTCGGGCGACGTGTTCGGCAACGGCCTGCTGCGTTCCGACAAGACCCGCCTGCTGGCCGCTTTCGACCACCGCCACATCTTCGTCGACCCCGACCCCGATCCGGCGGCGAGCTTCGCCGAGCGCGAGCGGCTGTTCAATCTGCCGCGCTCGTCGTGGGCCGACTACGATCGCAAGAAGCTGTCCAAGGGCGGCTTCATCGTCGAGCGTTCGGCGAAGTCGGTGACGGCCACGCCGGAAGCCAGGGCGGCGCTCGACATCGGTTCCGAACAACTGGCGCCCAACGACCTGATGCGGGCGATCCTGAAGGCGCCGGTCGACCTGCTGTTCTTCGGCGGCATCGGCAACTACGTGAAGGCCTCGACCGAGACGCACGCCGACGCCGGCGACAAGGCCAACGACACGCTGCGCATGGACGGCCGCGACATCCGCGCCCGGGTGGTGGGTGAAGGGGCCAACCTCGGCCTCACCCAGCGCGGCCGCATCGAGGCGGCGCAGGCCGGCGTGCGCCTCAACACCGACGCGCTCGACAATTCGGCCGGCGTCGACACCTCCGACCACGAGGTCAACATCAAGATCGCGCTGGGCGACGCGGTGCGGCGCCAGGCGCTGGGCGGCGAGGCGCGCGACAAGCTGCTGGCGACGATGACCGACGAGGTCGGCGCCCTGGTGCTGCGCGACAACTACCAGCAGACGCAGGCGGTCAGCGTCGCGGTGGCGCAGGCCATGCCGTTGCATGAACGTCACGCCCGCATGATGCGGGCGCTGGACCGCATCGGCCGCCTCGACAGGGCCGTCGAGTTCCTGCCGGACAACGACGCCATGAAGCGCCGCGCCGCCGGCGGCCAGCCGCTGACCCGGCCCGAGCTCAGCGTCCTGCTCGCCTACGGCAAGATCGTGGTCAACGACGAGATCCTGGCCTCCGACCTGCCCGACGATCCGCTGCTCGAGGCGGAACTGCTGCGCTATTTCCCGCTGGCGATGCGCGAGGGCCACGTCGAGTCGATCCGCCGCCACCGCCTGCGGCGCGAGATCATCGCGCTGCAGGTCACCAACTCGATGGTCAACCGGGTCGGCAGCACGTTCGTGCACGACATCCGCGAGCGCACCGGCGCCTCGACCGCCGACATCGCCCGCTGCTTCGCGATCGTGCGCGACAGCTTCCTGTTGCGCGACGTGTGGGCCGAGATCGAGTCGCTGGACGACCAGCTGGTGGCGGCGGCGCAGACCGGCATGCTGATCGCCACCCAGCGGCTGATCGAGCGCGGCACCTTGTGGGCGCTGCGCGGCCTGCCACGACCCG
>DATFGV010000588.1:0-10744 GCA_035249115.1 Vineibacter sp.
GGTCGGCTGGCCGCCCAGGAAGCTCGCCGGCCGGGCCGCCGCCTGCCGCGCTTCGGCCAGCTGGCGTTCCAAGTCAGCGATCCGCGCCTGGGCACTGTCCAGGGTCATGTTCTGGATCAGCACCGTCTGGGTGAGCAGGTAAGGCGCGTCGGGCTGGGCCGCGACGGCGCCCTTGATCAGCGCTTCGGCCTCGGGATCCTTCGGCTGGCCGCCGGCCTGCTTCAGGCGGTCGAGCAGCTGGGTGATCAGTTGCTTTTCCTGCGGGTTCATGGCTGCCTCGAGGTTCGGTTCGCCGGCCGGCTGGCGGCGGATCGCCGGGTCGCATCGGACCTGCGCGACGCCCTTGGCCCGCCTGCCGATCGGTTTCGTCTGGTGATCACCATAGCGCACCCGGTCGCGCCCCGATACCGGCTTGCCGCGGCCGCTTGCGCCGGGGTGTTCCGTTCGGTCACTACGCCGTGAAGTCCAGGTTCCGCGGCAGCAACGGGTTCAGCAGCTTGTCCATCGACAGGCCGCAAATTGCCGTGCCGACGAACAGGGACAAGCCGACCGCTTCCGCGATCACGAACGGGAACTTGGAATCAGGTCAGCGCCCAGCCGCCAGAGGCGCTCGCACCGCGACCAAGTCGGTTGCGCCGCCCGTTCGAATTGTTGCAACTTCCGTAAACGGCTGATGGCCAATTGATCACATGTTCCGCGCCAGCCCACGGACACGCTGCGATCGGCGCCGCACGCGGCCAGACATCGATGGGGTGACCCGGACGATGCCGTTCAACCGAAGTGCGCGCCGGGAGGCACCATGATCGAAGTCAACGGCATGGCTCACGTGATCCTCACCGTCAGCCAGTTCGACGCCGCGCGCGCCTTCTATTGCGAATTGCTGCCGTTTCTAGGGCTGAAGAAGGTCTATGACGGCAACAACTTCGTCTACCACGTCGGCGGCCGCACGGCGCTCGGCATCCAGCGCTGCGCCGACGGGTTTCGCGACGAACGCTTCGTGCAAAACCGCGTCGGCCTGCATCACCTCTGCTTTCGCGCCCGCTCGCGCGAGGACGTCGACAAGGCGGCCGCCAAACTGCGCGCCATGGGTGCCAAGATCGATCGTGGTCCGATGGAGCGCGAGTTCGCCCCCGGCTACTACTTTTTCGTGTTCGAGGATCCCGACGGCATCCGACTCGAGATCAACCACGTCCCCGGCAAAGGCCTGCTGGCGACACCCGATCCGATCAACCCGAGCACTGATCCCAACTGGAATCAGAACCCCTAGCGCCGACCGTTGCCGGTGAGCACGTGTGTCACTCGCATCGATGCAGGGCACTGCACCAACGCTTACAGATCCGGCTGGCACTGACTGAGCGCCACAATTCACCGTGGCGGGCGACGCTTCAATCGGCCTTTGTGACAGTGAATGTGCATATTCATTGACTCAATTTATAATATTATCCGAACCCGCCATTTGAACGAGTTTTCTTCTTCCCAAATGATTAATCGGCATCGGCGACTGAATTTCGATCACCACAATCCGCCTTTCTGGAATGTGCATTGAAAGTCGAATTTCCGATCGATCGCGTTTGAGACAATTTTCTAATCTGTTGATAATAATCAGGAAACCTCTGGACAATTTCGCGGGCTTCATGCGAAGTTAAGATTCTGTCGCCGACCGGCGACAGAACCGATATGTCGGCGTTCGCCGACTTTCCAGGTCTTGTATGCGCATTCGAACGCCCATGGAACTGGGATCCCTGCTGCGGGCCCGTCGGCAGGCGCTGGGACTGAGTCAATCGGAGGTGGCCCGCCGGGCGGATGTCGGCCGCCAGTGGCTGATCGCCGTCGAACAAGGAAAGACCGGCGCCGAACTCGGCTTGGTGCTGCGCACGCTGTCGGCGCTTGGGCTGACTCTCTCGATCGCCGAGACCGAGCTGCTGGGTCAGTCGGTGCCGCAGCGCGCGCCCACCCCCGATCTCGATGCTGTTCTGGCAGCCGCCCTGGCAAAACCGCGATGAGCGATTCCCTGACTTTGGTCGCGGACGGCCGCGTTATGGGCACCGTGGTCCGCTTGGGCGCGCGGCTGACGTTGCACTACGATGCGACTTGGCGGGGGCAGGCGGACGCATGGCCGCTGTCGTTGTCGATGCCGCTGGTCGTCGCCGAACACGAGCATTCGCGGATCGAGCCATGGTTGCGACGCTTGCTGCCGGGCGACGAGCGCGTCCTGCGGCAATGGGGCCGCCGCTTCAACGTCGGCGCGGGCGACGTCTTCGGCTTGCTGGCGGCGGTCGGTGAAGATTGCCCCGGCGCGGTTCAGATCGTGCCGCCCGACCGGCTAGCGCCGCTGCTCGACGCCAAGTCCATGACGGTCGACTGGCTGACGCGCGCCGGCATGGCCGACCGGCTGCGCGCGCTGCGCAAGGACCACGCCGCCTGGCGGCAGCCCCGCGATGCCGGCCATTGCAGCCTTGCCGGCAGCCAGCCCAAGACGGCCCTATTCTTCAACGGCCAGCATTGGGGCGTGCCATCCGGTCGGACCCCGACGACGCACATCCTGAAACCGCTGCCAGCGGAGTCGGCCGGGCGTGCCTACAACACGCAACTCTGCCTGCATCTGGCCCGGGCCATGGGTCTGCCCGCCGCCCATGCAGATATCGTCGTCTTCGAAGATGAGATCGCCCTGGCCGTGGAGCGATACGATCGAGTCCGCGAGAATGGCACCATCCGGCGCCTGCATCAGGAAGAACTCGGCCAGGCGCTCGGCCAGACCGGCGCCGGCAAGCCGCGCAGCCTGCCGCTCGCGCGGGTCACCGAGAGCTTGCGTGCCTATTCAGCCGCGCCGCACGAGGACATTTGGCGCCTGATCAAGGCGCTGCTGCTGAAATGGCTGGTCGCCAGCCCGGAAAGGGATTGCGGCGACCAGGCGATCCTGATCGGGGCCGATGGCAGAACGCGACTGGCGCCGCTTCACGACGTCACCAGCCTGTTGCTCGACAACCCTGACGCCGCGACGGCCCTCGAGGTTGCGGGTAACAGCGGCAGCGAGTCGCCGCAGCGCCACTGGCGGCGGGTGGCAGCGGAAGCGCGCCTGCCGCCGGCGCAGGTGATCGCCATCGGCCGCGACATGGCGGCGGCGGTGCCGCAGGCGCTGCGACAAATCCAGTTGCGGACCCCGCCCAACAGCGCAACCCATCCAGTGCTCACCCAGCTGACACACCGCCTGACGCGCCGCGCCGAGCGTTGTGCCGAAGCCCTGGCCGCCGCATAGGCGCGCGGCGCGGCCCGACACCTTGCGGGCTACGCCGGTTCATCCGCCAGGCCAAAGACAGCTTGGGCGGCATTGAAGCCCGGCAGCTGGAAGCTGCCGACGGTGACCAGATCGCCCGGGCAATGCCGTGCAAACGCATCCGAAGTCAGGATGGTGCGCCCCAGGCCCCCGGCCAGCTTCTCAATCCGGGCCGCCAGGTTGACGGCCGGCCCGATGCAGGTGAAATCCAGCCGGTTGCCGCCGCCGATATTGCCGTAGATCACCTCGCCGACGTGCAATGCCAGGCCGAAGCGCGGCGCGGCGCGATCGATCGCCGGCGCCTGCAAAGCGGTGACCTCGGCGCGCGCCACGCGGGCCGCGTCCAACGCTCGGCGGCAGACCTGGGCGACGTCGCTTTCCGCAGCCGCAATGGGAAAGATCGCCAACAGGCCGTCGCCCATGAATTTCAGCACCTCGCCGCCATGGTCGACGATCGCCGGCGTCTGGCAGTCGAAGTAGCGGTTGAGCAGGTCGATCAGCGCCTGCCTCGGCAACCGGTCGGCCAGAGCAGTAAAGCCGCGCATGTCGGACAGCCAGATCGCGGCCGAGATGGTGGCCGAATCGCCACGCCGGATCTGACCCGACATGATGCGCTCGCCGGCCTGGTGGCCGACATAGGTGTCGAGCAGGTTGCTCGCCGTGCGCCGCAGCGCCCGCACCTCGGCGACCCGGGTTAGCGGCCCTACCACGCTCTCGATGGCCTGCAACTGCGACGCCGTGAAGCCGCCCGGCGCCCGCGTCGTCCAGGTCGCGACATGCACGTTGCCGTCGGTGAAAGTCAGCGGCGACGCCAGGTAGTCGGTCACGCCTTCGGCCCGCAATTCGTCGAGGGTGTTGAAATCCATCGGGCAGTCGGGGTCGGCCAGGCACCGGCGCAGCGCAATACCGCTGCGCGTGACTTCGGCCACCGGGCTGTCACGAAACAGCGGCGTCTCAAGCAGATCGTAGGGCGCCTCCGAGACCGTCGCCTCTTCGCCCGGCCGCCACAGGAACCGCCGGCCCATGATGTGCGGATGCAGGGTGCGCACGAAGACGGCCAACCGCCAAACCGGCAGGCCGGCCTCGACCAGGTCGTTGCCCAGGCGCGTCAAGATTTGCTGTGGCAGCGCCTCCGATCGCGCCCCGTCGATCAGCCAATCGACCACCGCTTTGATCCGGTCATGGTTCATGGCGCGATCCTACGTCGATCTTCCGCGGTCAGCAGACTCATTCACGGCCGCATCGTCACAACGACGTGCCGGAGGTTGCGGAATCGACAGCGCAGCGACGTGAATACGCGTCTACGACGACGCTCAACGCCCTTGCCGCCGTGGGTCGGCCGACAGCGGGCGGGCGAAGCTCAGTTCATGGCCGTCCGGATCGGTGAGATGAAAGTAGCGTTCGCCCCACTCCGCATCGCGCGGCGGCGCCTGCGGCTTGAGTCCGGCCGCCAGCGCCGTGGCGTACAGCGCATCGACGTCGTCGGTGTACAGGATCGCGCGCCCCCACCACGTCCATTGCTTCTCGGCTGGCTGGGCGATCAGGTTGAGATGGCCGTCGCCGACGCGCAGGCTGGTGAAAGCGGCGGACTCGCCGCCATGCGCGATCTCGAAACCCAGCTGGCGGTAGAATCTTACCGCCCGGCGCATGTCGTGGGTGGCCAAGGTGATGGCGCTGATGCTTTCGATCATCGGTGAGCCCTCCTTGTCGCAAGGGACAGCCCGCTCGCCCGGATGGTAGCCTCGCGCCAAGCGGCCGCAAGGCATCCCGGGAGACACCATGCTGTCGGAGCGCGCACGCCAGTTCATCGACAGCTGCCGCGTCGCACATCTCGCGACCGCCGATCGCGACGGCGCGCCGCATGTGATGCCGGTGTGCTTCGGCCTGGCGCGGGAAACGCTCTACATCGCGATCGACGAGAAACCCAAGCGCTCCGACCGGCCGCTGAAACGGCTGCGCAACATCCTCGACAACCCGCGGGCGGCGATCGTATTCGACCGCTACGACGAGGACTGGACCCGGCTCGCCTGGGTCATGGTTCGCGGCACGGCGGAGGTCCTCATCGGCGGCGACGAGCACGCCCGCGCGCAGGCCCTGGTGCGCGCCCGCTACGCCCAGCTGCGCGTCATGCGCCTCGAAGCCTTGCCGGTGATCGCCCTGCGCATCGATCGGGTCACGACCTGGGGTGACGTGTCG
The DNA here is from genome assembly GCA_035249115.1 of Vineibacter sp. GTDB lineage: Bacteria > Pseudomonadota > Alphaproteobacteria > Reyranellales > Reyranellaceae > Vineibacter. The sequence continues at coordinate 5,471 of DATFGV010000588.1, forward strand.
GCATCCGGCAAGTCTGGCGCGGCGCCGACTGTCGGATGACCTTTGCCGCCGCACGGCGATCAACGACAAGTTGAGGCGGGTTGATCGTCGGCCCAGGCAGCGCCTGCTATGGTGGCCTTGCCCGGTTTCCGGCGCGGCACCTCGAACCGTCGCTGCGCCATCCAGGCACTCCCGTGGAGGTGCGCCATGCGTCGGTTCGGAATTGTCGTTCTCGCCTGCGTGGTCGCCGCGCTCGCCGTCGGGCGCGCTTCGGCGCAGGCGCCGGCCACTCCGCCCGCGCCGAGCCCCGAACGCGCTGTCGCCATCTTCGCCGGCGGCTGTTTCTGGTGCATGGAACCGCCGTTCGACAAGCTGGAGGGCGTCAGCGCCACGATCTCCGGCTACATCGGTGGCCGGACCGCCAACCCGACCTACGAGCAGGTGACCTCCGGCAGCACCGGTCACTATGAGGCGGTGCGCATCGAGTACGACCCGGCACGCGTCACCTACGAACGCCTGCTGGAGGTCTTCTGGCGCAACATCGATCCGCTCGATCCGATCGGCCAGTTCTGCGACAAGGGCACGCAATACCTGTCGGCGATTTTCGCGCTGGATGATCGGCAGCGGGCGCTGGCGGAGGCCTCGAAGGCGGCGCTCGAACAATCCGGCAAGCTGCCGGGGTCGATCGTCACCCGCATCCTGCCGGCCAGCACCTTCTATCCGGCCGAGGCGTACCATCAGGACTACTACATCAAGAGCCCGCTCAAATATGGCTTCTATCGCCGCGGCTGCGGTCGCGACGCGCGGCTCGAGCGCCTGTGGGGACCGCCGGCGACGCAGTAGGCCGCGCGGAGTCGCAAACTGGATGGCCCGCCGATAGCTCGGTGGTGGACGAGTCGGCACCCTGCCCCGCGCGGAGCCGCGCGCAGCGCGGCCCCTCGACTTCGCTCGGGGCAGGCTTCGTCGAGTGACCTTGTCTCGACAACGGCGTTCGACGTTGTTGGGCGAAGGTCCCTCCACGCGGCCCTTCGGGCCTTGGTCGGGACGACGGGAGAAGGCGTTAAGGGCTCGATTCCGTTCGAGCGAAACGTGCTCCAGCACGCAGAACCAATGGCTGCCCAACGCTAGCCGCCGCTGCCGTACGGACGGGTGATGATTTCCAGCAGATGGCCATCAGGGTCTTCGAAATAGACGCCGCGGCCGCCGTCGTTGCGGTTGATCTCGCCAGCGCGCGTCTGGCCGGGATCGGCCCAGTGCTTGAGGTCCTGCGCGCGAATGCGGCCGAAGGCCTGGTCGAAATCGCCCTCGCCGACCAGGAAGGCGTAGTGCTGGCGGGCGATCGGCTTGGCGGTGTCGTGAAAGTCGAGCGACACGCCATTGCCCATCTCGACGACCAGGAACGGGCCGAAACGGCTCGCCGCCGGCAGGCCAAGGATGCCGGTCAGGAACGCCGCAGACTTCTGCTGGTCGCGGCACCAGACGATGGTGTGGTTCAGTTGCACGCTCATGTCACGATCCTTGCGAGACGTGCCATGGACATGGGCACGGTCTGTCGACTCTTGTAGGGTCGCCGGACGCGTTCGGAGCGACAGATCGTCATGACCGCATTGAACCGGATCATGCTGGGCCTGACCGGGTTGCTGGCGGCGTTACCGGCGCAGGCCCAGCAGACCCATCGCCTGACCTGCCAAGGCATGTTTCAGGGGGCGCCGGCAACCATCGTCGGCCAGCGCCAGTTCGTGCCGACGTCGGCCATGGGCGACGGCCAGGTGCGGTTCCAGGGCGAGATCGCGACCGCCGGCATGCGCGGCCAGATCGCCTACGAGGGATTCACCGCGACGGCGCCGTTCGCGGGCTATGTCAGCGGGCCGCCGGGCACCTTGCGCATCGGCGTGCTCGATAACACCGCTGGTCGCATGGTCATCTATGGCGGTGCTGCTTCGCTCGGTCCGCCCACCGTGCTGGGCGAATTCGTCTGCCGCTGGCAGTAGCGGCGCCGCCGGCTCACCGCCAGCCGCCGGGAAATCCCGGCAGGTCCGGTGGCGGATGGTACGGCTTGTCGCCCAGCGCCTTCACCCGCTCCCAGAATTCCGGGCCGGCGGCGAGGCCAATCTCGTTCACGTCGGCCGATTGGCGCCACATGCTCCACGAGTCCGGATGCAGGCGGCTGGCCTCCTTCATATGCGCCAGCCCCTCCTCGCCGCGCCCCTGCCGCTGCAGCCAGGTGCCCAGGCGGAAGTGTGCGTGCGCCAGCGCGATCTCCGGCGTGACACGCGGCAGTTTGGCGCGCGCCGACTCGGCATCCAGCGCGTGGCGGCCCGTCGTCACCCAGTCGCGAACCGCCTCCAGGTAGACAGCTTTCCCCTTGTCGCGGGCTGCCTGGTCTTCCGGACTCATGGTCGAGGTCTTGGGATCCATGCGCCGGAAATGGTCGGTCGAGCCGGCCGTTTCCGGCGGCCGCACGATGCGGCCGTCCTCGTCGATCCACACGGCGCGCGGCACGTTCACCAGGCCGTACAGCGACGCCACGCGGTGATCGCGGTCGATCAACGACCAGTAGGTCGGCTGCGCCTTATCGATCCATGGCCCGGCCGCCTCGGCGCCACGGCTGTCCTGCGCGACGGCGACGACCATGAAGTTGCGGTCCTTGAGGCTGTCATAGAGTTGCTGCCACACGGGCAAGTCCATCCTGCAGCCTCACCAGGAGGCCCAGGTACTGAGAAAGACCTTGCGGCCGCGCAACGCCGACAGCGTGTGCGGCGCGCCAGCGAGATCGGGCAGGGTGAAGTTCGGCGCCATCAGGCCGGCCAAGGCCTGGTTGCGGTCTTCCGCCGCCGTACCCAACGACCACACCTGGCCCGCGGCGTCGGATGCGATCGGCGCATCCATCAGTCGCCAGAAGGCGGCCAGATCGACTTTCCCGGCGCGGGCGGCAGTCGCCGGCAAGGGCACGCACACCTCATCGCGGCACATGCCTTCGGGCTTCGGGGTCCAACCGGTGATCCGCTGCACGTCCGCGGCGCCGAGCCACAGGCCGTCGGTCGCCTCGGCCGTGAATTCCTCCGTATCGGTCAACAGGATCGCCATCATCGCCTCGTCATGTTGATGGATCGCGAACGACTGCTCAGCACACGCGAACTCGGTCCGTCGATGTGGGGTCCACCTTCCCCCGCCTTGCTGGCTACTTCGCACGCGGGCTTATCCGGCGCAACGTTTCGGGGGAGCGCTGACCGTCGCCACGGCTGGACCTGTCCAATGATACGCGTCCTTGGCCTGTGTGGCCGCCGGGCACCATGGTCCTTAGCGTGTGAATCGGCTAAACGACAACGGCAGGCGCAACGCCTCGTGGGGGTCAACGTGTTGCGATCGACGAGCGTCGACCGTGGGGCTGCTGTCGGCCGGCGGCTCAACCGCGGGACGAGCCGCCGCGCCTTGATCGGCTGGATTCCCGCCGCAACATTGGCCACGGCCGGCCTCGCGGTGGCCCAACCTGCGCGCAAGGTCCGCAGGCTTGGGATCCTCGGCAACTCGGCAACTGACGACGTGATCGGACCCCAGCCTCGAGCCCCGTCCATCAGCGCGTTCCTCCTCCGACTGCGCGAACTCGGTTATGTCTACGGCGAGCATTTCGTGACCGAGGCGCGCGGCAGTGAAGGCCATCCGGAGCGTTTCGACGCATTGGCGGCGGAACTGGTGCGCCTGCAGGTTGACGTAATCGTTGCGCCTGGCACGGCGATGCCGGCCCTCGTGAAGGCAACCTCGACGATCCCGATCATCATGGCGGCTGCCAGCGATCCCGTGGGTGGCGGATACGTCCAGGGTCTGGCGCAGCCCGGACGCAACGTCACGGGCCTGAGCCTTCAGTCGATCGAGACGACCGGCAAACGCCTCGAGCTGCTCAAGGAGTTGGTGCCGGGTCCGGCACCGGTGGCCGTGCTTTGGGATCGCGGCAGCCTGCCCTATCTGAGAGCGGCCGAGGCCGCCGCCCAAACCCAGAGATGGACGTTGCTGCCGATCGAGATTCGGGATCCCGATCAGCTCGACTCGCTGTTGCAAGCGGCCGTCGGCGCCGGCGCGGGCTCCTTGCTGGTCTGCGCATCCGCGACTCTTTTCGCGCAGCGTCGGCGCATTGCCGCGTTGGCCGCCCGCAACCGCCTGCCGGACATGTATGAACTGCAGCCCTATGTCGAAGCTGGCGGCTTGGCCTCATATGGCCCGGATCTGACCGATATCTGGCGCCGCGCCGCTGACTTCGTCGACAAGATTTGGAAAGGCGCCAAGCCTGGCGATCTGCCGGTGGAGCAGCCGACCAAATTCGAACTGGTGATCAACCTTCAGACTGCCGCTACTCTCGGTCTGACGGTGCCGCAATCGATACTGCTGCGCGCCGACGAAGTCATTCAGTGACCGGTCGGCGCGCCGCCGCGCGCATGTCGATGCGCCGCCTGCCGCGCTTCCATCCGCTCCGGACCAGGTTCGCTCCGGACCCTGTTGCGCGTGCGCCCGGCGCCGGCCGGCGCGATAACGCGGCATGTTCATCGACCGCGTTCTCGGCGCCCTGTGCGTGCTGACCATGGCCGCGATCTGGGCCAACGCCCTCACGGCGACGCCGATCATCAATTGATCGCGCGAGCTGGCGCTCGCGACTCCAAAATCCACATCCAAGTCCGACCACCAGGCCCCGTACCGCCCTGCGCGGCCTGATCGGTCGCACGCCGGCCAGCCGCCTGGTGGCCTCCACACCTTCCGGCTGACGGGTTTTCCGAATAATACGGCGCACGGTCAGCCGCCCGCGGGACGTGCCGGCTGCCGACGTGGCATGGGGAGGCCGGTCGTCCGATGGCCAAGCAGATCCGGCTCAACGCCTTCGACATGAACTGCATCGTCCACCAGTCGCCCGGGTTGTGGACCCATCCGCGCGACAAGGCCGACCGCTACAACACCTTCGACTACTGGGTCGAACTGGCCGCCATCCTGGAACGCGGCAAGTTCGACGCCCTGTTCCTGGCCGACGTGCTGGGCATCTACGACGTCTATCGCGGCGGACCGCAGACGGCGCTGGAACGCGCCGTGCAGGTACCGGTGAACGACCCGCTGATGGTGATCCCGGTCATGGCGCACGTGACCCGGCATCTCGGCTTCGGCGTCACCTGCGCACTGAGCTACGAGCATCCCTACCCCTTCGCCCGCCGCATGAGCACGCTCGACCATCTGACCGGTGGCCGGATCGGCTGGAACATTGTGACCGGCTACCTGCAGAGCGCCGCGCGCGGCATGGGCATGACGGCGATGGAG
>DATFGV010000589.1:0-2764 GCA_035249115.1 Vineibacter sp.
GTGGCCCTGCGTCTCCTCGATGTCCTTGGCCCACTTGGCGTGGTTGTCGACCGGATCGACGCTCAGCCCGATGATCTTGCAACTGCGCCGGTCGAATTCCTTCTTCAGGCCGGCCATGTAGCCGAGCTCGGTGGTGCAGACTGGGGTGAAGTCCTTGGGATGCGAGAACAGGATCGCCCAGCCGTTGCCGATCCAGTCGTGGAAGTTGATCGCGCCCTGCGTCGTCTCGGCGGTGAAGTTGGGCGCCTCGTCGTTGATCCTGATTGGCATGATGGCCTCCGTTCGGCGCGGGGAAGCGGTGTCGTTTCCCCGGTAAGGGCGCGGAACCTGATCAAGCTGTGTTCCGCCGTCTATCCGCCCTTGGCTCGGACTATCCTCCGATTGCCTGTTTCTCGCGGCGGTGCCCGTGCCGGCACATCTCGCATCCGGATTGCCTTGCTTCAACAATGCGCGATCGACCGCGCCGCGCTTGGCCTGCAACTGGCGATCGCTTAAACTGGCTTCTACTTCCCTGCTTGGGCTGGAGCCAGTCATGCTTGCGCCTGCGGACCGCAGCCCGCTGCATCGGTATGTCGAGCTGTACAGCAACGACGCGGCCCATGCCGCGGCATTGCTGCGCGCCAAGAATTTCGACCTTTCCCTGCCGCGCCGGTCCGAGACGGATGGCGACTTCCGTATCAACGGCATCGACTTGCCGAGTATTCACCTGTGCTACGCCAGTTACGGTACCGACGCGGTCCTGGCGACGACGCCGGCGCGCAACGACTACCGCGTCCAGCTGCCGCTGGCCGGCCGCTCGATCACGGCGATGGAAGGTCGCGAAACGGTGTGCGAGGGCACGCAGGCGGTTGTCAGTTCACCGCACTATGATCAGACGATCCGGCTCAACGCCGATTGCCGGCGGCTGTTGCTGTACTTCGCCAGCGACGCGCTCGTGCGTCACCTCAGCGCCATGCTCGGCGAGGGCGTCATCGGCAAGGTGCGGTTTGCGCCGGCCATGGACCTGAGCCAGGGCGCCGGCCGCAGCGTGCATCGCTGGGTAACGCTCGCCGTCGATGAACTGGACGAGAGCGACGCGCTACTGGCCAACCCGCTGGCGCTGGCGCAGTTCGAGCAGCTGCTGCTGACCGGACTGGTGTGTGGCCAGCCGCACAACTACAGCGACATGCTGCGGCGGCGCACCTCCATCTCGCCGCGCAGCGTCAGGCGCGCCACCGACTACATCCACGGCCACCTGCATTTGCCGATCACGGTCGACCAGCTGGTGACCGCCGCCGGCGTGCCCGGTCGTACGCTCTACAAGCATTTCCGACAAAGCACCGGGCTGGCGCCGCTCGCCTATGTCCGCAAGGCGCGCTTCGAGCGGGTCCGGCAGGAGCTGCGCAGCGGCGGGTCCGATAACCTGACGATGATCGCCACGCGCTGGGGCTTCGAGCACATGGGCCGCTTCGCGCAAGGCTATCGCGCGCTGTTCGGCGAGCGGCCGTCGGACACCGCCCGGCGCAAGCGCACGTAGGACCGACGGCCCTACCCGTTCTTCGCCAGCACCGTGCCGGCCAGGTACAGCGAGCCGCAGACCAGCACGCGGAACGGCGGATGCACGTTCGCCAGCAGGTCCTCCAGCGCGTCGGGCACGCTGGCAGCGGACAGGCAGGCCAGCCCGACATCGTCGGCGCGGCGGCAGGCCTCCTCGGGCGTGTAGCTGGCGTGCCCCTCGATCGGCACGGCGCGCGCCTGTGTCGCGTGCCGCGCCAGCGGCCGCAGGAAGCCGCCGGCGTCCTTGGTCGTCAGCATGCCGAAGATCAGGTAGAGCGGCAGCGCGCCCGGCTCCAGCGCCCAGGCGCGCGCCTGCGCGGCCAGCACCAGGCCGCAATCCTCGTTGTGCCCGCCGTCGAGCCACAGCTCGCAGCCTGGCGGCATGGCGTCGGCCAGCGGTCCGCGCGTCAGCAGCTGCAGGCGCGCCGGCCACTCGACGGCCGCGAGGCCTTTGCGAACGGCGGCGTCGTTGATCCCGAGGCCGGTGGCGCGCAGTCGCTCGACGACGGCGACCGCCGTGGCGGCGTTGTCGATCTGGTGCGCGCCAACCAGGTTTGGCGCCGGCAGGTCGAGCGCCAGCGACTGGCTTTCGTAGCGGAAGCCGTCGGCACGCGGCGCCACCTGCCATTCGTGGCCCATGCGAAAGAGCGGCACGTCGAGCGCTCGCGCGTCGTCGACGAACACACCGGCCGGCTCGGGACGTTGCCGGCCGATCACCGCCGGCACGCCGCGTTTGAAGATGCCGGATTTCTCATGTGCAATCGCGGCCAGGGTGTCGCCGAGGAACTGCGTGTGGTCGATGCCGATCGGTGTGATCGCCGTCACCGCCGGTCGATCGACCACGTTGGTGGCATCGAAGCGGCCGCCCAGCCCGACCTCCAGCAACAAGACGTCGGCGGGCTGGCGCGCGAAGGCCAGGAACGCCGCCGCCGTGGTGATCTCGAAATAGGTGATCGGCTGGCCGGCGTTGGCCTGCTCGCATTCCTCCAGCGCCGCCAGCAAGGTCTCGTCGTCGATCAGTGCACCGGCCAGGCGGATGCGTTCGTGGAAGCGCACGAGATGCGGCGAGGTGTAGACGTGGGCGCGCAGGCTGGCCGCCTCGGCCATGGCGCGCAGGTAGGCGACCAGCGAGCCCTTGCCGTTGGTTCCGGCGACATGGACAACCGGCGGCAGCTTGAACTGCGGCGAGCCAACCGTGGCCAGCAGGCGTTCGATGCGTCCGAGCTCG
>DATFGV010000590.1:0-3388 GCA_035249115.1 Vineibacter sp.
GCATGCCATCGAGGAGTCGCGCCAGCTGATCGCGCACGCGCGCTTCGACCTCGCCGCGCAGGCCGCTCACGGCGTTGACCGCGCCGGTCGCGACTTTGGCAAGGTCATCTAGGATCGGGTTGCGGGTTTGCATGTCGTGCCCTCCGGACCGCGCACGTCGACCATATGGTGCCGTGGCGCAAGACTGTCCATGGGACTAGCCGTCGCGTGCCCGCTTGCTGGCGGCGCGAACGGACCGCCCGGCGGCGGATGACAGCACGACTGCGGCCCGCTAAACCCCTGCCCGCATGACTCCCCTCGTCATTCCCTATCCCGAGATCGATCCGGTGCTGATTGCGATCGGCCCGTTGGCGATCCGCTGGTACGCGCTGGCATACGTCGCCGGCCTGGTGTTCGGCTGGTGGCTAGCGCGGCGGATCGTGACCGAACCGCCCCTCGTCATGAAGCCGCAGCAGATCGACGATTTCCTGTTCTATGGCGCGCTGGGCGTCATTCTCGGCGGCCGGTTGGGTTACATCCTGTTCTACAAGCCCGGTTTCTACCTCGCCAATCCGCTCAAGATCCTGACGGTCTGGGAAGGCGGCATGTCGTTCCATGGCGGGCTGCTGGGCGTGACGTTGGCCATCCTGTGGTACGCGTGGCGTCACAAGATCGAGCTCTTCGCCTTCGCCGACGTCATGGCCCTGGCGACGCCGGTCGGCCTGATGCTTGGCCGGCTGGCGAACTTCATCAACGGCGAGCTGTGGGGCCGGCCCAGCGACGTCGCCTGGGCGATGATCTTTCCGCACGATCCGACCCAGCTGCCGCGACATCCCAGCCAGCTCTACCAGGCCTTTCTCGAAGGCGCCCTGCTGTTCGCCGTGCTGCTGGTGCTGTGGAAGGTCTACGGGCTGCGGCGCCGGCCCGGGCTGATCTGTGGCGCCTTCTGGTGTGGTTACGGTCTGGCGCGAATGGTCGGCGAACTGTGGCGCGAGCCGGACGCACATCTGGGGTACCTGCTGGGCGGCTGGTTGACGATGGGCATGCTGCTGTCGCTGCCGCTGGTGGCGTTCGGTGCCTGGCTGATCGTTCGCGCCCTGCGCCAGTCGCCGGTCGCGACCGCCGCATGAGCGACGGCCTCGCCGACCGTTTGCGGCGGCGCATCGTGCAGACCGGTCCGATCACTGTCGCCGACTTCATGCTCGAGGTCCTGACCCATCCGACCTTGGGCTACTATCGCCGGGCGCGCGCCATCGGCGCGGCCGGCGACTTCGTGACGGCGCCGGAGATCAGCCAGATGTTCGGCGAGCTGATTGGCGCCTGGCTGGCCGAGCGCTGGACGGCGATCGGCCGGCCCGATCCAGTGCATCTCGTCGAGCTCGGCCCCGGCCGCGGCACCATGATGGCCGACGCGTTGCGCGCCACGCGTGGCGTCGCCGGCTTCCATGCCGCCCAGCGCTTGCACCTGATCGAGATCGACGCGGCCTTGCGGGCGCTGCAGCAGGCGGCGCTTGCGGATGCAGCTGTCGCCGCGCATTGGCATGAGCGTTTCGACGACGTGCCCGACGACGCGCCGCTGCTGTTGGTGGCCAACGAGTTTTTCGACGCGTTGCCGATCCGCCAGCTGGTGTGCACCGACTCGGGCTGGCGCGAGCGCATGATCGGGTTGGACGCATCAGTCGGTTTTTGTTTCGCGCTGGCGCCAGGGCGATCGCCGCTGGCCGCCATGCTGGCGCCGTCAGTGCGCGACCAGGCACCGCTGGGCGCCGTCGCCGAGATCGCGCTGCCATCGCAGTCGCTCATGCGGACTGTCGCGGAGCGCCTGGTTCGCCGAGGCGGCGCCGCCTTGATCGTCGACTACGGGGCGGATTCGCCCGGTCATGGCGACACACTGCAGGCCGTGCATCGGCACGCGAAAGTCGGGTTGTTCGACCGCCTCGGTGACTGCGACCTGACGGCGCATGTCGATGTCGCGGCGCTGGCGCGCACGGCGCGCGAAGCCGGCGCGGCAATCGATGGCCCGACAGGCCAGGGCGACTTCCTGCGCGCCCTGGGGATCGAGGCACGCGCCGAGGCGCTGCTGGCGCGGGCGACGGCGGCGCAGGCCGCCGACATCGCGACCGCCAAGGCGCGCTTGATCGCGCCGGATCGAATGGGCACGTTGTTCCGCGTGTTGGGCCTGCGCGATCCGACAACGCCGCCGGCACCCGGCTTCGGCTAGGAGTTCACGCCACTTGGCCTTGAGATGCGATCCTTGATCACCTTGCCAAGCCTGTCGCAGATCGCGCATGTCCGTCACGCGTTCTTCACCCGCGAGGGCGGTGTCAGTGAAGGTCTGTTCGCGTCGCTCAATTGCGGCTACGGCTCGGCCGACCAGCCGGCCAACGTGGCCGAGAACCGTGCCCGCGCCGCCGGCCGTCTGGGCCTCGCGGCAGACCGCCTGCTGACCTTGCATCAGGTCCACTCGACCAAGGTGCTGACGGTCGACGGCACAAATCTGTGGCGGTCACCGGGGGCGCCTCAGGCTGACGGCCTGGTGACAGCGGTGTCCGGTATCGCGCTCGGCGTACTGTCGGCCGATTGCGCGCCAGTGTTGCTGGCCGATCCCGACAGGCGGGTGATCGGCGCCGCACATGCCGGTTGGCGCGGCGCGCTCGCCGGCGTCGTCGAGGCCACCGTCGCGGCGATGGAGCGGCTGGGGGCGCGACGCGCCGGCATTCACGCCGCCATCGGTCCATGTATTGCGCGCCAGTCCTACGAGGTCGGGCCGGAGTTCCCCGGATTGTTTGCCGCCCAGGATCCAGCCAACGCCGATTTTTTCACGCCATCGCACCGTATCGGCCATCACATGTTCGATCTGCCGGGTTATCTGCGCCGCCGGCTAAGCCTGCTCGGCGTGGCCATGGCTGAAACCAGCGGGCAGGACACCGTGTCGAACCAGCGCGATTTTTTCAGCTATCGGCACAATACCCTCAACGGCGTGCGCGACTATGGTCGCGGCCTGTCGGCTATCGCGCTGGTCGAGTGAACGGCGGCCCGGCGCGATGCCATACCTGGTGGTTTTCGCATTCCTGTGCGTGCTGGGGCTGCTGGCGACCTGCGTGCTGGCGTGAGCCAAACGCGCGGCGTGCGTCCGCGGCGGGCCTAAACGGTGATCATTCGGTGGCCCGCAGGGCCCGCTATGACGATCGCTGGCGCAGTGCGCTACATGTTTCCCGTGATTCCCCGCGCCTCCGGTGCGGGAAAAATGATGGCATCGTGGCGGAGCACGCGTGGCGGCGATCACCAACATGTTCATGATGGCGCGTGATCCGGCCGCTTCGGTTGCCAAACGCGCGCTGAGTTACTCCTCCCTGATGCTGCACCGGCTCGTCGGCGTCGTGCCGGCCTGGTCCTTCGTCCTGCGTCG
>DATFGV010000591.1:0-2758 GCA_035249115.1 Vineibacter sp.
GGTATCTTCCGGAAGCGGATCACCTGCCGCCGTCGCACCGGCGCAAGTGGCTCTATTACAAGCTATTCCCGAACGTCGCCTTCGACATTTATCCCGACCAGGTCGACTTCATGCAATTCATCCCGGTGTCGCCGGCCGAGACCCTGATCCGGGAGATCGCCTATGTGCGGCCAGGCGACAGCCGCGACCTGCGGGCCGCGCGCTACCTCAACTGGCGCATCAACCGTCAGGTCAACGCCGAGGACACGGCGCTGATCAACCAGGTACAACTCGGCATGGCCTCGTCCAGCTACACCACCGGGCCACTGTCGCCCCGTGAAGTCTGCCTGCGATCGTTCGCCGATCGGATGCGGGCGCTGATGCCTGACGCGGCGCTCGAGCGGCCGCCCGACCGCTAGCGGTCGCCACCCGATCGCCGTGCGCACCGCCTATCTCGCCGCCCAGGGATTCGAACCGCAGCTCGCCGCGGAGCTGCGGCGCGCCGGCGTGCGTGTGGTGCTGGCACACAAGCGACTGTTGCTGGCCGACGGCGAAGCGGTCGCCAGCGCCTGGGCCGCCAATGTCTGGCACGACGCGCAGGACGTGGCGATCGAGTCGATCGGCGACGCCGTGCGTCGGTTGCGCGCCGTCCAGCGCAACTGGGCGGCCTACGCGCCGCTGCATCATCGTCGCGCTGCGCTGATCCAGTCGCAGCTGCCGTTTTTGTCGGCGCGAAAGCTGGTGTTTCCCATGACGCCGCCGGCCGCGCCGCTCGGCTCGTGGACCTTGCTGGCGCCCGACCGGCTGCTCTACGCCGCGCGCTGCGCCTCGCCGTTCCCCAACGGCGAGGTCGGCTTCCTCGAGGACCGCAAAGGGCCGCCCAGCCGGGCCTACCTGAAACTGTGGGAGGCTTTCACCCGCCTGGGCATCTGGCCGCAGCCCGGCGACCTGTGCCTCGACCTCGGCGCCACGCCGGGCGGCTGGACCTGGGCCCTGGCGAAGCTGGGAGCCCGGGTGATCGCGGTCGACAAGGCGCCGCTCGATCCCAAGGTGGCGGCGATGGCGCGCGTGAACTGGCGCGAGGAAAGTGCCTTCGCCCTCGATCCGGCGTCGCTGCCGCCGATCGAATGGCTGTGCTCCGATGTGGTTTGCTACCCGGAGCGGCTATTGCAGCTGGTCGAGCGTTGGCGCGCCGCCGGCACGGTGCGGAACTTCGTCTGCACCGTGAAGTTCCAGGGCGACACCGACCACGAGGTGGCCGCCGCCTTCGCCGCCATCCCGGGCAGCACCTTGTTCCACGGCCACCACAACAAGCACGAACTCACGTGGGCGCTGCTTGGCGCGCCACGCGGTCCGTGAGGCTGCGCGCGCCGGCTACGGCCCCGGAACGTTGTGCTGGTAGGTCGAGATCGGGTCCTGGACGTAGCGCCAGTGCGATTCGCGGTCCGAGCGCTTGCCCGGCGGCACGCCGGCCCGGTCGTAGAACCGGTGGCTGCGCTCCTCGCCGCGCGAGGCGCGCTTGCGATCGGATTTTGTCCGGTAGCCCGTGTAGTAGCCGGGGTCGCCGTGGGGAATGCCCAGGATGTAGCCGCCGCGTGAGCCACCCTGGTGATAGCCGCCGCTTTGCGCGTAGGCGGGCGAGCTGATGCGCAGTGAATCGTTGGGAAGGCAGGCGCCCATCAGAGCGAGGACTGGCACGGCCAGCATCATGGAACGGCGGATCATCGCTTGCCTCCCGGTTGCCGGCGCTCCTGAAAGGCTGCGCCGTCCCCTGCAATTAAGTGAGGCTTGGTGTCATTGCCGCGGAGAAATTGCGGAATTGCCATGACGCCGGCTCACGGCCGCGCGAGGCGCCAGCCGGCGCTGGTCCGCAGCGCCGGTCTTCGCCCGACCAACACTATGGCGAATTGTGGCCGTTCGATGTCGAGGCGTGAAATCGCCGAGGCGCGCGGTTTGCCTGATCGCAGGCACGCCCCTAGTGTGCGGCACCGGCATGGGAAGGCATTTTGATAGCAGGGAGCACAGGCGTGAGTGAAGCGACACGGCTGGCGGTCGACATTGGCGGCACGTTCACCGACGTGGTGCTGGAGATCGGCGATCCGTTGCACGGCGGCAAGCGCCTGACCCGCAAGGTGCTGACCACGCCGCGCGCGCCGGAAAGCGCGGTGATGGACGGCACCCGCGCCATCCTGCGCGACGCCGGCCTGCGCTTCGCCGACATCGCCGTCTTCATGCACGGCACGACGCTCGCCACCAACGCCATCATCGAGCGGAAAGGCGCCAAGACGGCGCTGATCGCCACCGACGGCTTCCGCGACACCCTGGAGATCGCCTACGAGAGCCGCTACGACCAGTACGACGTCTTCATCGAGAAACCCAAACAGCTGGTGCCGCGGCAGCTGCGCTTCACCGTGCCCGAGCGCCTGGACGTGCACGGCGCCGTGCGCCTGCCGCTCGACGAGGCGGCGGTGCGCGGCCTGCTACCCGCCCTGAACGACCACGCGATCGAGGCGGTGGCGGTCGCCTACCTGCATTCCTACGCCAACGCCGCCCACGAGCAGCGCACCCGCGACCTGCTGCTGGCGGCGATGCCCGGGCTGTCGGTCACCCTGTCGTGCGAGGTCTGCCCGGAGGTGCGGGAGTACGACCGCACCTCGACGGCGGTGGCCAACGCCTACATCCAGCCGCTGATGGCCGGCTACCTGGCCCGCCTGCGCGACGGCTTCGCCCAGGAGGGCTTCCGCGGCACCATCTACCTGATGACCTCGGGCGGCGGCCT
>DATFGV010000592.1:0-3543 GCA_035249115.1 Vineibacter sp.
CACCTTGGAATGGCATCGCAGCCCTCCACCCACAGAGCTGCGATGCTCGCCAAATCCGTCCACCATGTCTCCGTACACCCGTCCACCATGTCCCTGTGCAGCACAACAAGCTCACCATGAAGCGATCAACCGCGAGGGCGACTGGCCTGAAATGCTCTCGCCTCAATATCCCAGCGGGTACTCCGCCTCGACGGTGTACACCGGGCCGCCAGGGCGCTTGAGGCTGGAATAGAGGCGGAAGCAGTCGACTTCGAACGGCCCGAAGCGGCGCAAATTGTTGCTGGCGACGAACTGCGCGATGTGATGCCCCATTTCGGCGCGGCGGCCAAAGCGCGCCAGGGTGACATGTGGGCGGAATTTTCGGCGATCGAGCCTGACGCCTTCGCCGCGCAGGACTGAGGTCACCTTCTCCTGCAAGCGTTGCAGCGCTTCCGTGACAACGACGGCCGCGTACAGCACCTTGGGCGTGCGGCCCTCGACGAAGTGATCGACACCCGCGACCTCGAGGTCGAACACGGGCCCGTCGATGGTGGCCAGTGCCTCGGTGATGTCGCGCTGCGCGCCGCCGTTGACCTCGCCGATGAAGGCCAGGGTCAGGTGCATGTTCTCCGCCGGCACCCAGCTGGCGTCGGGAATGCCCTCTTGCAACGCCGCCAGGTCGTCGGCGACATCGTCGGGCAGCGGCAGCGCGACGAACAGGCGGGGCATGGCTGTGTTTAGGTGTAAGCGGTCTGTCGGCGCGGTGAAAGGATTATGGTCGGCGGCCGGATTGAACGGCGATGCCACGAGTGGAGCATGTCGCCTCGCGCTACCGACATGGCAGCGGTGATCCGCCTGCCGGAACCGCCCTGAACGTGCGTTTACGCCGGCGCGTGCGACGTGCCACAGTCCGCGCCCGGAGATCGTGCCATGACCGAGCAACCGGTTCTCGTCGACGTCGCCGACGGCGTGATGACCGTCACTTTGAACCGCCCGGCGCGGCTCAACGCCATGAGCCATGCGCTGATCGCGGCGGTCAGCGATGCACTCGACCGCGCCCGCGATGACGCGAAGGTACGCTGCGTGCTGCTCACCGGCACCGGCCGCGGCTTCTGCGCCGGCGCCGATCTGGCCGACGGCGGTCCGGGCGACGCGGGCGCCGACGGCAAGCCCGATGTCGGCAGCGCCATGGAGCGCCTGTTCAACCCGATGATCCGCCGCGTCCGCGCCTTGCCCAAACCGGTGATCGCGGCAGTGAATGGCGTGGCGGCCGGTGGCGGCGCCAACCTGGCGCTGGCGGCCGACATCGTGGTCGCCGCCCGCTCGGCCCGCTTCGACCAGGCTTTCGTGCGCATTTCGCTGATGCCCGATCTCGGCGGCACCTGGTTCCTGCCGCACAACGTCGGCGATGCGCGCGCCCGGGCACTGGCCATGCAAGGCACCTCGGTGCCGGCCGAGCAAGCCGAGCGCATGGGCATGATCTGGCAGGTGGTCGACGACGCGGCGCTGATGGACGAGGCGAAGGCCTTGGCCAAGCGCATGGCGGCCGGACCGCCGCTGGCCTATGCCGTGATCAAGCGGGCGCTGAACGAAGCCGGCACCAGTACGCTCGACCAGGCGCTCGACCTGGAGCGCGATTCACAGCGTATGTTGAGCCGCTCCGAGGATTCCAGGGAGGGCATCGCGGCCTTCCTCGCCAAGCGGCCGGCGCAGTTCAAGGGGCGGTGACGCATCGTCTGTGTGGCGATGACATCGAAGGACCAAACGGAATGACCTACACGACCATCAAGCTCGAGATTGGCGACGGGCTGGCAACCCTGACGCTAAACCAGCCTGAGAAGTTGAACGCGGTCTCACGCCGCATGATCGGCGAGATCAAGGACTGCTGGGCGTCGCTCGCCACCGACGCCAGTGTGCGCGCCGTGCTGCTGACCGGCGCCGGCCGCGGCTTTTGCGCCGGCGCCGATCTCTCCGATCCTGACCGTGAGCAAGGACCGATGGCCGATTCCGGCTCGGCGCTGGAGAAATTCTTCAATCCGGTCATCCGCGCCATGCGCGAGCTGCCCAAGCCGATCGTCGCTGCCGTCAACGGTGTCGCGGCCGGCGTCGGCATGAGTTTCGTGATGGCCAGCGACATCGCGATCGCCGGCAAGTCGGCCAGTTTCCTGCAAGCCTTCGCGCGCATCGGCTTGTTGCCCGACGGCGGCAGCACCTGGTTCCTGCCGCGCCTGGTCGGCGACGCCCGCGCCCGTGCCCTGGCGATGCTGGCGCAGCAGATTCCG
This sequence comes from Vineibacter sp., assembly GCA_035249115.1. Lineage (GTDB taxonomy): Bacteria > Pseudomonadota > Alphaproteobacteria > Reyranellales > Reyranellaceae > Vineibacter. The sequence continues at coordinate 2,262 of DATFGV010000592.1, forward strand.
GCCGAGAAGGCGCACAGCTGGGGCCTGGTCTGGGACGTGGTCGACGACGCGGCCTTGATGACCACCGCCACCCAGGTGGCGCGCCGCCTGGCGGATGGACCAACGCTCTCGCTGGCCAGCATCAAGAAGGCGCTCAATGCCGCGTCCGGCAACACATTGTCGGCGCAACTCGACCTGGAGCGCGACCTGCAGCGCGAGCTGGGCCGCAGCGAGGACTTCAAGGAAGGCGTCGCCGCCTTCCTCGCCAAGCGTCCGGCGCAATTCAAGGGTCGCTGACGTCATCCGTCGGCGCGGCGGCCGCGGACAATCAACGGGAGCGAGACGATGTATCAATCGACGACATTCGAGCCGAAGTTCCGCGAGATCACGTCCGGTCTGAAGTTCCCCGAAGGGCCGGTGGCGATGGCCGATGGCTCGGTGATCCTGGTCGAGATCGGACGCCAAACGCTGACGCGCGTCATGCCCGACGGCAAGCAACACGTGGTCGCCAATCTCGGTGGTGGGCCCAACGGCGCCGCCATGGGGCCGGGCGGCAAGATCTACATCACCAACAACGGCGGCTTTACCTGGATTACCCTGCCCGACGGGCGGACGTTTCCTGGCCTGCAGCCGGCCGACTATCGCGGCGGCTACATCCAGGTGGTCGACCCCGAGACCGGCAAGTTCGAGACGCTCTACGACTCCTGCGACGGCCGCAAGCTGAACGGACCGAACGATCTGGTGTTCGACGACGCCGGCGGCTTCTGGTTCACCGATCTCGGCAAAACGCGCGAGCGCGACAACGACCGCGGCGCGGTCTACTACGCCAAGGCCGACGGCTCCAAGATCGAGGAGAAGATTTTCCCGTTGGAGCGTCCCAACGGCTGCGGCCTGTCGCCAGACGGCAAATGGCTGTACGTGGTCGAAACGCCGACGGCGCGCTGCTGGGGGTTCGAGCTGTCGGCACCGGGCGAAATCAAGTCGGCCAATGGCCCCTACCGCGGCGAGAAGGGCCGCGTCGTCGTCGGCCTGGGCGGCTACCAGATGTTCGACTCGCTGGCCGTCGACTCGGCTGGTCACGTGTGTGTCGCCACCCTCGTCACTGGCGCCGTCTCCGACATCTGGCCGGACGGCAGCCGGGTCGACCAGTACACGCTGCCCGATCGCATGGTAACCAACGTCTGCTTCGGCGGCCCCGACCGCCGGCCCGCGTACGCCACGCTCTCGATGGGCGGCACGCTGGTCTCGTTCGAGTGGCCCCGCCCGGGGCTCGCGCTCCCGTACCTGAATCGCTGACCCGTCT
>DATFGV010000593.1:0-2372 GCA_035249115.1 Vineibacter sp.
ACCACCGCCGGCAGGCCCGGCTCGGTCGGCAGGTCACGGCGCAGGTAACCGGTGTAAGTCACCTTCCGCCGGATCGATTTGGACAGCGCGATGCCTGTCAACGGGTCGTTGAGTTGCGGCAGGCCATAGACCCAGATGGCATCGTACAGATCGCGCAGCGCCGGCAGCACGTTCTTGCGCTTCCACTCCGGCGCCAGCAGCCCTGGCTCGTCCATGACGTCGCGCAGGCCCAGCACCAGGGGTGTGCCGCGCGCCTTGAGCATGCGCAGGGTCTCGGTCACCTCGCCGCGCAGCCCGGTCGGCTCCTTGTCGACAATGAAAATATCGGGCTGAAAAATGTCGGCGGTCTGCCGGATCAGCGCCGCCCGCATCTCCAGGGTGCGCTCGATGCCGATGTTGAGGTTCAGGGCCTGGTACTCGCCGTCCTGCCGCTTGACCACGCCCGGCACGCGCACAAAGTCGACCCGCGCCTTGAAGTCGAAGCTGCCGATGATCGGCGAGCCCGACAGGATCAGCACCGACAGATCATCGTCGGCGCCGACCAGGGCGTTGGCGATCGTGCGACAACGGCTCAAATGTCCGAGCCCGAAGCTGTCGTGGCTGTAGATCAGCACACGCCTGGCCCGGTCGGTTCCGGTCATGCCCATCTCCCCCGACCCGCCGAGCCCCCCAGAAGAAACTACGGTCCGACGGCCGGTTTGGTCGCGACTATGGCACGAAGTTTTTTTCCGTGGCGATCACAAAATGCCGCCCCTGCGGCATTTCCGCGCTTGACATCAAGGGGTTACGGCAAGCTGACGGGATCGTCAAAGCTACTCGGCGGCGCGGCGGGCATTGGCCTCGGAAGTGGCGGCGGTCCGCAAGGCGTCCATCGCCGCCTGGACCCCGCCGACACGATGCGGCACCCCCGCCAGCGTTAGGCCCATTTCGACACCTCCGAGGGTCCCGACCAGGGTCAGGTCGTTGAAGTCGCCGAGGTGGCCGATGCGGAACACCTTACCCGCGACCTTGGTCAGGCCCTGGCCCAGCGACATGTTGAAATGCTGCAGAACGACTTTGCGGAAGGCGTCGGCGTCGTGCCCGGCCGGCATTAGCACGGCGGTCAGGGAGTTACTGTACTCGGCCGGATTGACACATAGCAGCTCCAGGCCCCAGGCGCGCACCGCCGCCCGGGTCGCCGCCGCGTGTCGCGCATGGCGGGCGAAGACGGCGGCCAGCCCCTCGTCCATCAGCATGTCGATGGCCTCGGCGAGGCCGTACAGCAGGTTGGTGGCCGGCGTGAACGGGAACCAGCCATTGGCGTTGGCGGCCAGCATCTCGTCCCAGGCCCAGTAGGATTTCGGCAGTGCGGCGCGCTTGGACGCCGCCAGCGCCTTGTCGCTGATGGCGTTGAACGACAGGCCGGGCGGCAGCATCAGGCCTTTCTGCGAGCCGGCCACCGTGACATCGACGCCCCAGGCATCGTGCCGGTAGTCGATCGAGCCAAGCGACGAAATGGTATCGACCATCAGCAGCGCCGGGTGGCCGGCAGCGTCGATCGCGCGACGCACGGCGGCAACATCCGACGTCACCGCGGTCGAGGTCTCGTTGTGCACGACGCAGACCGCCTTGAAGGCGTGGCCCTTGTCGGCGCGCAGCCGGGCCTCGACCTCGGCGGCGTTGACGCCGGAGCGCCAGTCGCCGGCGATGAATTCAGGCTTCAAACCCAGCCGCTCGGCGATCTTCTTCCAGAGCGTGGCGAAATGGCCGGTCTCGACCATCAGCACGGCATCGCCCGGCGACAGCGTGTTGACCAGCGCCGCCTCCCAGGCGCCGGTGCCGGAGGCCGGGTAGATCACCACCGGCCCCCTGGTCTGGAAGATCGGCCGCAGGCCGGCCAACACCTGCTTGGCCAGCGCCTGGAACTCGGGCCCGCGATGATCGATTGTCGGGTGGTCCATCGCCCGCAGGATGCGGTCGGGCACGTTGGTCGGACCGGGGATTTGCAGGAAATGCCGGCCGCTGGGATGGGCGTTCAGGCGTACCATCGGGAAGCTCCCTGTCGGGCGGGCGCCCGCTGTGGTGGTACTGACTCGCCGCCGCGGGTTTGTCGAGGGGTGCGGGGGCGCCACGCCCTCGGACGGAGCGCGCCATGTGCTCGCACCAGGGTTGCGGTCGCCCGGGCAACCAGCTTTAGCCAGCGGCGGACACCCGCAACACAGCTTTGCGGATTCCGTCACGGCCTGTGGCTCGCCGCAGCGCTATCGCTGCTACAGTCGCCTTTTGCAAGACCGAGGACACGCCATGGCCAAACCCCTTCCGTCCGCCCGCGACCGTCTCGGCACGGTGGCGCCCAAGCTGGTCGACCTCACCGAGAAAGTGCTGTTCGGCGA
>DATFGV010000594.1:0-4435 GCA_035249115.1 Vineibacter sp.
TATTCGCCCTGGTGTTCGTCGGCGCGCGGCACGACAAGGCCGTCAAGCCCGCGCCGCGCCAGTTCGGCGCGCAAGGCGTCCAACCGCGCCCGTGGCGGCACCGAGTCGGCGATGCCGTCAGGGCGCGCCGCCAGCTGCGCCCGCAACTGCTCTAGGTCGGTCGCCAGGGCGCGGTCGCCGTGTTCGGCGAGCCCTGGCGCCAGCAGTTCCAACCATTCTGGTCCGGCCAGGCCCTCAGGTGCGGCTGCGATGCCCTCCATCAACCGCTGCAGGTCGTCGACCGAAGGTGCGCCGCTGGTCCGCACGGCCAGGCGCTGCAACAGGGCTCGGGCGCCGTCATCAGGCGTCGTCATGGGGGGTGGCTCGCGGCAGTTGGGGGTGGGACATGCAGCCAATTCCTCTCGCCACGCCGATATACAGTCAATCTGAACCATAATGGCATCTCGTGAGTCTCAAGGACGCGCGCACGATGCAAATCAGAGGACGCTCCCGTTGTGCGTTGCGGCCCGCAAAGCAACAACTTTATTCCATGCTTTCCAAGATTTGTGAACTTTTAGAACCTAACAGCTCATGCGTGTCCCGATTGTGCCAGTGATCTGACTTTGGTGCATAGCTGAGCTCAATCCGCCACCCCTGTCGTTGGGTGAGCGCTACCCATATGAGGGAAGCGTCATGCGATGCGTGACGACGGCATTCGTGCCGGTTCAACACAGAGCAGGAGTATTCGTGTCATGCCTTCCCAGAAGCTTACCGTGACCTCGACGCCAGTGCGCGCTTCCGCGACGGCCGAAGCGGGCTTCGGGTCAACCGTTTCCAATGTCGATCTCCAGGCAATCGAGCGAAAAGCGCGACAGGACCGCGCGGCGATCATCGGCACCTGGATCGGCGACAAACTCGGCAACCTGATCCACTCGCTGCGCGCCGCGCGTCGTCGCCGCGTCGCGCTGGCGGAGTTGAGCGCGCTGGACAACCGTATGCTGGCCGATATCGGCATCGACCGCGGCCAGATCCGCGCGGCTATCGAGGGTGCTAGCGGTTTCATGCCCCGGGTGCTGGGCGCGCCAGCGGCGGCGCCGTCGCTCAACGACGATCGCTTGCATGGTGCGGCCTGAGTCAACCGGATCGTCTTCGACCTTGATCGGCCGGCGGCTACCACCGCCGGCCGTTTTCGTTTGCCATGCCCGTCCGATACGTGCGGCCGGGGCGTGTCGCGATCGGCATCACACGCGGCGACGCAGGAGCAGCGTCGGCCAATCGGCACCGCCGCTCTCATGCGTGCTGCGGTCGGCCAACGCGAACCCTTCCGCGGCGTAGGCCCTCGCGACCTCGTCGATCTGCTCGGCGAGCAGGCCCGATAGGATGAGTTTTGCGTCCGCCGTAGTGGCGCGGGCGAAGGCAGGCGCCAGCTCGATCAGCGGCAGCGCGAGGATGTTGGCGACGATCAGGTCGTAGGGCGCAGCGGCGGCAAGTGGCGGCGCGTCCAAGCCGTCGGCGAGATGGAAGGCGCACAGATCGGCGACGCCATTCAGTTCCGCATTCTGCTGCGCCACCGCCACGGCTTCGGCGTCGTTGTCGCCGCCCAGAACGGCGCGGCGCCACAGCTTGGCCATCGCGATCGCCAGGATGCCGCTGCCGCAGCCGACGTCGATCACACGCCGATGCGACGTACGGTCCAGCGCCGCGATCACTTGCAGGCAGCCACGAGTCGTGGCGTGCGCACCCGTGCCGAAAGCGAGACCGGCGTCGATCTGCAACGTGATGGCCTCGGCCGGCGGCAATCCCGGATCATGCGACGGATGCACCCAGAACGGCCCAATGGCGAAGGGCTGGAACGAGCGCTGGTTTTCCGCCACCCAGTCGGAGTCGGGCAACACGACCAGCGACCATGCCGGCGCGACGATCCCTGCGCACCCGGCCGCGGCTTCGATAGCCGACGCAATGCGCGCGCGCGTTATGGCATCGGGACCGTCGCGACCGGCGCCGGCGCCGAACACTTCGCTCCGCCATGGTCCATCGCGCGACGTCTCGGCGGTCGAAACCACCAGCGAGTCGTCGACCAGTGCTTCCGCCAGTGCGGCATCGAAAACAGCCGCGGCGGCAGCCGGCACGGTGGTCGAGATCTTCCAGGCCGTCACGGCATGCTCAGATGAAGTGCATGCCGCCGTTCACCTGGATGGTCTGGCCGGTCATGTAGGCGTTGCCGATCACCATCAGGGTGGCGTGCGCCACTTCGTCCGGCGTGCCCAACCGTCCGAGCGGCACGCGGGCGGCGCGCTCGGCGCGCCGGTCACCGATCATGTCGGTTTCAATCAGCGACGGCGCCACGGCGTTGACGGTGATGCCATCCTTGACCACGCGCGTGCTGTAGCCGCGGGTCAGACCTTCCATGCCGGCTTTCGAAGCGTTGTAGTGCACGCCGACCAAGCCGCTGCCGCGCGCCGCACCCGAGGTGATGTTGACGATCCGGCCCCAGCGACGGGCGCGCATGCCGGGCAGTACCGCCTGGGTGCACAGGAACGCGGACTTGAGGTTGACGGCGATCGTGCGGTCGAAATCGGCCTCGGTCAGGTCGTCGAGCCCGCGCGCGATGCCGACACCAGCGTTGTTGACCAGCACGTCAATCGGCCCAAGCTCGGCTTCGACTTGCCGCATCATGCCGGCGACCGCTCGGCTGTCGGACACGTCGGCGGCCCAGGAGATGGCGCGCCCGCCCCCGGCATTGATCGTATCGACCACCTGCCGCGCTTCGGCGGCGCGGCTGACGTAGTTGACTGCTACGGCGGCGCCGGCCTTGGCCATTGCCAGCGCGATCGCTTTGCCGATGCCGCGCGAGGCGCCGGTGACCAGGGCGACGCGACTGTGCAGGTCGGGCTGGATGGCCATCGTGACATTCCCGATTCAGGGTGACGGCACCGGCAGGCGCCCAATCTCGCGCATCGTGCCATCGGCCCGCGGCGCCACGACCACCATCTCGCCCGACGCCGGATTGTAACCCGTGAGCGCCTGGATATTGGCGCCGTGGGTCACGACCAGCAACGTTCCCGGTCCTTTCCAGGCGCGGATAAAAGCCCGCGCGCCGGCCGTCAGCGTGTCGCGCTGGTCGCGCAGGACGACGACGTTGCTGAATGTCGGCTCGATGTCGACCGGTCCGACATTCATCAACCGGGCGGTGTCGACGCAGCGGCACCAGGGTGAGCTCACGATCCGGCCCAGGCGCGCGCCGTTGGCCTTCAGCCGGAGGCCGACGGTGGTCGCGTCGGCACGGCCTTTGTCGCTAAGGTTGCGCTGGGTGGCGCAATCGTCGAGGCGAAACTCCGGCGGGTCGCCGAAGGGCCCGGGCGCGTCGGCATGGCGCATCAGCGCGACATGGCCGTCACCGCGCAACGCCGCCCAGGCGGCATCCTCGCTGGCGGTGGCAGTCGGCGAGGACACCGCTGACAGCAAAAGAACGACCAAGGCGACGAACAAGCGCATCGGCATTTCCTTGGCGCGCCGGATGGGCCGCGCGAGCGGTTAACCTGGCTGTCGTGCCACTCGCAACGCGTCGGGATTGACGACGTTGGTCGGGCTGCCGGCAGCGTAGGCGACGATCTGGTCGAAGATATCGGCAAACTGCAATTCGTACTCCTCAAGTGACACATAACCGATGTGCGGTGTGGCGACGACGTTGTCGAGCGCCAGCAGCGGTTGCCGGGCCGGATCGCGGATCGGCTCCTCTTCGAAGACGTCGACTGCCGCCATACCGGGTCGGCCGGCACGCAACGCCGCAACCAGCGCGCCGGGGGCGATCAACGGCGCCCGGCTGGTGTTGACCAGCAGCGACGTCGGCTTCATGCGAGCGAGGTCGGCGGCGGTGACAATACCGCGCGTTGCCTCGACGAGCCGCATGTGCAGCGAAATGACATCGCAGCGCTCGAAGAAGTCCGATTTGCTCGCCGCCGCCGTCCAATTCTCGGCGCGCGCCCGGGCCAACGAGTCGGGCCGCGCCCACACCAGCACGTCCATGCCGAACAACCTGCCGTATTCTGCGACGACCTTGCCGATGCGGCCGTAGCCGTAGATACCCAGGGTCTTGCCGCGCAGGGAACTGCCGACGCCGATCTGCCACTTGCCGGCCCTGAGCGCCGCCATCTGTTGCGGGATCTGCCGCATCGCCGCCAACACCAGCCCCCAGGTCAGCTCGGCCGTGGCGTACGACGGGGTGCCGGCGTGCATGTTGGACGAAACGATGATGCCCAGCCGCGTACAGGCGTCGATGTCGATATGCGGATAGACGCTGCGCTGGCTGATCAGCCGCAACCGAGGCAGTCGCTCCAGCAGCGGCGCGCGGATCTGCGTGCGCTCGCGGATGAGTACCAGGGCCTGGGTGTCGCGCAGGCGCGCCGCCAGCGCGTCGGTGTCCTGCAGGTGGTCGTTCCAGATCGTGACGTCGTGG
>DATFGV010000595.1:0-10678 GCA_035249115.1 Vineibacter sp.
CCTCCGCCCCCTTCGGGGGCACCTCCCCACTCACGTGGGGAGGGATGATGAAGGAATTCGCCGCATGAAGATCGCGCGCGTCGATGCGACCTGGGTGCATGTGCCGATCCCGGAGTCGGGTCAGCACGTCAGCAATTTCGGTCGGGTCGCGTCGTTCGACTCGGTGATCGTGCGGATCGAGACCGACACCGGCCTGCTGGGCTGGGGCGAGGCCAAGGCCGGCGTCGGCTCGGCGGCATCGTGCGCCGGCCTGGCCGCCATCATCCGCGACGATCTTGCGCCGCTGCTGCTGGGTCAGGACCCGCGCGACATCGCCCGCCTGTGGGACGTGATGTACAACACGCCGCGGCAGGGCCACGCCATCGCCCGCGGCCACGGCATGCCGCAGCTCGGCCGGCGCGGGCTGACCTTGTCGGCGATCGGCGGCGTCGACATCGCGCTGTGGGACATCCTCGGCAAGTCGCTCAACGCGCCGGTCTGGCGGCTGCTGGGCGGCCGCCGCGCCGAACGTATGCCGGCCTACGCCTCGGGCGGTTGGGCCGATGCGGCGAACATCGGCGCGCAGCTTCAGGGCTATATCGACCGCGGCGGCTTCAAGGCGGTGAAGATGCGGGTCGGCGTCATGGACGGCACGCCGGCGCGCTCGGCGGCGCGGGTGAAGGCGGCGCGCGCCGCGCTCGGCCCCGACATCGGCCTTGCCTGCGACGCGCACGGTACCTTCACCGTCGCCGAGGCCAAGGCCTTCGCGCGCATGGTCGAGGACTGCGATTTGATGTGGTTCGAGGAGCCGGTGTCGGGCGACGACAAGGCCGGCATGGCCGAGGTGCGCCGCGCCTCGTCGGTGCCGATCAGCGCCGGCGAGAGCGAGTTCACGCGACACGATTTCCGTGAGCTGGCCGAGCTGCGCGCCGCCGACATCCTGCAGCCCGATCTCGCGATCGCCGGCGGCATCAGCGAGGCGCTGCGCATCTCGGCGATCGCCTCGGCCTTCAACTTGCGGCTGGCGCCGCACCTGTGGTCGGGCGCGCCAGGATTCGCCGCCGGCCTGGCGGTGGCGGCGACGTCATCGGCCGGGTTCATCCTGGAGTATTCGCTGGGCAGCAACCCCATGTTGCAGGAGCTGGTGGTCGAAGGCTTCCCCGTCAAAGACGGCATGGTCGACATTCCGGACCGCCCGGGCCTGGGCATCACGGTGAAGGAGGATTTCGTGCGACAGTACGCGCGGCCTCCTCAGGGTGAGGCGCTGTGTTGGGGAGAGGTAAAAACAGGAGGGGTGAGATGCTGAGACGTGAGTTTGTTGGCGGTGCCGCGGCGGCGGGGTTTGCCGCGCCCGCGCTGGTGAGGCCGGCCTGGGCGCAGTCGCTGAAGCAGGACGTGCGCCTGTTCTGCGGCTTCCCGCCCGGCGGCACGGCCGATCTGCTGTGCCGGCTGCTGGCCGACGCCGCGACGCCGGTCGTCGGCCAGAAGGTGCTGGTCGAGAACAAAGCCGGCGCCAGCGGCTTCATCGCCAACGAGACCGTGGCGCGCGCCGCGCCCGACGGACACACCCTGCTGCTGGCGGCGATGGCCGCCTTTTGCGTCGCGCCGGTGATGCCCGGCCAGAAGCTGCCGATCGACGTCGACAAGGATTTGACCCCGATCGCCAACATCGCCGGCGTCTACAACATGCTGGTGGTCGGCAAGCACGTGCCGTTCCGCACCGTGCCGGACATCATCGCCCAGGCGAAGCAGAATCCCGGCAAGATGACCTACGCCTCGGCCGGCAACGGCACCTCGCAGCACCTGGCGGGCGAGCTGTTCAAGAAGCTGGCCGGCGTCGACATGCTGCACATCCCCTATCGCGGCGGCGCGCCGGCGATCCAGGACATGGTGGCGGGCAACACGCAGGTGATGCTCGGCAACATGCCGGAGTTCCTCGGCCAGATCAGCGGCGGCAATTTGATCCCGATCGCCTTCGGCGCGCCCAGGCCGTCGCCGATGTTCAAGGACCTGCCGCTGATCTCGCAGTGGCTGCCGGGCTTCACGGTGGTCAACTGGTTCGCGGTGTTCGGCCCGGCCGGCCTGCCGGCCGACATGGTGCAGTTCTGGAACAAGGCGCTGCGCGCCGCCGTCACCAACGAGAACTTCCAGAAACGCATGGTCGAGAACGGCATGGAAAACATCATCAGTTCGGCCGACGAGCTGAAGGCCACCATCGCCGCCGACCGCGCCAAGTGGGCCGACGTCATCAAGGTGGCGGGGATGCGGGCGGACTAGGCGGAGGTTTCAACACCCCACCTCATCCTGAGGAGCGAGCGAAGCGAGCGTCTCGAAGGATGGGCACAGACGTGGTGCGTTGATGAGTCCTGGCGCGGCATCAGTGCTGCAACCCACCCTTCGAGACGCCGGCCTTCGGCCGGCTCCTCAGGGTGAGGCAATAGTACAAAGGCGATAATTCTGGAGGAAACGCCATGCCCACCGACCATCTGCTGGAGAGCGACGAGGCCGGCGTCGCGGTGCTGACGTTGAACCGGCCCGAGGTGCTCAACGCCATGTCGCGCTCGATGATCGAGCAGCTGATCGCGGCGCTGCGGCGCATCGCCACCGATGACACGCTGGGCTGCGTCGTGCTGACCGGCGCCGGCCGCGGCTTCTGCTCCGGCGGCGACGTGCGCGCCATGGCCGAGCGCGCCGAGCAGGCGCCGCCCACCCTGGAGAGCCGCGCCAACGACCTGCGCGAGCGGATGGAGGCCTCGCGCCTGCTGCACGAATCGCCCAAGCCGACCATCGCCATGATCAACGGCCCGGTCGCCGGCGCCGGGCTGAGCCTGGCGCTGGCCTGCGACATGCGCTTCATGGCGGCCGGCGCCCGGCTGTCGACCGCCTTCGCCAATGTCGGCTACTCCGGCGATTTCGGCGGCAGCTATTTCCTGAGCCACTTGGTCGGCACCGCCAAGGCGCGCGAGCTCTATTTCCTCGCCGAGCGGGTCGACGCCGACGAGGCGCTGCGGCTGGGCATCGTCAACCGCGTCCATCCCGAGGCGAGCCTGCGCGAGGAGACGATGAAGGTCGCCAGGCGCATCGCGTCGGGTCCGCGCGTCGCCTACCGCTACATGAAGCGGAACTTCAACGCCGCCGAAAGCGCCTCGCTGAAGGAGGCGTTCGACATCGAGGCCTGGGGCCACAGCCGCACCGGCGAGACCGAGGACCACAAGGAGGCGTCCAAGGCCTTCGTCGAGAAGCGGCCGCCGGTGTTCAAGGGGCGGTGAGGGGCGGGCGGCAGACTGCCGCCGGCGCGACTGACCGGACGCCGCCAAGTCTGGATGATTACCGGAACGGGTTGACGATGGTCACGCCGTCAATTGTGCGGCCGTGCGACAAGTCCTCCGTGTAGAGCTCGCCGCAGCCAGAAGCGCGGGCGGCGGCGATGATGGCGCTGTCCCAGAACGAGAAGCCGAACGCAGCCTTGATCTCCAGAGCGTCATTGAGAATGGCGAGCGTGTTGTCCTGGATTCGGAACCGTTGCCAGGCGTGGATCAGCGTCACTGCGATAGCGTGCGGCAGCGCGTCCACGCGTGATGAACGCGTCGCCTGGACGTAGAACTCCTGCAGCACCTGCACCGAAAGAACACAGTCGTCGCGATCCAGCAGCTCCAGCGCGCGCTCGCGTTTGCGGCGTTCTTTGACGTCGGTGCTGATCGAGTAGAGCAGAATGCTCGTATCGAGAAAGACCGGCACGTTCAGCGGCCGCGCCTATGGAGTTCGTCGCGCGACAATCGATCAGAGGCCCGAAACGAGCGGATCGATGCGCGCGCCGCCGCTTCCTCGCGCTTCAAGCGTTCGGCCGGGCTTGCTTCAGCGGCGAGTTCAATCAGGTATTGCCGAACGAGCGCAGATAGCGAGGTGTCGCGCTCAGCCGCCTTCATGCGAGCGCGGCGGCTGACAGACCGCGTATGACCAGCTCGCGCCGCAGGAGGCGGCCGGGATGAACGGGAACCATGACCTGCCTCCGATGATCGTCGACGATCTCAACGTCGTATGCGTCGCCGGCGTCAGGGACGAGGTCCACGGGCGATCCGCGTCGTTTGCGCCACCGGCAGTGCGCCTGCGCCGCCGACGAACGGCGCGAGGTTGTCGGGCCGGTAGGCGCTGGGCGCGTGGTTCCAGCGATCGACGGCTGACTGATGGAGGTACTCGCCGTCGGCTCGGTGCTGACCGATGGTTCGCGCCTGCGGCCCGCCCATCAGGCGATACTTCAACGACATCGAATCGTGCAGCTTGGCTTCGAAGTGCGGCTCGAAAGGCGCCAGGTAGTCGCTGTCGACCACGAGGCCGAGCCCTTCGGCCTTCTCGACCATCCAGTGCAGCGGCTCGTTCGCCAGTCCGTCCGGCGTATAGCTGCCGCCGACATTCGAATGAACGCCGGCAAACCAGGCCTGTTCAAGCGTGCCGGTCCATCCCTGCGGCCGCGTCCACAAGTCGGGCGCGAACGGCGGGCGCGCCTCGTCGATGGCCAGCGCGTGATAGGCGTGCGCGATCGTCGGATGCAACCCGACGTCGTGATACTTGTATTTTCCGCGGTTGACGACGCGCCCCAGAATGCCCGGCGCGCCCAGCGCGCCGACCGTGTCCCAGACACCGATCATGCGGATGGGCGGGCACGACGGCGGCGTGGCGATGTGTCGGAAGGCATGCTGCCACGGGGCGCTGCCCGGGCCGGCGCCCTGTTCGTAGCAGTCGTAGAGGTCGGGCACGAAGTAGTCGTGCTCCTTCTCCACCAACCCGACCTTGTTGAGAAAGCCCGCGAGGCTGCGCACGGTGAAGGCGCCGCGACTGAAGCCGAAGAAGTACAGCTCGTCACCCGCTCTATGGTTGTAGAGCAGGAAGCGGTAGAGCGTGCGGATGTTGTCTTCCATGCCGCTGCCGAGGGCGCCGTCCGTCATCTGGTCGACGGCGCCGCCCTCGGTGCCGATGCCGTCATGGTAGAAGACGATCTGGTCGACGCCGTCCGGGGCGCGGGCGCGGATGGCGCGCGCGATCTTGGTGACATTGGTCGGCCGCCGCTTGCCGGTCTGCTTGTCGAGCTGGTCGCGAACGTTCCAGGTCCCGTCGGCGCACAGGATGATGCGCTTCATGGCTCCCCCATCGTCCGGCGCCACGCGAGGCGGCCGGCCGCGGAACCTTACAAACCGGTGGTTGCAACCGCGAGCGCCTAATCCACCCGTCGCCTGGCCGGCCGGCGCGGCGCCGCCGGTTCCATCACAATCCGAGCACCATCTTGGCCATGATGTTCTTCTGCACCTCGGTCGAGCCGCCGTAGATCGAGGCCTTGCGGAAATTGTGGTACATCGGCGCCGCCGTGGCGGCGTATTCCGGCCCGATCGGCGGTTCGTTCCAGCCCTCGGTCATCGCCTTCTTCACGAATGGCACGGCGTAGTAGCCGACCGCCTCGCAGGCCAGGTCGGTGATCGCCTGCTGCACGTCGGTGCCCTTGACCTTGAGCATCGAGGCGCCGGCGCCGGGCCCCTGGCCGGCGTTCTCGCGCGCCAGCACGTCGAGCTCGATGTATTCCAGCGCCGTCAGCTCGATCTCGACCGAGGCGATCTTGTTGGCGAAGGCGCGGTGCTCGATCAGCGGCCGTGTGCCGTCATGCTCCAGCCGGGCGATCTCCTTCAGCCGGCGCAGCGCGTTCTTGGAGCGGCCGACCGCGGCGATGCCGGCGCGCTCATGGCCGAGCAGGAACTTGGCGTAGGTCCAGCCCTTGTTCTCCTCGCCGACGCGGTCCTCCAGCGGCACCCTGACGTCGGTCAGGAACACCGAGTTGACGTCGCTGGTGCCGTCCAGGGTCATGATCGGCTGCACCTCGACGCCCTTCTGGCGCATGTCGATCAGCAGGAACGAGATGCCGTCCTGCGGCTTGGCGTCGGCGTTGGTGCGGGCCAGGCAGAACATGTGGTCGGCATAGTGCGCGAAGCTGGTCCAGGTCTTCTGGCCGTTGACGGTGTAGCCGTCGGCGTCGCGCACCGCCCGCGTGCGCAGGCTGGCGAGGTCGGAACCGGCGCCCGGCTCGGAATAGCCCTGGCACCACCAGTCCTCGCCCGACAGGATGCGCGGCAGGTACTTCGCCTTCTGCTCAGGCGAGCCGAAGGTGTAGATCACCGGCCCGACCATCTGGATGCCGAACGGCATCACCCGCGGCGTGTTGGCGAAGGCCAGTTCCTCGCCGAAGATGTAGCGCTGCGTCAGGCTCCAGCCGGTGCCGCCGTATTCCGTCGGCCAGGCCGGCGCGATCCAGCCTTTCTGGTACAGGATCCGGTGCAGCACGACGTAGTCGTCGCGCTCGAACTGGAGATTGCGCCGCCCCTTTTCACTGAGCGACGCCGGCACTTTCTCTTTCAGGAAAGCGCGCACCTCGTCGCGGAAGGCCAGATCCGCCCGGCTGAAGCTCAGGTCCATCGCATGCTCCACGAATCGCTTCCTCCCCAACGAAGTTGGGGAGGTGGCCCGAAGGGCCGGAGGGGAGCCGACGCGGTCCATGTAAGGCGCACCACGTCGGCTCCCCATCCGGCCTTCGGCCACCTTCCCCGCGCTGGGCGCGGGGAAGGAAAACGCACCCCTTTACCGCATGGCAGCCACCGGATCGACTCCGCAGCCGCCATCACGTACACGGGAACGCATCACGGTTCCGAGGCCCGAAACGTCGTGACGGCGGGCAGGGCGAAGCGAAAGGAGTGCCTTCGATGGCGCACAAGGGTCTGATCTTCGGCATCTTCCTGGCGCCCTTTCATCGCGTCGGCGACAACCCCAACCTGGCGATCGCGCGCGACATGGAGCTGATCGAGTGGCTCGACCATCTCGGCTACGACGAGGCCTGGGTCGGCGAGCACCATTCGGCCGGCTGGGAGGTGATCGCCTCGCCGGAGCTGATCATCGCCGCCGCCGCCGAGCGCACCAGGAGCATCCGGCTGGGTTCCGGCGTCACCAGCCTGCCGTACCACCATCCACTGATGGTGGTGAACCGCTTCGTGCAGCTCGACCACATGACCCGCGGGCGGGCGATGCTGGGCTGCGGCCCCGGCGCGCTGGTGTCGGACGCCTACATGATGGGCATCGAGCCGGCCGACCAGCGCCGGCGCATGGACGAATCGCTCGACGCCATCACGCGGCTGCTGCGGTGCGACGAGCCGGTGAGCATGAAGACCGACTGGTTCGAGCTGCGCGACGCGCGCCTGCACCTGGCGCCGTACAGCGATCCCTGCTTCCCGATCGCGGTCGCCAGCACCCTGACGCCGGCCGGCATGCAGGTGGCCGGCAAGTACGGCCTGGGCGTGCTGTCGCTGGGCGCCGGCCTGCCGGGCGGACCGGACGCGCTGGCCGGACAATGGAAGATCGCCGAGGAGACCGCCGCGCAGAGCGGCCGCGTCATGAACCGCAAGGACTGGCGGCTGGTCGTCAACATGCACACCGCCGAGGACGACGAGCTGGCCCTGCGCGAGGTGCAGAAGGGCGAGCGGCTGGAGACCGTGACCTACTTCGAGGACACGCTGGGCCGTCCGCCCGGCCGGGCCGACGACCCGCTGCGCGAAGGCGTCGCCATGGGCACCACCCTGGTCGGCTCGCCCGACACGGTGGCGCTGGGTATCGAGCGGCTGATCGAGAACAGCCAGGGCGGCATCGGCGGCGTCATGTTCCGCGCCCACGAGTGGGCCAACCGCGAGCAGACCCTGCGCAGCTACGAGCTGTTCGCGCGCTGGGTGATGCCGCGCTTCCAGGGCTCGCTCGACAGCGTCGTCGCCTCGCGCGAATGGACCAAGTCGCACCGCCGCACGATCTTCGGCCCCAACGTCGCGGCGATCCGCAAGGCCTACACCGACGCCGGCAAGCCGATCCCCGAGGAGTACAGCCAGCGCGTCCCCGGCGCCCGCGACGTGGCGTCGTAGAGCCGCTCGCTGACCAAGGTCGGATGCGCCGTCGCAAGCGGCCGTGATGCCTTCCGCTGTGCAAGGCATCCATGCTTGGCGCGCCGAGCGGTGATGCCCGATCGGGATGACCATCGCCTCGACCCTCGTCGGGAAATGCACCACGATGGCGCCCGATCCTGGATGAGCAGCAGAACGAGCCGCCCATGAGTCTCAAAGGCAAAGCCTACATCGCCGGCATCTACGAGCACCCGACCCGTCTGGCGACCGACCTGTCGCTGGCCATGATCCACGCCGAGGTCGCCAAGGGCGCGCTTGAGGACGCCGGCCTGAGCAAGGCCGACGTCGATGGCTATTTCTGCGCCGGCGACGCGCCCGGTCTCGGGCCGATGTCGATGGTCGAGTACATGGGCCTGAAGCCTCGGCACGTCGACTCGACCGACACCGGCGGCTCGTCCTACGTCGTGCATGTCGGCCACGCGCTGGAAGCGATCGCCGCCGGCAAGTGCAAGGTGGCGCTGATCACCCTGGCCGGCCGGCCGCGCGCCGAGGGCATGGCGACCGGCACCGTGCCGCGCAGCCGCGGCGGCACGCCGACGCCGGACGAGCCGTTCGAGTTTCCCTACGGGCCGACGGTGGTGAACATGTACGGCATGTGCGCCATGCGCCACATGCACCAGTACGGCACCACCAGCGAGCAGCTGGCCTGGATCAAGGTCGCCGCCTCGCACCACGCGCAGCACAACCCGCACGCCCTGCTGCGCGACGTCGTGACGGTCGAAGAGGTGGTCAACTCGCCGATGATCTCCGATCCGCTGCATCGTCTCGACTGCTGCGTCATCACCGATGGCGGCGGCGCCATCGTCGTGGTGGCGCCGGAAATCGCCCGCAGCCTGAAGCGGCCCAAGGTCAAGGTGATCGGCGCCGCCGAGGCGATGAAGACCCAGATGGGCGGCAAGGTCGACCTGACCTACAGCGGCGCCGTGCACACCGGGCCACCGGCTTTCGCCGAGGCCGGAATCAAGCCGGCCGACATCAAGTACGTGTCGATCTACGACAGCTTCACCATCACCGTGCTGATGCAGCTGGAGGACCTCGGTTTCGCCGACAAGGGCAAGGGCGGAAAGCTGGTGGCCGACGGCAATCTGATCGCCGGCAGCGGCAAGCTGCCGTTCAACACCGACGGCGGCGGGCTGTGCAGCAACCACCCCGGCAACCGCGGCGGGCTGACCAAGGTGCTCGAAGCGGTGCGCCAGCTGCGCGGCGAGGCGCATCCGGCGGTACAGGTGAAGAACTGCGATCTGGCGCTGGCGCACGGCACCGGCGGTTCGCTGGGCTCGCGCCACGGCAGCGCCACCGTCATCCTGGAGAGGGAGTAGGCCATGGCGAAGGAACGCAAGCTGTCGGCGCCTTCGGTTAGCTCCGAAACCCAGGCCTATTGGGACGCCGCCGCCCAGGGCAAGCTATTGGTCCGCAAGTGCACCGCCTGCGGCGAGGCGCACCACTATCCGCGCACGATCTGTCCGTTCTGCTTCAGCGACAAGACCGAATGGGTCACGGCGTCGGGCAAGGGCACGGTCTATTCCTACAGCGTCATGCGCCGCGCCCCGGTGCCCTATGTCCTGGCCTACGTGACCCTGGCCGAGGGCCCGTCGATGATGACCAACATCGTCGACTGCGACATCGACAAGGTGCGCATCGGCCAGGACGTCAAGGTTGTCTTCAAGCCGACCGACGGCGGCCCGCCGCTGCCGATGTTCACGCCCACCTAATCCCTCGCCACGAAGTGGCGAGGCGCCCTCGAAGGAGGCGGAGCGTCACAGCGCAACCTCGTTCAATGCTTCGTGGCCGCGAGCCTTACCGCCGGTCCAGCGCCTGCAGCCGGCGCCGTAGCTCGGCCCGTTCCTCGGCGGAGCGCTGGATGACGCGCGGCGCCGGTTGCGCACCCATGTTCCGCATCTGCGTGTGCGGACGCAGGACAGCGACCCCGGCCGCCGCCAGCACGACCATGTAGCTGTAGCGCGTGGTTACGGCGGCATGGTTGCGCGGTATTGGTGTCGCGTGGTGCCACCGCGGCTTGTCGGCGGGCGGCGGGCCCTCGACGTAGATCTTGTATGGCACCTTCTCGCTCTGGAAGTGCTCCCAGCTCGCGGCCCTCGTGCCGTCGGACGTCACGTAGCCAGTACCAAAGGCGACCATGTCGTGTGGCAGCGCCGACGTGCCGCCGCTCTGCAGCTTGCCGACATAGGCGCGCGCGGCCGTGACGGCGGCGGCGGTCGCGGGCGAGGTCGCGAGCTGGTCCAAAGAGGCTTTCAGTTCGGTCAGCTCGCTCATGTTGGATCCCGGCGGCATTCGCATCTCCCGTCATGCGCCTGGCCATGGACGCAGGCGCCGTTTTAGTCATCCGGCCAGACCGAGCCGCGGCGACGAGCCGGAGGCATCGGTTCGATCGCATGGCGCGGGCGAGGCCGTTCATCGCCTGTCCCAAGCCGGGCGATCGATGGGCGCAGTATCGCGAACCGCCGGCGCCGCGGCCAATTGGCTATTCTTATTGACCTGATAAGCGATTCATTGGAACGGCGGCGTGTCCGGCCGGCAAGCGCGGACAGGGAGGCAGGGCAGGCGGGTTGAGACGCGGGCACATTGTATTCACCTCTCCCCAACGGGGAGAGGTCGGCGCGGCGCGCCGGGTGAGGGGGCGGTGCAACAAGCGAGATCTCGCCAAGAGGATTTCGAGTCTGGCCCAAGCGCCCCCTCACCCGCCGAACGCTTCGCGTTCG
>DATFGV010000596.1:0-2491 GCA_035249115.1 Vineibacter sp.
GCCGCCGCCTTGATCAGCGCGTCGTTGAAGATGAACACCGTCATCGCCACCGACATGGCGATGATGCCGCGGCGGTTGGCGTCGGTGGGATCGGAAGGGAGCGCTGCCGCGGAGGACATGGCGGGCGATGACTCTAGACGACGCTTAACCGGTGACTGTCATGTCGAGCGCAGCGAGACATCTTGAGCGTGTTCCGATCAAACGGAATCGGTCATCCTGGGAGCGTGGGCCTCCGCCCCGCTCATGAGCGGGCGAGACGCCCGCGCTCTCAGGTCCCGCTCAACCGGAACGCGCCCGGGGACCACCCCAGATTCCTCGCTTCGCTCGGAATGACACACTTGATGAGCCACGCGCCGGACGCCCATCAAAGCGTCGTCTGCCCCATTTTCAGCAGCAACGCCCAGTGCGCGTCGGGGACCGGCGTCACCGACAGGCGACCCTGGCGGACCAGGGCAAGGTCCTTGAGCTTCGCATCCGCCTTGATGGCGGCCAGAGTGACCGGCGCCTTCATCGGCCTGACCGCGGCCACGTCGACCATGCCGAACTTGCCGGTCTCGTCGGTCGGATCGGGGTAGTACTCCTTGACGATCCGCGCGATGCCGACGATCGCCTTGTCGTCACCCGAGTGATAGAAGAACGCCAGATCGCCGTTCTTCATCGCCCGCAGGTTGGCGGCCGCCTGGTGATTGCGGATGCCGTTCCAGTGCGTGCGCTTGTCCTTCACCAGCTGGTCCCACGAATAGGCCGACGGTTCGGACTTCACCAGCCAGTTGGCCATCTCACGCTCCCTCGCTTTTCAGCGGCCGCGCCAGGAGAGCGCGGATGGTGTCGTCGACATCAGCGTCATCATGCAGCAACGCGGCCACGGCGGTACAGATCGGCATCTCCACGCCGTGCCGCGCCGCCAGCGCCTGCACCACCGGCGCCGTGTAGTAACCCTCGGCGACGCTCGCCTTGCCGGCCAGGAAGTCGGCGGCCTTGAGGCCCTGGCCGATGGCGGCGCCCAGCGCGCGGTTGCGCGACAGCGGCCCGTTGCAGGTCAGGGTCAGGTCGCCCAGGCCGGCCAGGCCGGCCAAGGTCTCCAGCTTCGCACCCATCGCCACGCCCAGCCGCGCCATCTCGGCGAACCCGCGCGTGATCAGCGCGGCGCGGGCGTTGTCGCCGAGGCGTCGGCCCTCGACGATGCCGCAGGCAATGGCCAGCACGTTCTTGATGGCGCCGCCCAGGGCCACGCCGGTGACATCGTCGCTCCAGTACGGCCGGAAGGTCGGCGTGCGCAGCGCGTGCGCCAGCGCCTCGCCCCTGTCGCGTTGCGGGCTGGCGAGCGTGATCGCGGTCGGCAGGCCGCGCGCCACCTCCTCGGCGAAGGTCGGGCCCGACAGCATCGAGACCGCATGGCCGGGCAGCGCGTCGGCCACGACCGCCGGCATCAGCCGGCCGGCATCGGCCTCGATGCCCTTGGCGCAGACCACGATCGGCACGTCGGCCGGCACCAGAGGTGCCAGCTGGCGCGCCAAGACGCCGGTGGCCTGGGCCGGTGTCACCAGCAACACGGCGTCGGCGACACCAAGGTCAGCCAGCGCCGCCGTTGCGACGATGCCGGTGTCGATCGCGTGACCCGGCAGGAAGCGAGCGTTGCGCCGCGCGCCGTTGATGTCGTCAACCACTTCCGGTTCGCGCGCCCACAACGTGACCCGCCGCCCTGCCCGCCGCGCCGTCAGCGCCAGCGCCGTGCCCCAGGCGCCGCCGCCGACGATGCCGATATGGTCGAACCGCTCGGGCATATCAGCACCGCTGGGAGCGCGCCACTCCAGTGGCGCGCCTTTTGGTGGGCTGGCACATGACGCGCCACGCAGTGGCGCGGCCCCAGCGCGCGCACTGCGATCGAGTTCGCTGATCGGACCTTGTGATAAGTGCCGCTGGACGACCACGAGAAGGCGCGCTCATCGGTGCCTACCCCGGCGGCCGCTGGTGCGGTGCCGGCTGGCCGCGGTTGCGGAAGAACGTCGTCAGCACGAAGCGCCGGCCATGCGTCACCGGCAAGGCCTCATGCAGCAACGAGCAGGAGAACACCGCCGCCGCGCCGGCCTTGGGCTTGTAGCGGGTCGGGCCGTACTCCGGGAACACCAGCTCGCCGCCGTCGTAGTCCTCGTTCAGGTTCAGCGACACCGCGAAGGTGCGGTCGGCGGTTTGCGGCGCTGTGTTGTCGCGGTGGGCACGGAAGTAGTGCGCGCCCTCGGCCGAATAGGAGATGATCACCGGCGCGTCGAATCCGAAAGCGACGTCCCAGGCGAAGACCTTGGCGAGCTCCGGCCCGATGCGATAGGCGAGGCGGTCGGCGATCTGCTTGACCACCGCCGGCTCGGTGACGATGTGGTCCTCGGTGCGCTTGCGGTCGGCGGCCATGACGTTGCCGTAGCGGCTCGACACGCCGCCGTCGGCGCGCTCGCCGCCTTCCCACAGCAAGATCAGCGCGCGGCAAAAGTCGGGC
>DATFGV010000597.1:0-26157 GCA_035249115.1 Vineibacter sp.
GCCGGCCATGTTGAATTCGCCGGGCTTGGTGCGCACCGAGAAGCCGAGGCCGAAGCCCAGCCCACTGGGCAGCCCCGGCGTCGCGCCGACATGGTCCGAGGTCATGAAGGCCAGGGTCTGCTTGCCGAGCAACCGCTTGCCGTCCCAGGCGCCGCCATTGGCCAGCATCAGGCAGAAGCGCAGATAGTCGTCCATGGTACCGACCAGGCCTTCGCCGCCGCCCTCGAACGCCGGTTTCTCGGCCACGTCGAAGAAGCGGACCACTGGCGGCCCGCCGGGCCGCTGCCAGGCCTGCGCCGCCCGCTTCACCTTGTCGGCCGGCAGATGAAAGGCGGTGTCGACCATGCCCAAGGGGCGGATCAGCCGCGCCGCCAAGACCTCCGACAGCGGCTTGCCCTCGATCACTTCGACGACGCGGCCGAGCACGTCGGTCGAGCGGCCATACTCCCAGCGCGCGCCGGGCGAGAAGCGCAGCGGCAACTTGGCAAGCGCTGTCACCATGCCGGCGGCATCGACGGTACGGTCGCCGACCTTGGCCTCGCGGTAGGCCGTATGGATCGCCGAGTTGCCGAACTCGCCATAGGTCAAGCCCGAGGTGTGGCGCAACAGGTCCTGCACCGTCATCTGCCGCGCCGGCGCGCTCATCTCCAAGGTCGGCTTGCCGTCACCGCCCGGCTTTTCGGTG
The DNA here is from genome assembly GCA_035249115.1 of Vineibacter sp. Classification (GTDB taxonomy): domain Bacteria; phylum Pseudomonadota; class Alphaproteobacteria; order Reyranellales; family Reyranellaceae; genus Vineibacter. The sequence goes on from DATFGV010000597.1 coordinate 686, forward strand.
CCGACTTTCATGCCGGCGAGCTCGGGCAGGAACTTCATCACCGGATCGGAAATCTGCAGCCGACCCTCCTCGACCAGCATCATCGCCGCCACGCTGGTCACCGGCTTGGTCATGGAATAGTAGCGGAAGATCGTGTCCGGCTTCATCGGGTCGTTGGCGTCGCGATCTCGGAAGCCGAGCGTCTTGTGCCAGGCGATCTTGCCCTTGCGCGTCACCAGCATGACGGCGCCTGGTACCATGCCGCTCTCGATGTGCGCCTTGGTGGTCGCCTCGATACGCGCCAGTTGCGCCGAAGACAGGCCGACTTCTTCCGGCGACTTGGCCAGCGGCAGCGGCGAATCGGCATGCGCCGGCACGACCGCGACGACAACGCTGCATGCGACGAGCACTGCTGCGGGGCGTAAGCTGATCATGGCGTTCCTCCTCTGTCACGCTGGCGGGATGATCGCGCCGGTTGGCGCCGCGGCAACCGCAGTGCCGCGATGGTGGACGTTAGCGCGACTGCCCGGGGCGGGGCAAAATGTTCCGGCGGACTCGCGGCCGTCGATCGGACGCCGCGTGCCGATTATCGGCGCCGACATCGCGGCACCGCGCCGCAGCCGCCAGCAACGGCGCCGACGCGACGCCTTTCGCATCTGCGACGGCGGGTAACAATGGTCTATCGCTGGAGGAGTCTGCTATCGCTTGGCAGGCGCCGGAGCCGACATCGATTTGCCAATTTGATCGACCCATGCGCTGGAGGCGTTTCGATGCAGTCGTCAGATACCGCATTCCAAGGCCAGATCCCGCAACTCTACGACCGATTGATGGGGCCAATGCTGTTCAAGCCCTATGCCGCCGACCTGGCGCAACGGCTGGCCGGGCTCAGCACCGGGCACGTGTTGGAAACCGCGGCCGGCACCGGCATCGTCACCCGCGCGCTGGCTGCCACCTTGCCCGAAACGGTCGCCATCACCGCCACCGACCTCAATCAGCCGATGCTTGACCACGCCGCCGCCCAGCCCGGCGCACCGCGTGTGCGCTGGCAGCAGGCGGATGCGCAGAAACTGCCGTTCGCGGACAGCGCCTTCGACGCAGTGGTGTGCCAGTTCGGCATCATGTTCTTTCCCGACAAGCGGGCCGGCCAGCGCGAGGCCGTTCGCGTCTTGAAGCCCGGCGGCCGTTTCCTGTTCAACGTCTGGAGCGAGATCGATCGCAACCGCATTACCAACGTCGTGGAACGGGCGCTGGCCGGTCAGTTCGCCGCCGATCCGCCGCGGTTCATGTCGCGCGTACCCTTCGCCTACAATGACATCGCAGCGATCACCGCCGAGCTCGCCGCCGTCGGCTTTACGGCGATCCGGGCCGATCGAGTCACGCTCGAAAGCCGCAGCGCCAGCGCACGCGACGCGGCGACCGCGCTCTGCCATGGCACGCCGCTGCGCGCCGAGATCGAAGCCCGCGATGCGGCGCGGCTTGAGGCAGCGACCGAGGCCGCTGCGCGGGCGCTGACGCGCGAACTGGGCGAAGGGCCGATCGCCGCACCGATGGAGGCGATCGTGTTTGAGTGCGCGCGGCCTGCATGAGGGGTCTGCAGAAATCGGATCCGGGCCAGTGAGGAGTTCGATGTGAGAGTTTAAATTGCTCGCATCAAGCTAGAGAGGGCTGGCCCTACTTGGCCTCTCGACTCCGATGCGGGTGAGGGTCCGGCGCGGCGGGAGTATCGGAGCACCCACCGGCGCTGATCGCGCCCTGGCACCGCGCAGGCGCGTTGTGGAGGCCCCTGGCGGGCAGTGTGGCAGGTGGGGAACCCGCGGCCTGACCTATCGTGCTACTGTTCACCCGGCCGGTGCACACGGCCATGTCGGGGCGGCTCTATCGCTGCTGGGGGCAAGTAGCTAGAAGTGCATGACGGAGCCGCATAAGAGCACCCCTGCCCGCCGACGAATGAGACCTGCCCGGTCCGCCGTGGCGGGCCTTTCGTGCTATACGTTCCCTGTGGCGGCGATTGGAGTGGCCGCTCGGGGGTCGCACCCTCGACCGGCCGCACGCCTCGGGCATCGTCGCCGCCACGCCGCACAGCCGCAGCTACCACCACCGTCGGCGGTATGACCTGCCGTAGCGAAAACACCTTCGCCATCAGGGTGCGCGATGCCCGCCGGCTTCGCGGGTGCCCGTGTTGCCGATCGTCGAGGGGAACTGAACGATCATCGGGCCGTTCAACGCTATGAACCCCTGAAGACATGGGACGACCCGTGGTGCATCGCGCGAGCAATGACAGCAGAAGGAGACAGCAAATGGCAAAGATCGACAAGCGCGAGCTTACATTGGTCGATGCGTACTGCGAGAAATACCGTCTCTCGCCAGCCGAGATGGGAGAGATGTGGCTTGCCATCGGTCAGCTCTCCAGGACGCTCGGCGAGGTCATCGACGAGTTGAACTCCCAACATCGGGCAGAAAAATCGAAGAAGCTATTCGGCAGCTGATCATTGGGCTTCAGTGATGCCAGGCCGGCCACGTTCCGCGACGGCCTTCACGTCGCGTTGCTCGCCAACAACGGTGGCGACTTTGCCGCGCAACTGATCATGGCCGGCTTGGGCCGCGACTGCCCGCAATGGTGCGGCGGCCGCTATGCCCGGCTCGAGACCGCAGCGGCGACCCGGCTGCCCTCAGCCGCGCGATCGAAGCCTACAAGGATGGATTGAAGCACGCTACGCACCCGCCGCCCGGCAGCATCTTCGTCGCTCACGTGCCGGCGGGCACGACGTTCACCGAACATAGAAAGCGGCTGATCGCGCTGCACCCCGACCGGCCGCCCTGCTGGGTGACGCTGTCCGGCCTGCGAGAGATCACGCCGGCCGAGATCGACAGTGACCTGGTCATTACCTTGCGCCACACTCAGCCGCAGCGCGACCTGATCGGCGGTTGAGTCTAACGAGTCGAACGCAGGAGACGCGACGTTAGACTCGCGTGCCCCGTTCGTTCTTGCCGGAAATGGGTTAACCCCTTGATGGGATTGGTGGGCGCACCAGGGCTCGAACCTGGGACCCGCTGATTAAGAGTCGGTGCCAATGACGAATCATGTCGTGACGTGACATGACAATTCGCACATGGAAGGCCGACGAAATGAGGGTTTTTCGGGCCTTCTGACACGTCATGTCGTAACATGACCTATTCATGCTATAAGCCCCGTGGAAAACCACAGGCAAAACCACGGGGTCACGATGCCAACGCCGAAACCATCGACCGCGCTGGAGGTCCGCGACAACGCCATCCAGCTCACGCCCGCGCTCCTCCGCGACATGAAGCCGGCGGCCGTGCGCGTCGATATCCACGACCGCCACCTGGGCCGGGTCAACAGCGGCGGGTTGGTGTTGAGGGTCATGCCGTCCGGGGTGATGACCTGGACGGCCATCGCCTATGTGGATGGTCGGCCCAAGCCGCACAAACTGGGGCGCTACTCGCCGACGTTCGGCCTGGAGGCCGCCCGCAAAGCCGCCAACGCTCTCTTGGACGATCCCGACAAGGCACTCGCCCGATCCCGTACCGGCACGTTCGGGAAAGTCGCCAATGAGTTCCTTGAGGAGTACGTTGCCGGCAAGCAGCTGGTCAGCGCCGAAGAATACGCCCGGTGTCTGCGCTACTACGTGCTTCCGAAATGGCAGTATCGCCGATTTCTAGAAATCCGGCGACGCGACGTGCACAAGCTGATCACCGAGGTCAAAGCCAAGCATGGCCAGCGACAAGCGGGCTACGTGCTGGCGGTCATCCGGCGGCTATGCTCGTGGTTCGAAACGACCGACGATTCTTTTTCGTCGCCGATCGCCCGTGGCATGGAGCCGGGCAACTCGGCCGAGCGCGAACGCGTACTGTCGGATGACGAGTTGGTCGCGTTGTGGCGCGCCGCCGACAAGGCCGGCATATTCGGGCGGTTCGTCAAATTCGCGCTGCTGTGTGCCCAGCGCCGCGAAAAGATCGCCGGCATGACATGGCCCCAACTGGTCGACGGCACCTGGAACATGCCCAAAGCGCCGCGCGAGAAAGGCGTTGCCGGGCTGCTGCCGCTGCCGAAGCTCGCGCTAGACATCATCGGCCGGCAGCCGAAGTTAGGCCGGACCGAGTTCGTTTTCGCCGGCCGCACCGACGGACCGATGAACGGATTCAGCAAGAGCAAGCTGGCGCTGGACACCTTGATGCTGGACGAACTCGACAAGATCGCGCGCGAACGAAGCGACAAGACCATGGCCGCGAAGTATGCCGAGATCCGCGCGTTGCTCAAGCAAGCGAGGTCACGCGACCAAGCCAAGGCCAAAGCCGCACAGCTGGCGCTACGTCAACGCTGGTGGGTACTTCATGATCTGCGGCGCACGGCGCGCTCATACATGTCCGCTTGCCGTGTGCCGAGCGATGTCGCTGAACTCACTTTGGGCCACACGCTGCCAGGTATGCGCAAGATTTATGATCGCTATCACTATCGACAAGAGAAAGGCGAGGCGCTGACGGCGGTCGCCAAACACATCGCAAAGATCGCCGGCCTGTCGCGCGCAAAATCAGCTCGTAACAAGAAGCGCAAGCCGCGCGCGATTTGACATTTCAGGACATGTCGGATTGAATCAGCGTAGCCCGATGAGGGAGGCCGACGGCTACCGGCCGAGCGTTTAGGGAAGGCCCCCGCCGTAAGGCGGTGTCCAGAATGCTCCGTGCACCCCGACATGGAATCGCTGTCGAGTAGGCGAATTCCGTGCGGCGGCATGGAGCTGTTGCAATGCCTTCGATCGACCCTGACGCCCTGCATACCCGGCGCGATTCCGGGACCTTCTTGAAGAAGAGCACCGCGACTTTGCGGCGGTATGAAAAGGCTGGCCAGCTGACGCCTATCCGGCTTGGCACAGCTTGTGCCACGGCCAAGGACTCGAAGGATCACCGCGTCGTGCACTACCGTGGCGCCGAGCTGATCAAGCTGATCCAACACGATGCCATGGCTGATCCCACATCGGCGCTGGACGCCCTACGCGCACTCAATTTCGGGCGAACCGAGGCGGACGAACTGATCACCATGATCCAGCGCGACGTCGAGGGGCGCGATGCGAGATCCAAGAAGGTGCGCAACTATGGCCGCGTGGTCGAGCTGTTGCGCACTGTGGCCGGCGCGCTCGAGGAACAAAGGCCCGCACTGCCGAACGACGTTCAGGCGTGATCCAGGCGATGCCGTCCAATTCTTCGGACCAGTCCGAAAAATCAGCCTCGGAACCATCGCAGCTGACGGCGCGGCAGCGCGCCATCATCGCCGCTGCCCACCGCGCCGCACGCCACCAGGAGAAAAACTTCGATCGCCACCTGCTGCTGGGCAGGGCCATCGCGCTGCGGCGCGACCTTGCTCGACAGCGAGCCGCGCGACGATGGAGCGGCGATCGGAAAAAGGGGGCAGCCGAATATTCGCTCGCGCGAATTCTCAAAGTGACCGGGCTCGACCGCTACCTGGACGTGCCCGCAGCCTGGGACCTAGAACAGGTCTATCTCCGGCGCCGCGCAGTCATCAAATGGCGTCGCACGCTGACATCGCAGCAGCGCTTCGCCTGGCAATCGGCCCGTAGCGTCATCCGGCACTGTCCGGCCTTCGCACGCGAGCGGCCGTCAGTTGGTCGTACCACCATCGGCGGCACGGCAATTATCAGCTCGACTGATTCACTCGAAGTCGTCGAGAGCGTCATCGTGGCTCTCTACGGCGCCTCCAAGGCTCGCAGCCTCGCCGAAAGCATCTTGGCGCACATGCCGGCGATCGAAGCCGCCGAGGCAGAGGACAAGGCGGCCCACGATTCCGGCTTCGCCCAGGCCAAGGCAACGGCCGCCGCGAAGGCCGAAGCCTCTGCAGCCACTGAGAAGGAGGTAGCCGCTTTCGAGGCTGCCGAAACCGGCGAATGGGATGTCGAGGCGATCGAGACGCAGCATCGGGAATGGCTGCGCACCGAGAATGGACGCCGCTTCGCTGGCGACGGGAGCGGCTCACAGCAGCACAACACGTCGCCAACGAAGGCAACCAACCATGGCCAAAAGAAAATATCGACCAAGGCAGAAAAAGAACGAACCGCTGGTCGGCGGATTCTTCGGCATACCTCGGTCAGAGCTGCCACCGGAGCCGCCGCCCAAACCGAAACGACGCACGGCTGACGACTTGGGCATCGATGCCCGTGCGCGGCGCAACCGCGCCCGATACAATTATCCAATGCCGGGTCGATTCGGACACGATCCGCTTGACCGGTGACGCGACGAGAATCCAATTCGACCAATTTGGTCGATCTAGAAAGGCAGTCGCGCCGCCCGCTGAAAAAGAAAAAAGCCCCGCGCGCCGAGCGACGCGACGGGGCAGCATCAAGGACACTGAAGCATGGCCCCTCTACGAGGCGCAGCCGGCCGCGTCAAGCCGGCGCGCGGCCTACCGCTACCTTGCTGCGTTGCTGCTTCCATCGTTGGCGTCATCGCCTACATCGACGTCGTCACGATGCGATTTCGCGACGTGCCGACCGATGCCGACCGCCAGCAGATGCGCCGCCTCTCCGCAAAGATCCTGCCAGCAAAGCTGTCGAAGAACGATCCGCGCCGCGCCCGCGGCGACACCCACGATTTCCGGGTGTGGCGCATCTTCCAACCGCGCCGGGAACTGCTGCCATGGCTCGACGCCAAGCAAACCACCGTCGTGCGCGTCGAGATCGCCATTGACTGGCTGACCGCCACCATGGCCGAAGCGCGCGCCATCAAGAAATGGTTCCGTTGGCACCACCTGCAGCGCTGGCACCGGCACGACAGCGTGGACGTCATCGGCACGAGCTATACCGGTCCAAAGCACGCGCCCCGCAACGTGACGTCATACGCCGACCACTCCAAGCTCGCCGGAAAGCCATGCTGTCACGTCGAGATCCGGCTCAACCGCGCCCGCACCTTGCGACGGCTTGGCATCCGCCGCGCCTCTGACCTGCTGGCACTCGACGTTGCAGCCGTCGCCGGCCGCATGATCAAGCTGGCGGAACTCAACCTCGCCCGGCTCGCGCGTACTTTGATCGGGGCAAAGCGCCGCAGCGGCACTAGTGACGACCGCGACCGGCGTGCTGCGGAGATACTTCTTCGGGCACTGGGCAAGCGACACGGTCGCGGCGGACTTAGCAGCATCAGCCCGTTGCAGGACATTGTTGACGCCGTCGGACTGCGCCGCATGCGCTACTGTCTGACGTACTTCAATGCCACGTCGCTAGTACCAACAACTTTAAGCTGGCCGACCACCAGCACGCGCAAATCCGCCTCGTCTCGAACGACACGTCGTTAAAGTACGCGGCGCATCCGACCGTGCATCCGATCACGCTGGAATCGACACTCGTCTTATACAGCGGCCAAATGCGTGCGAACGCCCCCGCCCGACCCGACCACCATCACGTGAATTCCCGCGAACCTACCCGCCAGCAAACGGAAGCCCGACCATGCCACCCCATCCCGCGGAACCACCGCTAGCAGCCGACGACTATGCCGGCCTCGCCCATGGCGACAAGCAACGTCGTGATGGTGCCCGGCGAAGCAACGTGGCGTTCATGGCCACGCTTCGTGGCCGACGCTACGACCAAAGGCCCGCAGCTCTGGTGCGCAAGCCGCGCGTGCGGGTCCGTAGTCGGCCGGATTAACCCGGTAGCAGAAAGGACCACGCGACGAGTATCGTGCGACATTGCTCCCCAGGGATACTCAAGCATGACGCCCAATCGATTCCGTGTACTCCTGACCGTCAACGCCGTGCTGTTCGCCGCCGGTATGCTCGTCGACGATATCGTGCCGCCGGGTTTTTCGGAGGCGCTCTTGGCGGCCTATGGCGACAGGTTCTATTGGTTCGACAACCACTATTGGCCTTCCGTGGTCATGTTCGGCTTGTTGATCGGCATCATAGTTGCCAGCTACGTCGGACTTTACCTGTTCAAGCGGTGGGGCCGCTCCGTGGCCCTCTTGGCATCGCTTGCATCGATTGCCACCTACCTGGTGTACGGCGTAACGCTAACTTCAGGGCTGCAGGGTGCGCTGTTGGAGGCGGGCACGCTGCTGTTCGGTGCCAATATTGCCTTGGCGTATTACTCGCAAGTCAGTGAGCGGTTCGACAGCCAATGATGCGGACGCCAACCGCAGCCAGCCCCGGCAATAGAAACATGCTCGCATATTGGCAGCGCATTATTAGAGTTCGCTGATACACGATCAGCGGCTACTTGTGGTCAAAAGTATTGTATTTGCTGCATTTCTCGTGTTCCATGATGCCAATCTGGTTTTGTCACGGGATTTGTAGCATGGGTTCCAGTACCGGGAAAAAGCCGGCGAAAAGACTGAGCCTGGCGCTGCCGGATCGGCGTTTCCGCACGCACGCCGGCAACGCGGCGCATGCGATCGACGGCGTCGACGGGCGTTCCCAGGTTGGTCGGCGTTTCGGTCAGGTGGCGGCACAGGTGGCTGCCGATATCGGTGGTCCCGAGGTCATGAGCGAGGCGCAGATCCAGCTGGCACGCACCACGGCCGGCTTGGTGGTGCTACGCGAGCAACTCGACCGACGGCTGGCGCGCCGCCGGCGCGTCGACGTCGCCGACTACACCAGGCTGAGCAACAGCCTGACCCGCGTGCTGAGCGCGATCGGCATCAAGCGCCTGCCGCGCGACGTAACCCCGCCGACGATTGAGCAGTACGCCGCCCAGGTCCGGCGACAGCGGGACGCAGCATGAAGCCGCGCTTCACAATGCGCCAAGCGCTCGACGATCCGGCGCTGCTGGGCGCCACGCTGCAGGGCCCGTCCTGGGCGGCATGGCGGGTACTGTTGATCGCGGCCATGGGCGAACGGCTGACGCCGGCCGAGCGTCGCATCTTCTCCAGGTTGACCGGTCGAGCGCGCGAGCCGTTGAAGCGCGTCGAAGAAGCGTGGCTGGTGATCGGCCGGCGTGGTGGCAAGTCCAGGGCATTGGCGGCGCTCGCGGCCTACCTGTCGGGCTTGTGCGATCACCGCGACGTACTTGCGCCCGGCGAGCGCGGCATCGTGTTGTGCATCGCACCCGACCAGAAGCAGGCCGGCATCATCTTGGACTACGCAGAGGCCGCGTTCCGCGCCGCGCCCATCATGGCCCAGCTGATCGGCAGCCGCACCGCCGACGCGCTGGAGCTGACAAGCGGCATCGCGCTTGAAGTACGGGCGGCAAGCTTTCGGAGACTACGCGGCCCGTCATTCGTTGCGGTGTTGGCCGACGAGGCGGCGTTCTGGCACGACAGCGAAGCCAGCACCAACCCCGACACTGAGATTCTAAACGCAGTGCGACCGGGCTTGGCCACGACCGGCGGACCGCTGCTCTGCGCGTCGTCGCCATACGCCCGGCGCGGCGCGCTATGGGATGCGCATCGCAAGCACTTCGGGCCGGATGGCGACAAGCTCATCATGGTCGCCCAGGCGCCGACCCGCTCGCTCAACCCGACGCTTCCCCAACGTGTCGTCGACCGCGCGATGGAACGCGACCCGGCTGCGGCAGCCGCCGAGTACCTGGCGCAGTTCCGCAGCGACATCGAAAGCTACATCAGCCGCGAAGCCGTCGAGGCTACCGTTTCGCGCGGCGTGCGCGAGCGCGCCCCGTTGCCCGGCGTGCAGTACTTCGGCTTTGTTGATCCGTCCGGCGGTTCGGTCGATTCGATGACGCTCGCCATAGCGCACCGCGAAGCCGACCGGGCCATCATCGACTGCCTGCGCGAAGTACGCCCGCCCTTCAGCCCCAGCGGCGTCGTCGCCGAGTTCGCGACCTTGCTCAAGAGCTACCGCGTGCGACAGGTGCGCGGCGACCGCTATGCCGGCGAATGGCCGAGAGAGCAGTTTCGCCAACGCGGCGTCGAGTATTTTCCGGCCGACAAGACCAAGTCGGATCTCTATGTCGATTTGCTGGCGCCGCTCAACTCGGCCCGCGTCGACCTGCTCGACAACGACCGGCTGGTGACGCAGCTAGCCGGATTAGAGCGGCGCACGGCGCGATCCGGCAAGGACTCGATCGACCACACACCTGGCGCCCGCGATGACGTCGCCAACGCCGTCGCCGGCGCCGTGCACCTGGCGCTGGCCCGGCCGCAGCCGCGTGTCGGGCTCGCGGCGCCTAAGCTGGTGGAACCGAGTTCGCACATCCGTTGGATTGGAGGGGAGGTGCCGCAATGGTCTGGCCGTTGAAGAAGCGTGCCGTTTCCGCCGGCAACACCTACGAGCGCGCGTTGGCCGAACGCCCGTTCCCGTACCCGGCGCCGCCGGCCGAAGCCGCCACGCTCACCGACCGCATCAAGGCCATCGATTCGCGGGTCGCGGCGATCGATGCCGCCCTAGTGCACCTGCAGCGCGACGGCTATCGCTTTTCAGAGTTGGCGAGCGAGCGCACCGAGTTGCTGTCGTTGAAAGCCGTCGCCGCGAACCGGCTCAATTCCCTGACCGCGCCGCCCGATCCCAAGGCCATTGAGATTTCGCGCCGGCGCGAAGCCATCATCGCCGCTTGGTACGAGGAGCAGGCGGACAACATCATGCGCCACGTCGCCAAGCTGGAAGCCGAAGGCGACCACAGGCAGGCGCGAGTTTGGCGGGCCGAGCTGCTTAATCTGCGCGAGCGCATCGCCCAGCAGGTCAACTAGGAGCACCACGCCATGCCAGATCCATCGCTTGCCGATACCGACACCGCCAACGCGGTCCGCCGCAAGCGCCGGATCATGACGGAGTTTGTCATCAACGAACTTAGCGCCGTCGACGCGCCGGCCATGGAAGGCGCGAAAATGGTGATCATGAAGCGCCACCAGCCGGCGCTAGCGAAGGAGCTTCAACCCATGCCCAGCATCAATGTTGCTCGCAAGGTCGAGCCGCCGCAGGCGCCAACCGATATCATGGACGTCGTCGCCGCGATTGCCGCGCGCGACAGCGTCTCAAAGTTTCAGGCCATGTCCCTCGCTGCCGTGGAACGACCCGATCTGCTGGCGAAGTTCCAGGCCGCGCCGCTCCCGCCGCTGGCCAAGGCGGCGCCGATGCCGCCCGCTGTCGCCGGCTTCAACAAACGAATCGACGAGATCAGGCGGCGCGACGGGTGCTCGCGGATCGAGGCCATGGAAAAGGCGCGCGTCGAGCACGCGGACGAATTCGCGGCCTATCGCGTCGCGTGAAGGTTTCGACGTTCAGCACGGGCAATCGTCTCCTTTCAACCGGCGGGCCGGCGACAGCCACACAACTGTCGCCGGCCCATTGATTCCAGGCGCGATGACCAACGAGCGCGAGCGGGCGGCTTACCATGAAGCGGGGCACGTGATCGGCGCCGAAAGCTGTCATCATGTCGTCGTGCTTTCGCGCATCGGGCCAGCGATCGGCTACGGCTCGACCAGGGTGTGGCCGGCATGGGCCGATCCTTGGAGCGCCGGCATCATCGCCGCCTGCGGCCCGTTGGCCGAGCTGTTCTTTGATCCCTCCGCGCCGCTCAACGCCACAGCTATCGCGACCGACGACCGGCGGGTATGGCGTGCTGCGCTAGAACTCGCGGATGGCGACGAACGGCGGGCGCGCGAGTGGTGGCGCCAGGTTCGCAGCGCTGCGGTCGACGTGGTCGCCGAAAACTGGGCCGCCGTCGAGCGCGTCGCCGCTGCGCTCATGCGTCATGGTGCGCTGGACGAAGTAGCGGTGCGATCCGTGGCCGGCGTCGTGACGCGGGCACCGCCGCCGCCGATACTTCGCCCGGCCGAGCGGAGCATGCTCGCCAGGAATCGGGAAAACCGGTACAACCGCTAGTTAGTAGAGTTTCGCAGGCGGGTTGGAGTATCTCCCCTGCCCCCTCGACCAGCGGAACGGAGGCGCCGAACGGCGCCCGAAAATAACATGACTGCGCCAAGGCCAACTCGGAACGGCCCATGCCCCTGCGGCAGCGGCCGCAAATTCAAGCATTGCCACGGCAGGCTCGTCGCCGGCACAAGGCCGATCGACGGTCGACTCGCCCAAGCGATGAAGCAATTCGTTGCCGAGCATGAGGCAACAGAGATGCGGCGCAAGTTGGATCAGGGGCGCGGACGCCCGATCATTTCGACCGTTTTCAAGGACCATCGTGTCGTCGCCGTCGGCAGCAGGGTGTTCTTCTCCAAGCAGTGGAAGACGTTCCCCGATTTTCTGATCTACTACATCAAAACGGTGATGGGCGGCGACTGGGGTAACTCGGAGCTGGCGAAGGATGCGAGCGTCCGGCACCCGCTGGTGAACTGGTATCAGATGCTGTGCGCGCAGCAGCAGGCGACTATCACCACGCCCGGCGAGATCGCCACGGCGCGACCGACTGGTGCGTCCTGGGCGTACCTGAACCTTGCATACAATCTGTATCTGCTCGCCCACAACGTGCAGGTCCAGTCCCGCTTGATCGAACGGCTTAAGGACCCCGAGCAGTTCTATGGCGCGTACTACGAGACGTTTGTTGCGCGCCATTTCATCGAGGCCGGGTTCACGCTCGAACCCGAGGACGAGACGGACGGAACCACCACGCACTGCGAGTTCACGGCGACCCAAACTGAAACGGGTAAAAAGTTCTCAGTCGAAGCTAAATGCAGGTACGTCGGCAACACCGACGCTGAGCGCAAGCGAGCCAAATACCGTATAGGTCGCCATCTTTTTGGGGCGCTCGGGAAGCGGGCGGCGTATCCGCGGATCGTCTTCATCGATGCTGGGACTCAGAACATGGTGGACGAGCACACCGCGGATCGCTGGGCGCGTGCGGCGACGCACGGCCTGCGTCGGCTGGAAAGCACGTTGTTGAAGGGGGCGGAGTTGCCGCCGGCTTACGTGTTTCTGACGTACGACAGCGCCCTGGAAAACCTGACCTCGACGAACCTGGTGCGCGCCGTTGTGGCCGAGGGGTTCCGAATTGCTGACTTTCGGCGAGACGTTGGATTTCCCTCGATCAGGGATGCGGTCGCGAGCCGTGAACGCCACGCACCGATGCACGCGCTGATGAAATCTATCGGCGAACGGAACTGGCAAATCCCGCAGTCCTTCGACGGAAAGTTTCCGGAGCTGATGAACCAGGACGAGGCGGAGCGGCTCATCGTCGGACACGTGTACGACGTTGCCGGAGATGGCGAGCCGCCACGCATGGCGCGCCTCGTCACCGGAACAGTCATGCCCGAGAAGAAGTTGGCCTGGACAGTGATGACGATGCTGGATGGCAGCGGAAATGCGATCTACACGTTTCCCCTGTCCGACAACGAGATAGCCGCATACCGCCGGCAGCCGGATACGTTTTTCGGGGTTGTCCAGTCGCAGGGCAAGCAGGCGAAAGACGGGTTGGACATGTTCGACTTTTTTTGGGAGTGCTATTCGAACACGCCAACGGAGAAGCTACTCGAATTCCTGGCCAACCATCCCCGCATTGCTGAGCTTCGGACAGCTGACCGCAAGGAAATCCTGACGACGTTCTGCGAGGGCTATGCCAACAGCGCCGTGGCGATGGCGGAGAAGCGAAAGGCCCAGTCGCCGATAGGCGGGCCAGCGAAGACGGTCGGCACTGGGCAAGCGGATGATCACGAAGCTGGGCCGACACCTACGTAAGGCAACGGTGTAACGACTCGTTCGATCGCGATCCGGCATCGGCACGCCCAGACCGTGCGCCATGATGCCCCTGGCCGCGCCCAGGACGCGTCCTGGGCGCCGTCACGACGCTGGACCCAACCCAGGAGCCACGCCGGACGGGAGCGCGTCCAGCAGCCGGATTTGACCGGCTGGGCATGATGCCCGGTTTACGCGTGACGGCTCCAGGGAAACCAAAACCAATCACAAAACCAGCGCGGGCCGGATTTGTGATTGGTTTTGCTTAAGTGTTTGACTTTATTACCAGAAATGGTGGGCGCACCAGGGCTCGAACCTGGGACCCGCTGATTAAGAGTCAGCTGCTCTACCAACTGAGCTATGCGCCCATTTCCGATGCGCGCCGGCGTTCGGGCCGGAAGCGGCGCGGGTTATAGCCACCGGGTTCCGCCTTGTCCATAGCCGAGAATCGCGACGCACTGCTCGGCTATCGCCCTAAGGTCTTGGGATCACCTGGTCGCGGTGCACGTTGATGCCCAGCAGCAGGCCGCAGGCGAACATCACGGTCAGCATCGCCGTGCCGCCGTAGCTGACCAGCGGCAGCGGCACGCCGACCACCGGCAGCAGACCCATCACCATGCCCATGTTGATAAAGACGTAGAGGAACACCGTGATGCCGACGCCCATCGCCAGCAGGCGGCCGAAATGGCTGCGGGCGCGCAGCGCCACGACGTAGGCGTAGACGATGACCGCGGTGTAGAGCGCCAGCAGGATGATGGCGCCGCGCAGGCCGGTCTCCTCGGTCCACATGGTGAAGATAAAGTCGGTCTGCTTCTCCGGCAGGAAGTTCAGCGCTGACTGCGTCCCCATGCCGAAGCCCTTGCCCAGCATGCCGCCGGAACCGATGGCGATCTTGGATTGCAGGATGTGGTAGCCGGCGCCCAGAGGGTCGAGGTCGGGGTCGAGGAAGATGCGCACGCGGTTGCGCTGGTACTCGTGCATGAATTTCCAGGCAATCGGCAGGCAGGCGGCACCCAGCCCGATGCCCAGGAGGAACTTCCACAGCTTGACGCCGGCCACGAACATCATCGCGGCGCCGGTGCACAGCAACACGATGGCGGTGCCGAGGTCGGGCTGCACCATCACCAGCCCGACCGGCACGATGATGGCCAGCACCGGCGGGATCACATAGGCGATGCGCCCGACCTGCTCGCGTGACAAGCCGTGGAAATAGCGCGCCAGCGCCAGGATGGCGGCGATCTTCATCAGCTCCGACGGCTGGATCTGCATGACGCCGAGGTCGAGCCAGCGCTGCGCGCCCATGGCGCCCTTGCCCATCACGTCGACCGCCACCAGCAGCAGCACCGACAGTACATAGGCGGGATAGGCCAGCCGCAGCCAAACGCGCAGATCGACCAGCGCCACCACGAGCATGACGCCGGCGGCGATGGCGAAACGGGTGGCGTGCTTGGCGGCCCACGGGTCAGGCTTCATGCCGCCGGCCGAGTACAGCGCCGCCGTGCCGACGCCGGCCAGGCCGACGAGCACCAGCATCAGCCGCCAGTCGAGCCGGCGGATCTTCTCCACCAGAGTCAGTTCGTTGCGCGCCGCCGCCAGGCCGACGATCATGGTGCGGCTCCCGTCCGCCCCACGCAGGCGCCTCGCAGCCGGCTCATGGCTCGCCCCGCTTCGGCGGGTCGGCGGTTGCCGCCGGCGCCTCGGCCACAGAGCCGCCGCGCGGCAGCAGGGCGCTCTTGAAGCGGTCGGTACGACGCGATGGGTCGAGCTTCTGGGTCTGCAGCAGGATGTCGCGCGTGATCGGCGCGGCCGTGCGCGAGCCGCCCATGCCGTGCTCGACCACCACGGCGCAGGCATAGCGCGGGCTGTCGACCGGGGCGTAGCCGCAGAACAGTGCGTGGTGGCGCAGGTGCCAAGGCAGCTCCTCCTGCGACATCTTGCGATCGCGCTCGCTGTCGAGGATGCGCTTAACCTGCGAGGTGCCGGTCTTGCCGGCCATCTCCATGCCCTTCTCGGTGATGCGCGCCGCGTAGGCCGTGCCGCCGCCGTGGTTGACCACCATGTTCATGCCGGTCAGCACGGCCTTGAGGTTGATCGGGTTGAAACGCAGGCTGGGCGCGTCGGGCTTGGTCTGCAGCGCCGGCGGTTGCAGCGGATCGCGCGCCGGGCTGGTGGCGGCGACCAGCCGCGGCTTGACGTCGAAGCCGCCATTGCCCAACCGCGCCGCCATCACCGCCAGCTGCAGCGGCGTCGACAGCATGTCGCCCTGGCCGATCGCGAGGTTGTAGGTGTCGCCGACGCTCCACGGCCGCTTTTCGCGCTCCTGCTTGTAGGCGCGCGTCGGCAGCAGGCCGCCCAGCTCCTCGGGCAGGCCGCTGCCAGTCGGCCGGCCGAAACCCAGCTTGGTGGCAACTTCGGCGATGCGGTCGAGACCGGCGCGCCGGGCGCATTCGTAGAAGAAGCAGTCGCAGGAAATCTGGATGGCTTCGACGACATTCGGCCAGCCGTGTCCGGCCGGATGGATCCAGCAGTACTTCCTCTGATTGCCGGAGACTTCGATCGAGCCGACGCAAGGCAGGCGATCCCACAGGCTGATGGCCTTGCTCTCAAGCCCGGCCAGGGCCGTCACCATCTTGTAGGTCGAGCCCGGCGGGTACTGGCCCTGCACCGCCTTGTTCAAGAGCGGCTTCTTGGGATCGGTCAGCAGCTCCTGCCACTCGGCCTGGGTGACGCCGCGGGCGAAGGTGTTGTTGTCGTAGCCCGGGACCGAGGCCATGGCGAGGATGTCGCCGGTGATGACGTCCATCACCACCGCCGATGCGCTCTGCTCCTTCAGCCGTTCGGTGACGTATTGCTGCAGCTCCAGGTCGATGGTCAGCAGCAGGTTGGCACCGGGCTCGCCCTCGGCGCGGTCCAGCTCGCGCACGACGCGCCCGACGGCGTTGACCTCGACCTGCACGCCGCCCGGCTTGCCGCGCAGCGCCTCGTCGGCGCCCTTCTCGACGCCCTTCTTGCCGATGCGCATGCCGGGCAGCTGCAGCACCGGATCGTCGCTGTCGCGCAGATCCTCGGGCGCGACGCGGCCGACATAGCCGACGATGTGGCTCAACAGCTCGGGGTGGAAGTAGTCACGCGTCTGGCCGAGGTCGATGGTGATACCAGGCAGGTCGGGGGCGTTGAATTCGATCTGCGCCACCTGCTCCCAGGTCAGGTTCTCACGCACCGTCACCGGCACGAAGCTGCGGTTGCGCCGCATCTGTTCGATAATGCGCTGGCGTTCGCGGTCGCCGATGGAGATGGCGCGATCGAGCCGCTCCAGCACTATATCGGCCTGCTTCATCGCCTCCGAGGCGCGGCCTTTCTCGGCGGTGATCAGCACGCGGTAGTTGTTGCGGTTGGCCGCCAGCGGCTCGCCGTTGCGGTCGAAGATCAGGCCGCGCGATGGAGTCAACGGCCGGGTGTTGATGCGGTTGTCGTCGGCCAGGACCTTGTATTTGTCGGACTCCACTGTCTGCAGCCAGTACAAACGCGCGCCCAGGGTGCCGAGTAGGCCGACCTTGAGGCCGCCCAGCAGCAGCGCACGGCGCGTGAACAGCGTGTAGCGATCGGCGTCGCGCCTCACGGCCGCGCCTCCGGATCGTTGAGCGGGTCGCGCAGGCGGCCGCGGCCCATCACCCAGCCAAAAATCGGGTAGAGGAACAGCGAGGCGATGTACTGGAACAGCGCCGGCTGCGGATCGATGAAGCGGCCGTTGAGCACCGTCGTGGCCAGCCACGACAGGGTCACCGCCGCCGCCGACAGAAGCGTGTAGCCGACCCAGATGAAGGTGAAGGACACCGCCACCAGGTATTTCTGGTTGCCCAGGATCGCCTGACGCACCAGCAGGAACTGCAGCGCCGACACGCCGATCGGCGTCGTCGGCCCGCCCTGCAGCAGATCGAAGACGACGCCCAGCACGAATAGCAGCCACGCCGGCAACGCCTCGGGCCGGAACAGGCTGTAGTGGTAAACCGCCATCAGCGGCAGCAGAGGCGCCACCGCCAGCACTTCGGGCAGGCGGATCGGCGCCAGGGTCAGCAGGATCAGTAGCCCGATCAGCGCGCCAGGCAGTGCCGCGTAGACAGCGCGATCGACCTGCTGCAGCAACTCCGACACCTCAACGCCCCTTGCCGGCCGGCTGACGCGTCGGCGCCGGCGGTCCAAACGCTTCCGGCGGCGCCGGCGGTCCGGTCACCAGGCCACCGATGCCGTAGTCGACCACGCGGACGAATTCGAGGCGCACGATGTCGCCCAACGGCTTGACCTTGACGCCGCCGTCGCCGACCGACGCCACGACGCCAACCGGGATGCCGACGGGGAAGCTGCCGCCATGGCCCGAGGTGATGATTCGATCGCCCGCTTGGATGCCGGCCAGCGACGGAATCATGGTCAGTCGCGGCAAGGTCGAGTTGTCGCCGGCCAGGATGGCGCGATCGCGGGTGCGTTCGATCAGGACCGGCAAGCGGAAGCTGAGATCGGACAGCAGCAGAACACGGGCCCAGTGCTCGCCGACCTCGGTGACCCTGCCGATCAGACCCTCGCCGGTGACCACGGCCTGGCCGCTGGTAATGCCGCCACGGCGGCCGATATTGAGCAGCATGCTGCGCGCGAAGGCGCTGCCGGAATCGCCGACCACCCGCGCCGTGATGAAGGTCGCCTGCGGGCCCTCCTTGAAGTTGAGCAGGCCGCGCATCTCGGCGTTCTCGCCCTCCAGCCGGCGGGCAACGCTCTGCCACGCCAGCAGGCGGGCGTTCTCCTCGCGAAGGCGGGCGTTCTCCGCCCGCAGGTTGGCGAGATCCTCGAAATCGGCGATGACCCCGTTGATCGCCGCGACAGGATGCGAGACGACGTCCAGCATCGGCGCCACGAGGTCCAACGTAACGCCGCGCACGCGCTCGATCAGCACGGTGTCGGCCTTGCCGATCAGCATCACGCCGACCGCCGCCGCCGCCAGCAACGCCAGCGAGAATCGCTGGACGATGGCGCGGACCGAGACGGCCGTCTGGACGACGGCGTTACGCAAAGCCATGGGCGACTACCCTCGACCTGGCGCTCATCTTACGCCGCCCGACCGCCAAACGCGACCGGAACCGTCAGTACATGCTCGATAGCACGCCGCGCAGGCGGGTGATGTTCTCCACGGCGTGGCCGGTGCCCAGGGCGACGCAAAGCAGCGGATCCTCGGCGACCGACACCGGCAGACCGGTGGCCTGGCGCAGCACCTTGTCGAGGTTGGTCAGCAGGGCACCGCCGCCGGTCAGTACGATCCCTTTGTCGACGATGTCGGCCGCCAGCTCGGGCGCGGTGTGCTCCAGTGCCACTTTGACCGCCTCGACGATGGCGCTGACCGGCTCAGTCAGGCTCTCGGCGATCTGCCGCTCGCTGATCACCAGCTCCTTAGGGACGCCGTTCATCAGGTCGCGGCCCTTGATCTCCAGAGTGCGGCCTTCGCCGTCCTCCGGCACCATGGCCGAGCCGATTTCCTTTTTGATGCGCTCGGACGAGGATTCACCGACCAGCAGGTTATGGTTGCGGCGGATGTAGGCGATGATCGCCTCGTCCATCTTGTCGCCGCCGACCCTTACCGAGCGCGGGTAGACGATGCCGCCCAGCGACAGCACCGCGACCTCGGTGGTGCCGCCGCCGATATCCACCACCATCGAGCCGGTCGGCTCGGTGACCGGCAGGCCGGCGCCGATCGCCGCCGCCATCGGCTCCTCGATCAGCCACACCTTGCGGGCGCCGGCGTTCTCGGCGGACTCCTGAATGGCGCGGCGCTCCACGGCCGTCGAGCCCGAGGGCACGCACACCACGATTTGGGGATGGGCGAAGGACCGGCGGTTGTGCACCTTGCCGATGAAATGCTTGATCATTTCCTCGGCGACTTCGAAGTCGGCGATGACCCCATCGCGCAGCGGCCGGATGGCCTGGATGTTGCCCGGGGTGCGGCCGAGCATCATCTTGGCTTCCTCACCGACCGCCAGGACCTGCTTCTTACCGGCGATGTTGGTCAGCGCCACCACCGACGGCTCATTGAGCACGACGCCACGGCCCTTGACGTAGACCAGCGTGTTGGCGGTACCGAGATCGATGCCCATGTCGGCTGAAAACAGCCCCATCAGTCGCGACAGCATGGTTTGACGTGGATCCTCAGTTATCGGACGGGCGATGATCTCGCGGCCTGTGGAAGACCAGCCGACAAGCGCCGGCCCTCATAAACCCCTAACCTGACGGCGGCAAGCACCGTACGGCCTCCGCCGGCGACGCCTTGCAGGCGAAACAGGGATTACCTTCAAACTGGACCAAACTAGCGCCGCGACCGGGTTCCCTGTATGGCACGGCGTGCTACGGTGCTCTGTGCCACAGACGTGCGTCTAGCACCGGCCATGATTGACCGGCAGTGGGCGAAATATTGCTGTCTGTCGCGTTTGTATTTGGGTTGGGTCAGATGTGGAAAATGAGCCTTTTGCTGCTGGCAGGCCTGCCGCTCGCCGGATGCGTCACCGACAGCCAGCGCGAGACTGTGCATATCTCCATGCCGCCAGTCGCTTCGACCAGCGCCGACTACGCCAACGCGGATCCGCTCGGCCTGCAGGCGGCGATCGCCCGCGTGCGACAACCCAGCTGGTGTTACCGCCGTTCCGGTCTGCGGCAATAGCGTCAGTGGACGGTTGTCCGCCGCGTGACTAGCGGCGGCCTGCGGCGACGTCGCGCCGCAGGGCATATTGCCACTCGCGGTGGCGCCTAGTTGCGCGAACGGTCGACCAGCGCCTTTTCCTTGATCCACGGCATCATGCCACGCAGCTTGACGCCGATCTCCTCGATCGGGTGTTCCGACATACGCTTGCGCATCGCTTTGAACGAGGCCTGATTGACCTTGTTCTCCAGCATCCAGTCACGCGCGAAGCGGCCGGACTGGATGTCCTCCAGGATGCGCTTCATCTCGGCCTTGGTCTCGGCGGTGACGATACGCGGACCACTGCGGTACTCGCCGTACTCGGCGGTGTTGGAGATCGAGTAATTCATGTTGGCGATGCCGCCCTCGTAGATGAGGTCGACGATCAGCTTCACTTCGTGCAGGCACTCGAAATAGGCCATCTCCGGCGCGTAGCCGGCCTCGACCAAGGTCTCGTAGCCGGCCTTGATCAGCTCGACCAGGCCGCCACACAGCACCACCTGCTCGCCGAACAGGTCGGTCTCGCACTCCTCCTTAAACGTCGTCTCGATGGTGCCGGCGCGGCCACCACCGATCGCCGCCGAGTAGCTCAGACCAATCTCCAGCGCATTGCCCGACGCGTTCTGCGCCACCGCTACCAGGCACGGCACGCCGCCGCCGCGGACATACTCCGAGCGCACGGTATGGCCCGGTCCCTTGGGCGCAATCATGAACACGTCGAGGTCCTTGCGCGGCGTAAGCAAGTTGAAGTGCACGTTGAGCCCATGCGCGAACACCAGCGCGGCACCCTCCTTCATGTTGGGGCCGAGATCGGCATTGTAGAGGTCGGACTGCAGTTCGTCGGGCGTCACCACCATCACCACGTCGGCCCACTTGGCGCCGTCGGCTGGCGTCATCACCGTGAAGCCGGCGCCTTCGGCCTTCTTGATCGTGGCCGAACCGAGCTTCAAGGCGATGCGCACGTCTTTCACGCCGCTGTCGCGCAGGTTCATGGCGTGGGCGTGGCCCTGGCTGCCGTAGCCAACGACCAGCACCTTCTTGCCCTTGATCAGGTTCACGTCGGCGTCGCGATCGTAGTAGACCCGCATGGCCCGGGATTCCTCTTTTGTTCCGTCGCTGTGGAAATGAACGGCGCTTACTACTCAACCCCGCCGGCAAACGCCAGCGCTCTTGCGGCGCATCACGCCGGCTGCCGCTGCGCCGATCGGCCCCGCTCTAGCGCTCCAACGCCAGCTTCAGCCCGAGCAGGCCCAGGAACCCGCCGGTGCAACGGTCGATCCAGACGCGGGCACCGGCATAGGCGCGGCGTGCCGGGCCGGCGGCGAACACCGTCGCGACCAGGGCGTACCAGCTGAACTCATTGACGCAGACGATGGCGAGCGCCGCCACATATACCCATACCGGGGCGCCGGCCGGTAACAGCGCCAGGAAGATGCCGCCGAAGAACACCGCCACCTTGGGATTCGACAGCTGCACCAGCAGCGAGCGGCGGAACAAGGTCCAGTCGCTCTCGACGGCGACTCCGCCGCCGGCGGCCCGCGCCTCGATGTTGCCTTGCCCGGCGTGCCGCCACAGCATCCAGCCGAGCCAGACCAGATAGAGACCGCCGGCGATGCGCAGGCCGGCATAGAGCCACTCGGTGCCCTCGAAAATGACCTTCAGGCCAAACAGCGCAGCCGTCGCCCAGGCGAGCGCGCCGACCGTCATCGCCAAGGAGGCGATCATCGCGACGCGCCGCGAGCGCGCCATCGCCAGCTGCGAGACGACGACGAAGCTCGACCCTGGACTGGCGACGGCCAGCAAGTGAACCACCGCGAACCCGAGCAAAGGACCGAGAAAATCCAACACTACATCTCTCGGTCGCCACTACCAGAAACCCGGGTTCCCGGGTTGCATGGGCGGGACAAGTAGCGCTCTGGTATGCGGTATCAGAAGTGCGATGCCAAAGAGTGCTACGACACCTGGGATGCTCGCCCACAGCCAAGTAATCTGGAGCCATTCCATTCGACTCGGTTTCATGCGTCGCATTTTGTCCACCGTGCGGGCCACCATTCCAATAGGAACTCCTTCGGACACTACAAACAGAGCTTTCGAGTAACCGATGCGCCTGTAGAAATGAAACAAGAAAGCATCAGTGAGGCGAAGCACGAAAAGCAACCCGAAGCCTCCGAGGCCAACAAGGATCATTCCGCTGGCGAAAGGATCAAGTTTCACCGCGGGAGCGTAAGTCGCCGCGATGACCGCGCTGGCGACGGTCACGAATACACTCAATACATTCATTCGCAACGATTCATAGTGGCGCGCCTCCTGCCATTCCATGTCGATCAGCTTCAGCAGGTGCGGGATTGAATTGTCGTCGACAATTCGAGCCGCGAACTTGAGCCGTTGTATCAAGAGAACGCCCGACGCACCGATCTCGTCGAACTCCTTTCGCAGCTTGCGCCGCTCCGCAGGGTCGCTGGCGCGGTAGCTCTTCGGACCTTCGGATGAGTGATTGTTGTCGCAGGGCATCAAATCCCCTCCGGCCCGCGGCGCAGCGCCGCCACGCCGGTGCGGCAGACCTCGACCAGGCCCAGCGGCTCCATCAGGCCGACGAAGGAGTCGAGTTTGGCCGGCGCGCCGGTTAGCTCGAACACCACCGAGTCGTTGGTCATGTCGACGACATGGGCGCGGAACACGTCGGCGATGCGCAGCGACTCGACGCGCTTGTCGCCCGATGAGCGCACCTTGACCAGCGCAAGCTCGCGCTCGACGGACGGGCCATCAAGCGTCAGGTCGGCGACCTTGTGGATCGGCACCAGGCGGTCGAGTTGCGCCTTGATCTGCTCGATCACCATCGGCGTGCCCGAGGTGACGATGGTAATGCGCGACAGGTGCTTCCTAACGTCGGTCTCCGACACCGTCAGGCTCTCGATGTTATAGCCGCGGCCTGAGAACAGGCCGATGACGCGCGCCAGCACGCCGGGCTCGTTGTCAACGAGCACCGAAATGGTGTGGCGCTGAAGGCTGGCAGTCACTTGTTCGCTCCCCGGCGCCGGGCCCGGGGAGCGGGCCGCGCGGCGCGGTCAATAGAAGGACGGTTCGACGGGAGGGCGTCGACTAGACCAGAACCATGCCTTCTTCCGAGATCGGCTTCTCGAACTTGTCGGCGGGTCCCAGCAGCATTTCGTTGTGCGCCGCGCCCGACGGAATCATCGGGAAGCAGTTCTCTGTCTTGTCAACGCAGACGTCGACCACGACCGGCTTGTCGATGGCGATCATCTCCTTGATGACCCGGTCGACATCGTCGGGTTTGGTGATGCGCATGCCGACGCCGTGAAAAGCCTCGGCCAGCTTGACGAAATCGGGCAGGGCCGCCGTGTAACTCTCCGAGTAGCGGCCGCCATGCAGCAGCTCCTGCCACTGCCGCACCATGCCCATGTACTCGTTGTTGAGGATGAACACCTTCACCGGCAGGCGGTACTGCGCCGCCGTCGACAGCTCCTGGATGTTCATCAGGATCGAGGCTTCGCCGGCGACGTCGATCACCAGCCGACCGGGATGCGCGATCTGCGCCCCGATCGCTGCCGGCAGGCCGTAGCCCATGGTGCCCAGCCCGCCCGAGGTCAGCCATTGATTGGGCTTCTCGAACTTGAGGAACTGCGCCGCCCACATCTGGTGCTGACCAACCTCGGTGGTGATGATCGGCTCCTTGTCCTTGGTCAGTGCATAGAGCCGCTCAAGGGCGTATTGCGGCTTGATGATCTCGCGGGAGTTCTCGTAGCGCAGGCAGTCGCGGGCACGCCACTGGTCGATCTGGGCCCACCACGCTTTCAGCGCCTTCTGGTCGACCTTGGGCTGGCGCGCCTTCCAGACCTTGATCAGATCCTCCAGCACGTGGCCGCAGTCGCCGACAATCGGCAAGTCGACGCGCACATTCTTGTTGATCGAAGAGGGATCGATGTCGATGTGGATCTTGGTGCTGCCGGGGGAGAAGGCGGTGAGCTTGCCGGTCACCCGGTCGTCGAAACGGGCGCCGACGTTCAGCATTACGTCGCAGCCGTGCATCGTGAGGTTGGCCTCGTAGGTGCCGTGCATGCCCAGCATGCCCAGGAACTGCGGGTCCGATGCGGGGAAGGCGCCCAGGCCCATCAGGGTGTTGGTGATGGGAAAGCCGGTCAGGCGCACGAACTGCGCCAACAGCTTGGCGGCGTTGGGCCCGGAGTTGATGACGCCGCCGCCGGTGTAGATCAGCGGCCGTTTGGCGTTGGCCAGCAGCGCGACCGCCTGCTCGATCTTCTTGATGTCGCCCTTGACCTGCGGCCGGTAGCTCTTGTGCTGGGTCGTCTTCTTGGCCGGCTCGTAGTCCTGCGCCGCCATCAGGATGTCCTTGGGCAGGTCGATCACCACCGGGCCGGGGCGACCGGCACGCGCCACGTAGAAAGCCTCGCCGATCACCCGCTGCAGGTCGGCGGCGCTCTTGACCAGGTAGTTGTGCTTGGTGCAAGGCCGCGTGATCCCCGTCGTGTCGGCTTCCTGGAAGGCGTCGTTGCCGATCAGGTGCGTCGCCACCTGGCCGGTCAGGCAGACCACGGGAATGGAATCCATCAGCGCGTCGGTCAGACCGGTGACGGCGTTGGTGGCACCCGGACCGGAGGTCACCAGCACGACGCCGACCTTGCCGGTCGAGCGGGCGTAGCCCTCGGCCGCGTGCACGGCCGCCTGCTCGTGACGCACCAGCACGTGGCGCAGCCGGTTCTGCTTGAACAGCGAGTCGTAAATCGGCAGGACGGCGCCGCCGGGATAGCCGAAGACGACATCGACGTCCTGGTCGATCAGGCTTCTGATCACCAGGTCGGCGCCGGTCGTCTTGCTCTCCGCGGTCATGGCTCCCTCCAAAAGACAAACGTGCCGCGAAACGGGCGTTGCGCGGCGGCCGGACCATAATGGCCGTCTTGGGAGTGGTCAAACGATTTCGACAAACAAACGATTAATTTTGGGGTCCGATTTTGTCCAAAAATTTCAAAAGTGCATCGATGGCGTAATTTTCAGTCGAATTTATGGTGATATCAGCAATAATCTGATGCCTTGCCCAGGTGATTTGGCGCTTTGCATACTGGCTAGTGTTGAGCACCGTACGGTCGGCAGCCGCGGTCAGGGTCATCTCGCCGCGCAGGTGTGTACGCAGTTCCGGCACACCGTGCGCCTTCA
>DATFGV010000598.1:0-5118 GCA_035249115.1 Vineibacter sp.
CGCACCGCGTGCATCACCGTGGTGTGGTCGCGGTTGCCGAACTTGCGACCGATCTGCGGCAAGCTGCACTGCGTCAGGATCTTGGCGAGATACATCGCCACCTGCCGCGGCCGCGCGACCGAACGCGAACGCCGCGGCGAATGCATCTCGCTGATCTTGATGTTGTAGTGCTGCGAGACGCGCAGCTGGATTTCCTCGATGCTGATGCGCCGGTCGGCGGCGCGCAACACGTCGTGCAAGACCTCCTGCGCTGTCTCCAGGCTGGTGTCGCGGCCGATCAGCGTCGCGTGGGCGATCACCCGGTTCAGCGCACCTTCCAATTCGCGGACGTTGCTGACGATCTTGTGCGCCAGGAATTCCAACACCCGCTCGGGCACCTTGACCTTGGAACGCTCGACCTTGCTTTGCAGGATGCCCAGCCGCAGTTCGTAGGTCGTGGCATGGATGTCCGCCACCAGCCCGTGCGCCAGGCGCGAGCGCATGCGGTCCTCGATGCCGTCGAGTTCCTGCGGCGCCTTGTCGGAGGACAGCACGATCTGCTTGTTCTGGTCGATCAGCGCGTTGAAGGTATGGAAGAACTCCTCCTGGCTGGCGTCCTTGCCGCAGACGAACTGCACATCGTCGACCATCAGCACGTCGACACCGCGGAACTGCTCCTTGAACGAAAGCGTGGCCTTGGCCCGCAGCGCCTGGATGAAGCGGTTGACGAAGGTTTCCGCCGACAGATAAAGCACCTTGCGCTGCGGGTCGCGTTCGCGCACGGCGTGCCAGATGGCGTGCATCAGGTGGGTTTTGCCCAGTCCGACGCCGCCATAGAGGAACAGCGGGTTGAAGGTCGGCGCATCCGCCTCGGCGACGCGCCGGGCGGCGGCGTAAGCGAACTCGTTGGGTTTGCCGACGACGAAGGCGTCGAAGGTGAAGCGCGTGTCGGGCTGTCCGAGCAGGTCGTCATAGTGGCGCTCGGGCGGGCGCGAGGCCGGCGGCCCGGTGCGCGGCAACGGCGCCGGGCTCATCGGCTGGACCGTCGGCTTCTGCACCACGCCGATCGAGGGCGTGTCGGCGATCTCGGGGCCGCGGCGCGCCGGCGCCGGCGGCTGCACGATGATCTCCAGCGTCCGGATCGCGGGGTTGATGCTCTGCCACAGCGCCCGCAGGCGGTCGGAATAGTGGCTGCCGACCCAGTCGCGCATGAACCGCGTCGGCGTGGCGAGCCGCAGGCGGCCCTCGCGATAGTCGGCGAGGGTCAGCGGCTCCAGCCAGGTGCTGTATGCCTTCTCGCTATACTCTTGCTGCAGTAATTCCCGAACGCGCGTC
This sequence comes from Vineibacter sp., assembly GCA_035249115.1. GTDB lineage: Bacteria > Pseudomonadota > Alphaproteobacteria > Reyranellales > Reyranellaceae > Vineibacter. The sequence continues at coordinate 1,315 of DATFGV010000598.1, forward strand.
CACTGAGCCTCCAGCGTCCCCCTGAACATATGGTCTGTCATGCCCGCCCCCGCTGTCGCCGCGCCCTTGTCGTGGGTTTCGGGTTGAAGTTCGATTTTGGCCACGCTGTGTTTCACCGCTACCCCCATCCTACTTCTGACTCCATGGTAGTCCATTCGCTTTCCACCCCGACGTGCCCCCGCGGTGGCCCGCGGCGTCGAGAGGTCCCTCAAATCCGTCCGCGACGTTGAAGCAGCGCCGGTAGCCTGCCGCCGTCATCGCCTTGGCCGCCGACGCCGAGCGCGCGCCGCTGCGGCACAGCATCAGCAATGGCGCCTCGCGATCGGCGGTGAGCCGCGCCGACAGCTTGGCCGCGAAGTCGCTGTCGATTTGCATCGCCGGAAATACCTGCCACTCCAACGCCACGGCCGATTTGCCGATGGCGCGAAGGTCGGGAGCGCCGACATAGGCCCACTCCGCTGTGGTTCGCACATCGACCAGGACCGACTCACTGATGTCCTGCAGCATCTGCCACGCGGTGCGCGGTGAAACGTCTCCGGCGTAGCCTGCGGCGGGGGCAATGTCGTATCGCGCCGGAGTGTCGCTCGCCAGGCCCATGCCGTTTCCGCCCCATCTTGCGCGGCGCACGGGCGACGGAAGCGCTGAACCGGCTCGGCATTCACATCGCGCTCACCGGATGTCGGTCGTCTGGTCTGACGCCGTGCGTGGAATCAAGTCCGCGCCGAACGTCCTGCCGACTACCGCGTGAGATGCGCGATACGTTTGGAATTGGTACTCTTGCCGAAACCGGTTCGCGATTCTCGACCCCACGCTCGCGAACGCAGCGACCATAGACGGGCGATCCTGTCGTCGCAATCTTCGCGAAGCGCGCGCGAGAAAAAGTTTCGAAGCGCGCCGCGACGCTTGACAAGCGCCGTCGTATTTCCGGCGCCACGCGCGTGGCGGCGACGCGTCGCGCGGCGTCGGCTAGATGTAGCGAGGTTGAAGGCCGAGCGCCCAATCGAAGCGAATTGCATGTCGCCTTGCGACATGCCGACGCGTCGGACCGCCTTGCGCGTTCATCGACAAACCGATGTGGACGGATTGTGGGTGAGCCGGAGGCTTCGATTGGTGTGGCATTATTGTCGCAGTGTGCGCGGTCGAGGACCGCTGCAAGGCGAGGCGGCAGCGTCGGCGTATTTTTTGCTCAGTCTTGGAGTGCATCACGCGACCGCGACACGCAGCGCATTGCGATGGCGCGCGACGTGGCCGATCGCAAGCGAAGCAAGCGGTCGCGCGCATCGCGCCATGAGATTCGCCAGACTGACGTCGCGCGGCGATGCAGGCGCAAAAAAAAACGCCGGCAAAACAGCCGGCGCATTTCCACTTGGTGCGATCGTTCGCTGCCGCGACCTACGCCATCTTGTTGACCATCAGCGCCAGGCGCGACGTCTTGCGTGACGTGGTCTTGCGGTGCCCTGTGCCCTTGCCGGCGCCGCGCGCCAACTCGCTTTCGGCCGAGCGCAACGCGGTGAGCGCCGCGGCCTTGTCACCACCGCGAATCGCCTCCTCGACCTTGCGCACCGAGGTGCGCATGCGCGAGCGGCGTTTCTGGTTCACCAGCGTGCGGCGCTCGGTCTGGCGGGCGCGCTTCTCGGCGGATTTGTGATTGGCCATATGGTTCCGTCCGGCGGGCCGCAAAGCCCGGACACTCTACGAGTTGCGAGATTGGCGAAGGCGCGGCTTATAGCGACGCGACACCGGGGCGTCAAGGCTGCGCCAACGCCGGTGTAAGGCGTTGAATCGGCCGTGTTTCCGCCCGCTTCCCGCGCTTCAGCGATGCTTCCAGTCGGCGCGGCGCTTGTCGGCGAAGGCATTCATGCCTTCGGTCCGGTCATCGAAGGCGAAAGTGGCATGGAAGGTGCGGCGCTCGAACTTGATGCCGGCCGCCAACGGCGTCTCGAAGGCCTGGTTGATCGCCTCCTTGGCGACCATTGTCGCCGGCAGCGACATCGAGGCGATCTTCGCGGCGGCGGCGACCGCCTCGTCCATCAGCTTGTCGGCCGGCACGACGCGGCTCACCAGGCCGCAACGCTCCGCTTCGGCCGCATCCATCATGCGGCCGGTCAGCACCAGGTCCATCGCCTTGGACTTGCCGACGAACCGCGGCAGGCGCTGCGTGCCGCCGGCCCCCGGAATGGTGCCGAGGGTGATTTCCGGCTGGCCGAACCTGGCGGTGTCGGCGGCGATGATGAAGTCGCACATCATCGCCATCTCGCAGCCGCCGCCCAGCGCATATCCCGCCACGGCGGCGACGATCGGCTTGCGCACCTGCGACACCTTCTCCCAGCCGACGGTGATGAAATCCTGCATGAAGACGTCCTGGTACGCCTTCTCCTTCATCTCCTTGATGTCGGCGCCGGCGGCGAAGGCCTTGTCGCTGCCGGTGAGCACGATGCAGCCGATCCCGGGATCGGCTTCGAAGGCGTCGAGCGCCTGCCCCAGGTCGACGACCAATGCCGCGCACAACGCGTTCAGCGCCTTGGGGCGGTTCAGCCTTACGATTCCGACGCGGCCACTGGTTTCGACCAGGACATTCTCGTACGTCGCCATCGCGCCCTCCCGCGGTTCGGTGTCGGCCGGTTCCTATCGGGAAACGCCGACGGCGGCAATCGCGTCCGCTAGCGCTGCTTCGCCGGGCAGAGAAACGTCGAGCGGCCGGCCTGCACGATGCGGCGCACGCCCTTGCCGCATGTGCAACCCGGGCAGGGCTGGCCCTCGCGGTCGTAGACGGCGAAACGGGTCTGGAAGTAGCCGAGTTCACCGTCGGGCTGCATGTGGTCGCGCAGCGACGAGCCGCCGTCGGCGATCGAGCGGCGCAGGACGTCCTTGATCGCCGCCACCAGCAAGTCGGCGCGCGCGCCGCCCACCGTGTGCGCCGAGCGACGTGGTGAAATTCCCGCCATGTGCAGCGCCTCGCAGGCGTAAATGTTGCCGACGCCGACCAGGACGCGCTGGTCGAGCAGCGCGCTCTTGATCGGCGTGCACTTGCCTTTCAGCCGCGCCGCCAGGGCGGCGCCGTCGAAGGCGTCGTCCAGCGGCTCCGGCCCCAACGTCTTGAACAGCTGGTGGCCCGCCACCTCGGCGTCGGCTAGCAGCAGCATCAGGCCGAAGCGGCGCGCGTCGTTGAATCGGACCTGCCAGCCGTCATCGATGTCGAACACGACGTGGTCGTGGGCGTCGAACGGCGTGCTGTTGGCGGCACCGTCCAGCAACCGGACGCGCCCCGACATGCCAAGGTGCACGACCAGGGTGTGGCCGTCGTCGAGCCGCCAGAGCATGTACTTGGCGCGGCGGGCGATGGTCGTGACCGTGCGGCCCTCGACCCGGGCGGCGAAACGCGCCGGCAGCGGTCGCCGCAGATCCTTGCGGCGCTGCGTCAGGCGCACGATGCGCCGTCCCGCCAGCCGCGGCATCAGGCCCAGGCGCACCGTCTCGACTTCAGGCAGTTCCGGCATGTTCCATCGTCGCGCATGTTCGGGCGGCGATGGTAACGTATAGAAGGTGGTGGTTGCACGCTGGCGCGGTCGACCATGGCGACGGGCGGGAGGCGGCACTTGGCGACGGGCGAGGCGGCATCGGAGCGACAGCGGGCAGGCTCGCTGCGCGGCGCCATCGGACAACCGCTGCTGCTGGTCCTGGGCTTCGCCGCGCTGGCGCTGGTTGGTGGGTATTGGTCGCTGCTCGACATCTACGGCCAGTTGCAGGCCCAGGCCCTGCTGGCCGCCGCCCCGGCGGTCCTGGTTGCGCTGCTGGCGCGTCTTT
>DATFGV010000599.1:0-2505 GCA_035249115.1 Vineibacter sp.
CAAGCTCGCCATTAGCGACGCGCTGCAGCTGCTTGGCGTACGCGACGAGCAGCATTTCACCGAACCGCCGCCGCGCTATTCCGAGGCAAGCCTCGTCAAGAAGCTGGAAGAACTCGGCATCGGCCGGCCCTCGACCTATGCCAGCATCATTGAGGTGCTGCAGGCGCGAAACTACGTGCGGCTGGATCGCAAGCGCTTCATGCCCGAGGACCGCGGTCGCATCGTCACCTCATTCCTCGCCACATATTTCCCGAGATACGTCGAGTACGGCTTCACCGCCGGCCTGGAGGAACAGCTCGACGACATTTCCGGCGGCCGGGTCGACTGGCGCGCCGTGCTGCGCGATTTCTGGCGCGACTTCAAGGGCGCCGTCGACGGCACGGCGGAGCTGCGGGTCAAGGACGTGCTCGACGCCATCGACGCCGAGCTGGGACCGCATTTCTTCCCCGAGCGTAGTGACGGCAAGCAGCCGCGCGGCTGCCCGGCCTGCGAGACGGGAAGGCTGTCGCTGAAGCTCGGCAAGTTTGGCGGCTTCATCGGCTGCTCGAACTATCCCGACTGCCGCTATACCCGCAAGCTGGCGGTCGCCAACGACAATGGCGACGCCAACGGCAACGGCGCGCTCGACGGGCCGCGCGAGCTGGGCGCCGATCCCGTCACTGGCAAGATGGTGACCGTGCGGCAGGGACCGTACGGCGTGTACGCCCAGCTCGGCGAGGCGGAAGGCAAGGAGAAGCCCAAGCGCGCCTCCTTGCCCAAGGGCTACAGCGCCACCGAGCTGACCCTTGATCAGGCGCTGGCGATCCTGGCGCTGCCGCGCACCTTGGGTCCGCATCCCGACGACGGCCAGCCGATCGTCGCCGGCATCGGCCGCTTCGGCCCCTACGTCCGGCACGGGTCACAGTATCGGTCGATCCCGGCCGACGAGGACGTGCTGGCGATCGGCATGAACCGCGCCGTGGCGCTGCTGGCCGAACCCAAGGCCGGCCGCGGCGCACGCGCCCCGGCAAAGGCGTTGCGCAGTCTCGGTGCCCATCCCGACGACGGCCAGCCGGTCGACGTCTTCAGCGGCCGCTATGGCCCCTACGTGAAGCACGGCAAGATTAACGCCACCCTGACCAAGGGTCTGGCGCCCGAAACCGTCACCCTTGACGAGGCATTGCCGCTGCTCGCTGCCCGCGCCGCCAACGACAGCCCGCGACGTGCGGCGCGCAAGGCATCGCCCAGAAGGGCCGCGGCGGCCACACCGGTCGCCACCGCACCCGAAGCGGCGGCAAAAAAGGGCGGCGCCAAGAAGGCGGCGCGTCCCAAGCCCGGCGCGGCTGCGCGTGACGCCGGCCCGCAGGCGGCCAAGGCCGCAGCCAGCAAGAAAGGCGCCGCCGGAAAGAAAGCCGCTGCCTAGAAGCGAACGATTGGCCGCCATCGGCCAAACTGCGCCGCCGCCGCGCGGCCTTTGGCAACCGTCACAAGCAGTAGACGCCACGCCGATCGCGGCGGTCCGGCCCCGGCTCGCTTTTGCCGCCATCCGCGTTATGGCGCGGCGATGGCGCGGCATTCCTATCCTGTAAACTGCGTCCGCACCTGCTGGCCATGGTGACCTCGAGGTCCCGCCGCCGTGCCGACTAACGCAAGGTAATCGTCATTGACCAAACCGAAGAAACAAGCATCCCTCCTGCCGACCAAGGACCAGGTTCTCGAGTTCATCCGCGACAGCCCGATAGCTGTAGGCAAGCGCGAGATCGCCAAGGCTTTCAACGTCAAAGGCACCGACCGGATCGGCCTCAAGGAGTTGCTGCGCGACCTGCGCCAATCCGGCGCTTTGGCGCGCGGTACGCGCCGCGAGCTGATGCGACCCGACGCGCTGCCGGAGCATCTCGTGGTCGAGGTGATCGGTCCCGACGCGGATGGCGATCTGCTGGCGCGCCCGACGCACTGGAACAGTGACGACGGCGCCCCTCCGCCGCAGATCGTCGTGCAGCCGTCACGTGAGCACGCCGCGCCGGGATCCGGCGAGCGACTGCTGGTGCGATTGCGCCCGCGCGACCGGGATCGCTACGAGGCGCAGATCGTGCGCAAGGTGGGTCACGGCCCGCGCCGCGTGCTGGGCGTCGTCGAGACGCCGCGCGGGGCGCGCCACGCGATCGTACGGCCCACCGACCGCAAGCTGCGCTTCGAGATCGAGGTGCAAATGCGAGAGCTCGACGGCGCCGTCGATGGCGACGTCGTCTGGGTCGAGCAGATCGGCGGACCGCTGGCCCGGCGCGGCCGGGTAGTCGACAAGGTCGGCACCCTGCGCGATCCGCGCGCCGTCAGCCTGATCGCCATCGCCGCCAACGACATACCGGTGGATTTTCCCGAGCCAGCACTGGCCCAGGCGCGCCACGCCGGGCCGGCGCCGCTGAACCAGCGGGTCGACATGCGCGGTGTGCCGTTCGTCACGATCGATGGCGAGGACGCCCGCGACTTCGACGACGCCGTCTGGGCAGAGCCTGATGGCGATAGCGC
>DATFGV010000600.1:0-4131 GCA_035249115.1 Vineibacter sp.
TCCCGCCCGCCACCTGCACGAGCCCGTCACGGCGCCGGGCACGGCGAGCCTGCTGGACCTGATGGAACAGCTGCGTCGCGCGCCGGTGGCGATGGCGCTGCTGGTCGACGAGTTCGGCACGGTCGAGGGTATCGCCACCTCGGACGACATCCTGCGCGCCATCGCCGGCTTCTCCGGCGACGGCGCCGCCGCGCCGCGCTGCGAGCGGGAGGGCGAGACGACGTGGCTGGTCGACGGCCGCCTCGATCTGCGCGAATTCGAACGGCGCCTGGAGGTCACGCTTGAGGCGGACCACCTGCACCACGCCACCGTGGCCGGCTTCCTGCTTGGCCGCTTCGGTCATCTGCCCAAGGCCGGCGACAGCGTGGCGGTCGATGGCCTCGCCTTCGAGGTGGTCGAGGTGCAGGCGCGGCGCATCACGCGGGTCCGCGTGCGGCGGCTGACGGCCGACGTCGCGGCGTCGGTGTGAGGCGGTCGCGGCGCCGCCGGCCACCGCCCACGCTATCGCCGAAGGATGCACGTCTCGAGCTCGCGCCTTCGCAGCAGTTCCGACGCGTCCGTCAGTCGCCGCTCGCATCGAGCAGGGTCGCCAAGCCGTGCAGGCCGATCGCCTTGACGCCGCGAGGGAGCGGATAGCGTTCGTTGCCGGAATGCACGACGAAGAAACGATTCGGCTTCAGATCTTCGCGCGCGTGATGAAAGCCGCGGTCGAGCTCAGCGCACTTGCAGGACCGTACGTCCGAACCGGCTACGAACAAAGCACGCCATACCGAGCACACCAACCCGGAGTACCATTGGATCAGGTCGAGCCCTGCGCGGCGGCCCTTGGCTCGGCGAGAACGGCGCGGGTCGCTTCGAGCAGCTTGGCGCGGTAGGTGTCGAGCAAAAGCTTTGGGTTCCTGAGCTGCTCCACCGTAAGTCCGCTGTGTTCAGGGCCGGCATTGGCGTCGAGGAGCGCATCGGTATCGAGACCGATCAACTGGAAGTAGCGCACGGTCAGCAGGTCCATCGTGGCGTGCCAGAGGAGGCGGGGTTTGTCCGTGGCGAAGTAAATCCGTAAGCGCATTTCTAGTGCCTCGCCGCTGACTCGCGACGCGTGGTAGCGCTCGTCGAGGCTCATGCGCAGGGTGGCGATGCGTTCCACGGAGGAATTCTCGCGTTCGATCGCCCGCCAGTAGCGCTGGGTTTCGAGATATATGGCGCTTGCGGTCTGGGTCATCTCGACGATGATCTGCGCACGCAACTCGCGGTCTTGACGACGTCTCTGCGCCCGTTCGGTGATCCAGGCGGCGAACAAGCCGATGCCCAGAGTGCCGACGAAGGCGGCGACGAGCGGGCCGACGGCGGCGAGGACGGCGCGTAGCCAGAAGGGGTCGTTCAACTCACATCTCCTGGACGCCGATTCTTTTCGGCTGTGTAGTATCGCTCGCTGACCCAGAACGAGGCCAACAGCATCTCCCCGACCGCGCAAGAGCCAAGGACACTTTGCGGCCTACCGAGCCTGAGCCAGGTGGCGGCGGCGCCCTAACCGATCGCGGCGAGCACTGCCGCCAGGTTCTCCCCCAGCTCCGGCCCCAAATACCCGCCCTCCTGCACCAGCACGGTCGGCAGCCCGAGCGTCCCGATCAGCGCCGCCATCCGGCCGAAGCCGGCGGTGGTGATCGTCATGCCTTTCAGCGGGTCGTGCTCCGACGCGTCGAGGCCCAGGGCTACGACCAGCGCCGTCGGCGCGAAGGCGCGGATGCGCGCCAGCGCCTGCTCGCCGGCGGCCAGCCACGCTTCGTCGCCGGTACCGACCGGCAGCGGCAGGTTGAGGTTGCAGCCTTCGCCGGCGCCTTCGCCGCGCTCATGGGCGTAGCCCCAGAAGTAGGGGTAGTAGTCGGCCGGGTCGGCGTGGATCGAGACGGTCAGCACGTCGTTGCGCCGCCAGAAGATGCCCTGCGTGCCGTTGCCGTGGTGCACGTCGACGTCGAGGATCGCGACACGATCGTGCTGGCGCCTCAGGTGCTGGGCGGCGATCGCGGTGTTGTTCAGGAAGCAGAAGCCGCCGGCCAGGTCGGCGTAGGCGTGGTGGCCCGGCGGCCGGCACAGCGCGTAGGCCATCGGACGCGCGGCGCCGGCCTGCGCCTCGTCCAGCACGATCTGGGCGGCGGTGACCGCCACCTCTGACGCTGCCAGCGCCGCCGCCCAGGTGCCCGGCCCGATCGGGCAGGCGCCGTCGACCTGGTGCCAGCCGGCGCGGCCGACGATGCTGCGCGGATAGGTGCCGCCATGCCGCACCGGATGCGCGCCGGGCACCACCTCGGCGCCGGCGCCGTCGAGCTTCTGCCACTCGCGCTGCGCCACCTGCAGGAAGTCGACGTAGTCCGGCGTGTGCACCGCCAGAACTGGCGCCAGCCCGCTCGAGGCTGGCGGCACGATCGTGTGTCCGCCGGCCCGGGCGGCAGCCAGCAGCTGGTCGGCACGCGCCGGCTGCTCGGCGCTCTTCTGGCGCTGGCCGCGCACCAGGAAGTACGACGGATCGTGCTGTGCGTGCTTGTCCGAGTAGACGACCTTCATCGTGCCTCTCCCCGCGCGATGGCCCGGCGCGCCGCCGCCGCCGCGCGCGTGCCGAGGCCGCGACGCGTCCATGGCTATGCGGCGGCGGTGCCCTCGCTGCGACACAGTAAGGTCATTGTAAGGCAGGTGGAACCAGTCGTTCGTCGCGCGCGTTCGTGCGTTCGCGGGAGTGTGCCCGCCAGGAGGATACATGCGGCGTTGGACGCGTGCGGCGATTGCCGCCTCGGCTTGCCTCTTTTCTTTTGTTTCATTTGCCGGTTTTGCGACGGCACAATCTGATCCGCCGGCCCGGGTCGGCAGGATCGGCTTCGTTGCCGGCACCGTGTCGTACCACGACGGCGAGGATCGCCGCTGGTCGCCGGCGCTGCTGAACCATCCCTTCACCCTGGGCAGCGCGTTGTGGACCGAACCCAACGGCCGCGCCGAGTGGGTGGTGGCGGGAACGCGCGTGCGACTGCAAGGCGCGACGGAAATGCAGGTCGACGCGCTGAACGAGGAGCAGTTCGTCCTGCGCCTGGCGCAAGGTCGCATCGATATCCGAAGCGCCGACATCGCGCGCGACCGGCCATACGAGATCCTGACGCCGCGCGGCTCGGTGCGGCTGATGCAGGACGGCGACTACGTTATCTACGCCGGCAGCGACCGCGATCCGACCAGCGTCGGTGTGCGCAGCGGCCTGGCACACTTCGTCGACCTGACCGGCAGCATCCTGGAGGTGAGGGCCGGCGAAACCGGCTTCGCCAGCGGCACCTCGCCCTTCGTGTTCACGGTCGAGCGCCGCGTGCCGCCGGCGATGCCGGCGGAATGGGCGGCGCGCGACCGCCAGATCACCTATCGCCCGCCGCAGTACATCGCCACCAGCGTCACCGGCTACGAGGACCTCGATGCCTACGGCAGCTGGAGCAACGGCGGCGAGTACGGTCAGGTCTGGGTGCCGCGCACGATTCCCGCCGGCTGGGCGCCGTATCGCAACGGCCGCTGGGTGTGGGTCCGGCCGTGGGGCTGGACCTGGGTCGATGAGGCGCCGTGGGGCTTCGCGCCCTTCCACTACGGTCGCTGGGCGCAATACGGCGGTCGTTGGGTCTGGGTGCCGCCGGCGCGGGCCGCGCGTCCGGTGTATGCCCCGGCCGTGGTCGGCTTTGTCGGCGGACCAGGCGCGCAACTCTCATTGACGATCGGCGGTCGCGGTCCGGCCGTGGGCTGGTTCCCGCTGGGCCCGCGCGAAGTCTACGTGCCGCCGTACACCACCAACCGCACCTATATCCGCGACATCAACGTGACCAACGTCACCAACGTCACCATCATCGACCAGCGGATCGAGTATGTCGAACGCCGCCGCGATGACCGCCGTGACGCGCGGCGCGATGACCGCGACGACCGGCGCGATGACCGCCGCGACGACCGCCGCGACGCGCGGCGTGATGATCGCCGCGACGGCGGCGGCTTCACCTTTGTCAACCAGCGCTACGCCACAGTGGTGCCGACCGAGGCGTTCGTGCGCTCGCAGCCGGTCAGCCGCGCGGCCGTGACGGTGCAAGCCGACGTGCTGGCGCGGGCCGAGGTGGCACCGGT
>DATFGV010000601.1:0-5858 GCA_035249115.1 Vineibacter sp.
GACCTCGGCCCGCAGTCGGGCCAGCTCGGCCTTGTTCTGCGCCACCACGGTGCGGGTGTTGGCGATGTAGGCCTCAAGCCGGGCATTGTCGCTGCGCACATCGGCGGTCATCGAGTCCAGCCGCTGGTTCTCGTTGACGTATTGCTCTTTCTTGCGCGCCACGTAGTAACCGGCGGCGCCACCCACCACCGCACCGGCGCCGGCGCCGATCAACGCGCCCGACACCCGGTTGCGCTTGCCGCCGGCCAGGGCGCCGATCAGGCCGCCCAGCAGCGCGCCGGTCACCGCACCCTCGCCAACGGTGCGGTTGAAATCCTCATTGGCGCGCAGGCGGCGCTGCTCGGGGGTCAGGTAGGAACCATCACCGTAGTAGCCGCGGGAGTTGCCGCCCGAGGTGACGCAGCCGCCCAGCAATGCGGCGCACAGCGCCGCGACGATCACCGAGCGCACAGCGCGGGGGCGAAAGTGGGCGTACATGGCGAGCCTCCTTACGGCAGCGCGAGAATGTCTTTGAACCACGCGTCGGGCCGCACGCCCGAGGACTTGCGATAGGCCGTGGCGTGCTCCGCCACCAGGCGGGCCAGCCGGTCGAGGTGGCCGGTGCCGCCCTTTTCGAACTCCAGCTTCAACGTGCCGAGCTGCTGCTCGACCGTCGCCTCGTTGAAGTCCTGGGCGATCTGCACAACCGTGTCGGCATAGTAACGCACGTTACCTTGCAGGGTGCCATTGAGGTCGCGCAAGCGGGCGTCGAGCGCCGTGACGTCCCGGCCGGCCTCCTTTTGCGTATCGCGGCTCTTTTGCACCTGATCGACAAAACGCCGGTCGGCGCGCAGCTTGTCGCCCAGGAAGGCGGCGAGCCGCAACAGGCTGCGCGCGGCGCGGCCGCGCAAATTCGCCTCCGCGTCCAGCCGCTGGGCGTAGTCGCGCTGCAGGGCCGACAGGCGCGAGCGGATGTCGGCGTCGGTGGTCGCCTTGATGATGGTTTGCAACTCGGCCAGCGGATCGCTCTGGGCCACGTCGCCGCTGCGCAGTGCCTCGGCCTTGGGCAGGGCGTTCCATGCCTTCTTGGCCGCCTCGTAGCGCGCCGGCGAGGGGATCACCGGCGCCACCAGCGCGAGACGGAAACCGACCGTCGGTACGCGGCGCGGGCCATTGTCGTCGAACGGCAGCAGTTCGTTGCGGTAGGCAGCGCGCACGTCGCCTTCCGAGGTCTGGTAGTTGCCGCCCTTGACCACGAAGCCGCCGGCCTGGCCGTGCAGGCGCGCCAGCTTGTTGAGCCGGAAAGGGTCCAGCACGATCTCGTCGACATTGCCCAACACGTCGTGCAGCCCGAGCGGATTGGGCTTCAGTGCGCCGACCAGCTGCAGCTCGCCGTTGGACGAGCGCTGGCTGCGGAACCAGACGTACTTTTCCATGCCGTCGGACATGGGAAAGGTCTTCTCCTCAAAGGCCGACGCCGACACCGCGACGCCACCGCGGGCGGCGTATTCCCATTCCGCCTCGGTCGGCAGGCGCAGGAAGCCTGGGAGTCCGTCCTCGCGCGGCAACTTGGCCTTGGCGTTCTTCAGCAGCCACTCGCTGTAGCGCTGCGCCGCCTGCACCGCGTCGAACCAGGTCACGCCGGTTGCCGGCCGCAGGCCACCGCGGTCGGGCGCCGTGCAGCTGCCGGCCAGCGCTTTCATCTGCAGCTCGGTGGTCTCGTACTTGGCGAGGTAGTAGAAGCGCCGGCCCTTGTCCTTCGGATCGCCAAAGGCGCCGTCGATGTAGTCGTAGCGGCTGGCCTCGGCGAAGGCGAAGCGCTCGTCGGCGCCGCCGACCACGATCTTGCGGTCAGCCAGCGCCGACTCATGCGGCACGTCGATGCGGCGGAACACCATGGCGCCGCCGCAGGGCAGCGGCAGCACGAGATCGCCCGAAGCGGGCTGCGGGTTGTAGAAGCGCTCGGCCCAAGGCGAATCGGCAGGCGGTTGTTGCCCGAACACTGGCCCGGCCAAGGCCATCAGTATCGCCGCCAGTGTCACGCACGAGCGCACGCGCCCGCCGGTGCCGGTCGCCACAGCCGACCAGCCCGGCGACCGCGTGTTCGTCGGTTCCGTTTCAGTGCGCATTTCGCTCGCTCGCACGATGGCCGAAGATTGTGGGCGAATCGGGGCCGGCTTCATGGCGATTCCGCGATGCTTGAAGATGCTGGCGCATTTGGCACGCTGGGGGCGCGTCACTCCAGTGACGCGTCATGGGTTGGCAAAAGGCCATGACGCGCGACAACGGTCACGCGCCCCCGGCGCGCCATACGCGATCTCCCTGGGATGCATACGCGCCTCACGGCAATGTCATCCCGCGGCCGGCCATCACCGCCCGCAGCCGGTCGGGGTAATCGGTGATCAGGCCGTCGACACCCATGTCGAGCAGCCGGGCCATGTCGGCGCGGTCGTTGACGGTCCACGGCACGACCTTCAGCCCGAGCGCCCTGGCCTCGGCCACCAGTTCGGGCGTCAGGTTGCGCCAGAACATCGACCAGGTACCGCAGCCGGCTGCCTTGACCAGGCGCGGCACGGAACCGCCATGGTCGGTTGCCTTCAGTCCGTCATGCCAGGGCGAGGCACCGCCGGCGTCGGGCCGCACGGTGTTCATACCACCGGAATCAATGGTCAGGCAGGCAGTCTGCAAGTCGGGCGCCTGGCGCTTGATGGCCGTCAGGGTGCGCCAGTCGAACGACTGGATGGTGCTGCGCGCGGCGATGTTCTGGCGGCGCACGGCGTCGATCGCCAACGCGGCGAAGGTCGCCGGGTCGGGCGTGTCTTGCGGCCGCTGCGGCGTGAGCTTGGTCTCGATGTTGAACCGTACCTGCGGCTTGCCGATCGCCGCCGTCAGTTCCACCAGCTCGGCCAGGGTTGGGATGCGCTCGCCGTCGACCGCCACCTGCTCCGGCCACTGCTTGGCATAGCGGCTGTCGGGGTTGAGGCGGCCGACGTCGTAACTCTTGACCTGGGTCAGCGTCAGCGACCGGATGGTGGGGCCGGTCGCCGCCAGCCACTTGCCGTCGGGGCCGCGGGTGAGGTCGGGGTTGAGCAACGGATCGTGCGACAGCACCAGGGTGCCGTCCTGCGTCACCGCCAGATCGGTCTCCAAGGTGGTGACACCGATCTCCAGGGTTTTGCGGAAGCCGGCCAGGGTGTTCTCCGGCGCCAGCCCGCGCGCACCACGATGGCCCTGCAGGTCGAAGCCCTGGGCCCATGCGTCGATGCTGGCAAGGCTTGCCACGGCCAGACCAAAGATCAGCGCCCATCGCGCCTTGCGTCGCATCGATAGCTCCCAGTCGCGGCTGCGGCTTTGCGGAACCGGCGCCGCGGCCTAGCATTGCCGCCATGATAGGCCAGACCGGCGGCGGCGGGCCATGCCAGTGCCGCCAAAGCGCAGAGGAGGGGCCACGATGGACGTGACGGCGATGCTCAAGCAGTTCTGCGAGTCGGTGGAGAAACGTGACGGCAACCGCTTCGCGGCGCTATTCGCCGAGGACGGCACCTACCACGATGTCTTCTACGGCGCCTTCACTGGCCGTGCCAAAATCGCCGAGTTGATCGACGACTGGTTCCATCGCACGGCGCGCGACTTCCGCTGGGACATGCACGATCCGGTGTGCGACGGCACGCGGCTCTATGCCTACTATACGTTCAGCTACGTCTCGACCCTGCCCGAGGCGCAGGGACGGCGGGTCGGCTTCGAGGGCGTGGCGATGATGCGGCTGCGCGACGGACTGATCACTGAGTATCGCGAAGTCGCCAATGTCGGGCCGGCCTTCGTGGCCCTGGGCTTCGCGCCGGAGCGCGTCTGCAAGATCCTGGCCAAGGAAGGCGCGGTGCTGGACAAGACGCCCAAGATGGCGCGGCACGTCGCCTAGAGCATGTACTGCCTGACATAACGCGCGTTACCAGCCCTTCTCCCCGCGCAGGCGGGGAGAAGGTGGACGCCGCGCAGCGGCGGCCGGATGAGGGGATTACGAAGCTCGGTTGCGTGCATCGCGGCCAGGACGCTGGGCAAGACCTCGTCCCACATTCAAAAAAGGCGCTTCGTGGATTCGTGTGGGTAGTCGCGGGGCATCATAGCGGGTCGAGCATGCAAGTAAGGACCTTGAGGCGGAGATACTCCTGGTCGCGCAGTCCGTAGGCGCGGCGCTGGAAGACGCTGATGTTGTTGTTGAGGCCCTCGACGAAGCCGAGCGACACCTTGTTCTCCGGCCTACAGTAGGCGGCGATGCCGTCCCAGTGGCGGTCGATCATGCCGGGAACCCGCCCGCCCACAGCCAGAGGCACGCCAGCAGCATGGAGATCAGCGTGATCGGCACGCTGGCCCGGGCATGGGATCGGTAAGCCCCAGCCGCACGCCCGCGACGTGCGCCCGCTCGACGACGATGAGGTTGGCCAGGCTGCAGACCAGGAACAGGTTGCCCGCCCGATCCAGTACGGCAAGTTTCACCGGTTCGCGGCACCTCGTCCGGCTTCAGGGGTCGGTTCAATTTCCGGGATAGACCGTCACGTCGCCAGCAGCATCATGTCTGCTGCCCTGGATCGCTCACGGCGGCATCCCTAATTTGCTCCTCAAAACCACTAGGCCGAACTTGCGGTCGGCGGTCTTGCCGTTTGTAACCACGCTGCCGATGCATCCTGTTGGCCCGATGGCGAACCAGTGCCCACTTGTAATGGACCAATCGCCCCAACTCTCGCCGTTCCCGTTGCAACGCCACTCGTGTGTTTGTCCGCCGTCGCGCCACTGGGCCTTGCACTCCATGCTGCCTTTGGCTCCCGGCTTCGGACTGACGCCGGGATCCAATTTTCCTGTGCACGTGACAGTGACGCTGATTTTGTCGTTCCAGCTTGTCGTGATGGGGCCGGTAAAGCGCCATGCGCTCATATCGCCGGCAAGCGTGCCCTTCCCTCCGATGGGGCGGTTGCCATCCGGTGACTCATTCCATGCAATAGAAGCTGGCGCTGAGCCTGTCTCCTTCGGTCTGCGGAGGCGCGCAAGCTCTGCCTTCCAGTCGTCGAGGCTGCAGGCGTTCTGCTGCTCACCGCGCAGCCGCTTCGCCCTCTGCACCAGATCGTCCGCACGATCCGGCGCTTGCCGACGGGCAGCGGCCTCCCAGGCCGCCAGGGAGACGATCGGATGCTTGCCAGCGGCGAGACGTCCGCGGTGGAAGAAGAAGTCGCCGGTCTTCAATTGCGCGCAATACTGCGTCAACTCGGGCTGACTTTTCAGCATCTGCTCGGCGCGTTGTATGTTGCGCTCGATCTGCGCGATATCCTGTGCCCGCACGCCTCCAGCGCCGACGACAAGAAGTACGACTGACGTCACAAGACCAATCCGGATGTTCATGGATTGATTGTTCCTAGAGGCTATTGAAATCCGACGGATCGAGATCGTTCGGGTTCGTCACCGGTCCCCGCGGTCGCGTGGTCGCCGTCGATTTTATGAGAGACACATGTCCGCGAGCCGGCGACTTGCCGGTCACCGCCGAAAGCAGGTAGCACATTGCCGGATCAGACCGGTTGTAGGTGCCCGCTTGAATCCAGGTCGAAGCTTGGCACTGCGGGATTGCGGCGCAATCGGCCTGACACTGGGCCACGGTGGGACGCGGATAGTACTTGAGATTTGTGCCCGTCAACGAAACACCGGTCTCGGCGACTTGCGCGGCGACCAACGATGGCGCGGCGAACAACGCGCCACCAAGGGCAAGCCATTTCAGGCTGTGGCTCTGCAATCTCATCCCTGTCCCAGGCTGCAAGTGCATTCGCGCAAGAAGATCGAACCGGGCCAGCGTAAGCTTGATCTTTGGCGACTGTCCATTAACTTCAAAGGCTCTT
>DATFGV010000602.1:0-10238 GCA_035249115.1 Vineibacter sp.
CGGAGCTGCTCGCGCTGCTGCGCAAGAATCCCGGCAAGTATTCCTACGGCTCGGCCGGCGCCGGCACGACCTTGCACCTCAGCGGCGAGCTGCTGAAACAGATGGCCAAGGTCGATGTGCTGCACGTGCCCTATCGCGGCGCGGCGCCGGCGATCATCGATCTGATGGCCGGCCAGATCCAGATGATGTTCGACAACATTCCCGGCGCGCTGGCGCAGATGCGCCCGGGCAAGGTGCGCGGACTGGCCGTCTCAACGCTCAAGCGCAGCGCCGCGGCACCCGACCTGCCGACCTTGGACGAGTTCCTGCCCGGATTTGACATCACCTCGTGGACCTGCGTCTGCGGCCCGGCCGGCATGCCGGGGCCGGTGGTCGAGCGCATGGCGGCGCTGACCAAGCGGGCCGTCGAGAGTCCGGATCTGATCCAGAAATACATCGACCTTGGCGCCACGGCCTGGTGGACGAACCAGCAGGAGGTCACGGCCTATCGCGCCAAGGAGGAGGCGCGGCTGGGCGAGATCATCCGCCAGGCGGCTATCAAGCTCGACTGACGGCGGCGCCGGTCCGGCAGCCCGCGAGCGACGTGCTGCGGCGCCAGAGCCGCGCGGCGATGGTGAAAGAGGGGGCGGGAGGTTTGCGCGCGATCATCATCGGTGCCGGCCGTGGCCAACGACTGATGCCGAGCACCGCCGACGCGCCGAAATGCTTCGCGGAAGTGCAGGGCACGCGCATCATCGACTGGATTGTCCGGGCGCTGCGCGCCGGCGGCGCCACGGAGATCTGCTTCATCGGCGGCTACCGTATCGAGGGCGTGCGCGCCTACTATCCCGATTTCGTGTTCCGTGAGAACACCGATTGGCCAAACAACAACATCCTGGCGTCGCTGATGTGCGCCGAGGACCTGATGGACCGGCCGTTCCTGACTTCCTACTCCGATATTCTGTACACGGCGGAGGTGGTGCGCGGGCTGGTCGACACGACGGCCGACATCGCGCTGGGGATCGACACCGACTGGGTCGAGCATTACCGGCCGCGATCGCAGCATCCGCCGCATGACGCCGAAAAGGTGACGGCGGCCAACGGCAAGGTGACGCGCGTGCATCGCGGCATCGCGGCGGCGGACGCCTATGGCGAGTTCATCGGTGTGGCGCGGTTCTCATCGGCCGGCGCCTGGGCGCTGCGCGACCTGTTCCACCGCCGGCGGGCGGAATGCGCCGGCCGCCCCTATCGAGAGGCGGGCGTCTTCGAGAAGGCCTACCTGATCCACTTGCTGCAGGACATGATCGAGCAGGGTACCGAGATCGGTCACGTCGATACGCCGGGCCGCTATCGCGAAATCGACACCCAGGAGGATCTCGATCTCGCGCAACGCCTGTGGCGGGGCTGAGATGGCGTCAGCAATCTTGTTTCCGGCCGGCGTGGTCGGTTCGCTGCCGCGACCGGCCTTCGTGCGCGACCTGGTCGAGCGACGATCCGCCGGCGCGCCGTCGGCGGGGGATGCGGCGATGGACGCGGCGATCCGCTATGCCGTGGCCATGCAGGAACAGGCCGGCCTCGATGTCGTGACCGACGGCGAGTGGCGGCGCCGGTCCTACATCGGCGTGATCGCCGACCTGGTCGGCGGCTTCACGCTCGGCAGCAACCCGCAGGACGGCCGGCCGTGGACCGTGGTGACACAAAGGCTGCATGCGCCGACGCCAGGCTTCATCGCCGGCGAGGCGCGCTTCGTGCGCGCCATCACCGACCGTGCCGTCAAGATCACGCTGCCGGCGCCGGCGCTGCTGGGCGAGCGGCTGTGGGACCCGGTGCGCTCCAGCGCCGCCTATCCCGACCGCGAGGCGTTCGTGCGCGACTGCGTGCCGGTGCTGCGACGCGAGATCGAGTTGCTGCGCGACGTGGGGGTCGACATCGTGCAGATCGATGATCCGCACCTCTGCCTGTTCGTCGATCCGGCCATTCGCGCGCTCTATCCCGATCCTGACCGCGCCGCCGGATTCGCTGTCGACATGGTCAACGCCCTGGTCGAGGGCATCGACGGCCTGACGTTCGCCGTCCATTTGTGCCGGCGCGCGGGCGCGCGCGTACGCGGCGAGCAACAGCACGGAGGCGGCTACGAACCGATCGTCGGCCACCTCAACCGCCTCAAGGTCCAACACCTCACCATGGAGTGGACCGATCCCGCCGCCGGCGATGTCGCCGTCCTGCGCCAGCTGCGCGAGGACTTCGAGATCGGCCTGGGCTGCGTCTCGGTGACGCCAGGCGAGATCGACACGGTCGACACGATCATCGGCCGCGTCGAGGCGGCGCTACGTCATGTGGCGCCGCAGCGAATCACGCTCAACCCCGATTGCGGATTCGCACCGGGATCGGCGGCGCGCGTCGATATCGACGAAGTCTATCGCAAGTTGTGCAACGAGGCCGAAGCGGCGCGGCGTCTGCGCGACAGGCATGCATAGTGCGGCTGCATGCGAGGCCTTGACGCTGGCGGCGACGAAACGGGAGCGTATCATCCGCATGTAACACGGCACCTCTAGAAGGCCGGGCAACGAGGGGGACACGTGGGGGCAATCGCCATCAACGGCTTGAGCAAGAGCTTCGGCGCCGTCGAGGTGTTGAACGGCGTCTCGCTCGATATCGCCGAGGGCGAGTTCCTGACATTGCTGGGGCCATCGGGTTGCGGCAAGTCGACGCTGTTGCGGATCATCGCCGGCCTTGAGCGGCAGAACGCGGGCTCGATCGCGATCGATGGCCGCGTGATCGACGACCTGCCGGCCAAGGCGCGCAACATCGCGATGGTGTTCCAGTCTTACGCGCTCTATCCGCACCTGACGGCGGCGCGCAACATCGCCCTGCCGCTGACCATGCGGCGGCTGTCGCGCTGGCAGCGGCTGCCAGTGGTCGGCAAGTTGATGCCGGGCGGGCGTGGCTTGCGTGACGGCATCGAGCGCGATGTCGCCGCGGTGGCTGGCGCGCTCGACATCGCGCACCTGCTGGCGCGCAAGCCGGGCCAGCTGTCGGGTGGCCAGAAGCAGCGGGTCGCCCTGGCGCGCGCCATGGTGCGGCAGCCGGCCGCCTTCCTGCTCGACGAGCCGCTCAGCAATCTCGACGCCAAGCTGCGGGTGCAGATGCGCGCCGAGTTGACCGACCTGCACCAGCGGCTCGGCACGACCATGATCTACGTCACCCACGACCAGGCGGAAGCGATGACCATGTCGGATCGCGTCGCGGTCATGATGGAGGGCCGCTTGCTGCAGGTCGACGCGCCGCAGCGGATCTATGACGACCCAGAGACCCTGCAGGTGGCGGAGTTCGTCGGCAGCCCGAAGATCAATGTCCTGCCTGGCCGCGTGCTGCGGTCAGGACTGATCGACTGCCTCGGCGCGCGCTTGGCGCTCGCCGCGCCGGTGGAACCTGAAACCGAGGTGCGTCTCGCGGTCAGACCCGAGGCGCTTACCCTGGCACGCTCTGACGGCGGCGATGGCCTGCGCGGCCGCGTGCGGCACGTCGAGCACCTTGGCTCTGACTGCCTCGTGCACGTCGACGTGGACAAGGCACCGGATGTGGTGATCGTTCGTGTCGATCCGGAAGCGGGCAATCGTTTGTCCCGAGGCGGGACTGTCGGGCTCGACATCCCGGCGCACCGTGCGCTGCTGTTCGACATGGATGGCCGGCGATTGCGAGTCGAGGCCGCGAACGCGCGGCTGCGCCGGGCGGGCACCTGACGTGGCAGTCGCGACCATCGCGCTCGCGCCGGGGCGATCGTCCGACGATGTCGCCGAGTCGCGCGCCGGCTACGCGCTGGCGATGCCGGCGATGATCCTGCTGTTCGTGCTGTTGCTCGGGCCGTCCCTGGCCGTGATCATACTGGCGCTGACCGACTGGCAGCTCGGCGCCCCGAGCATGAACTTCATCGGCTTCGGCAACTTTGCGCAGCTGTTCGCCGACCGGGTGTTCTGGCAGTCGTTCGTCAACACGATTGTCTACTGTATCGTCACGGTGCCGGGCTCGGTCTTCCTCGGTCTCGGCATCGCGCTGCTCGTCGAGCTGTCGCCGTCCGGTCGCACCTTTTATCGCGCCGCCTACTTCTTGCCGGTGACCTCGACATTGATCGCCATGGCGGTGGTATGGGAGTTCCTGCTGCATCCCAGCGTCGGCCTGGTGAACCTGGCGCTCGAGCTGGTCGGATTGAAGGGGTTCGACTGGCTGAAGAATCCCAACGTGGCGCTGTTCACCTTGGCGGCGATCGGCATCTGGCAGTCGGTCGGCCTGAACATGGTGCTGTTCATGGCCGGCATCCAGGCGATTCCGGCCGATCTCTATGAGGCCGCCGAGGTGGATGGTGCCGGCGGCGCCTGGGACCGCTTCGTCACCGTGACCTGGCCAATGCTGGGGCCGACGACGCTGTTCGTGACGGTGGTCTCCAGCATCCGCTCGTTCCAGGTCTTCGATACCGTCGAGGTGCTAACCAAGGGCGGCCCGAACAAGGCGACCGAAGTGCTGCTCTACACGATGTACACCGAGGGCTTCGGGTTCTTCCGCACCGGCTACGCCTCGGCGGTGACGGTAGTGTTTGTAGTGATCGTCCTGGCATTGACCCTTGCCCAGGTTCGCCTGGGCGAGCGGCGGACGCACTACGCATGACCCGGCCGCCGACCCCGCCGGTCGCGCTGCTGCGGCACGTGGTGCTAATGCTGGGCGTGGTCGTGATGCTGGCGCCGTTCGTGTGGATGATCTCGACCTCGCTGAAGCCGCCCAACGAGATCTTCTCGACCGACCTCTCGCTGTTACCGCGCAAGTGGTTCGCGGCCGAGAACTACGGCAAGGCGTTCACCCAGGTACCGCTGCTCCGCTACCTGCTCAACGGCGTGGTGGTGACGGCCGGCATCTTCGCCGCCCAGCTGCTGCTGTCGCTGCCCTGCGCCTACGCCATGGCCAAGCTGCGTTTCCGCGGCCGGGACGTGATGTTCACCATGGTGCTGATCGGCCTGATGATCCCCGCCCAGGTGCCGGCCATCCCGCGCTACGTGATGCTGTACCAGGTCGGCCTGCTCGACACGTACGCCGCCCTGATCCTGCCGTTCGTGGTGTCGGCGTTCGGCATTTTCCTGATGCGGCAGTTCTTCCGCACGGTGCCCGACGATCTCGTCCATGCAGCGCGCCTGGATGGCTGCGGCGAGTTCGAGATCCTGTGGAGGATCATGCTGCCGCTGGCATTCCCGGCCATGGTCGCTTTCGGCATCATCTCGATCGTCGCCCATTGGAACGACTTCTTCTGGCCGCTGGTGGTGGTGCGCACCGGCGAGCTGGCGACGCCACCGCTGGGCACGTTGTTCTTCCGCAACGAGGAGGCGGGCAGCGATTTCGGACCGCTGATGGCCGGCACGGTCGTGATCACCGCGCCGCTGGTGCTGATGTTCCTGGGCGCCCAGCGGCGCTTTATCGAGGGCATGACCCTCACCGGGATCAAGGGGTGAAAGTTGAAGAAGGAGGCAGACAGATGAGACGTCGTACGTTCCTGGCCGGCACCGCCGGCGCGGCCGCTTTCGCCGCCACACCGTTGCGGGCGCAAGCCGCTACGGAGATCACGGTGCAATACGCGATCCCGGACATCTTCAAGGAGGTCCACGAGGAGGTCGCCAAGCAGTTCATGGCTGCCCAATCGGCGGTCAAGGTCAAGTTCCTGCAACCGGCCAAGGAGTACGAGGACGCCACCCAGCAGGTGCTGCGTGGCGCCGTCACCGGCCTGGTGCCGGACGTGTCCTCGCAGGGGTTGAACCGCCAGCGCATCTTCGCGGACCGCAACCTGGCGCTGCCGCTCGACGATCTCATCAAGGCCGAGAAAGACTGGGCGGGCCGGGGCTACGATGGCTCGCTGCTGACCCTGGGCCAGGTCAAGGGCCAGCAATTCGGCATGGGATTCTCACTCTCGACGCCGATCATCTATTTCAACGCTGATCTGGTGAAGAAGGCGGGCGGCAACCCCGAGGCGTTTCCCAAGACGTGGGACGGCATCTTCGAGCTGGCCAAGAAGATCGACAAGCCGGCCGACAAGATCTCCGGCTTCCACTTCGACTGGGACATCACCGGCAACTGGATGTGGCAGGCGCTGAACTTTTCAAATGGCGGCACCATGCTCTCGGCCGACGAGAAGCAGGTGGCGTTCGGCGGCGAGGCGGGGCAGAAGTCGATCGCGCTGCTGCGCCGCATGGTGGCCGAGGGGACCATGCGCGACGTCAGCCAGGCGACGGCGCTGCAGGATTTCGTCTCGGGCCGACTGGGCATCTGGGCGCACTCGACGTCGCGCCTGGGTGGCGTCACGAAGCAGTCGCAGGGTGTCTTTGATCTGCGCACCGCGACTTTTCCGCTGGGCGCCGGCGACAAGAGCCGTCTGCCGTCCGGCGGCAACGCGATGATGATCCACGCCAAGGATCCGGCCAAACAAAAGGCGGCGTGGGAGTACATCAAGTTCGCCACCGGGCCGGTCGGCGCCACCATCATGGTCAAGGGCACGGGTTACTTTCCGGCCAACGCGCTGCCCGCGAAGGACCCGAAGATGCTCGGTGAATTCTACGAAAAGAACCCCAACCACCGCACCGCGATCGGCCAGTTGCCGGTGATGACGGCCTGGTACGCTTTCCCCGGCGAGAACGGCCTGAAGATCACCGACGTGATCAAGGACCACCTGCAGACCGTCGTGAACCAGAGCGGCAAGCCGGATGAGGTGCTGAAGAAGATGACCGCCGACGTCCAGGCGTTGCTGCCCAAGTAGGCCCCGATCGCTTGACCTTCTACAAACAGCGGGTGGCGGTGATGCCGGCCACCCGCCACCCTCGCTCCAGGATCATCCATGAAGTTCATCCAGATCACCGATCCGCACATCGTGCCACGCGGCCAGTTGCTGTATGGCCTCAACCCGATCGATCGCCTGGCGCTGTGCATCGCCGACGTCAATCTGCGGCATCCCGACGCCGCCTTCGCGATCCTGACCGGCGATCTGGCGCACAAGGGCGAACCCGAAGCCTACGCGGCGCTGAAAGCCGAGCTGGGCAAGCTGCGGGTGCCGGTCCATCTTATTCTCGGCAACCACGACAGCCGTGAGCTCTTTGCTGCAGCTTTTCCTGAGACGCGTCGCGACGAGAACGGCTTTGTGCAGTACACGATCGAGGTCGGCGGTGCCTTGGGCGTCTGCCTCGACACCAACGAGCCGGGTGCTCCCTATGGCACTTTCTGCGACCGGCGGGCCGACTGGCTGAAGCGCCAGCTCGATGCCGCCGGCGAGCGGCCGGTATTCATCTTTATGCATCACCCGCCGTTCAAGGTGCAGCTCAAGCGCATGGACGACATTTCACTGCTCGAACCCGCGTCGTTCATCCGCGCCATCGAGGGACACCGCAACATCCACCACCTGTTCTTCGGCCACTTGCACAGGCCGATTGCCGGCAGCTGGCGCGGCATACCGGTATCCACGTTGCGGGCTACCAGCCATCAGGTGGCGCTGGATTTCGTGCTCGAAGGCCGTATCCGAGGCAGCCACGAGCCTCCGGAATACGCGGTCGTGCTGCTTGATGCCGACCAAACCATCGTCCACAGCCATTCGTTCCTCGACGGCACAGACACGTTCCTGCTCTAACGCGCCGGCATCCAGTTTGGCGGCGACCGGGCAAGTGGTTGATTCTCAGGCAAAAAGCGGCCGGACGTTGCCGCGAGGTTTTCGTTTGACTTGGGCCGGTTGGTGCGTATTTTCCGGCCTCCTTCCGGAGAACGTGGAGTGGCGCCATCGAGCGGCGCTCCCGCCCGGGTCCAGTGGACCCGACCAAGGCCTATCCGGACAAACTGGTAAGGACCTCGAAGCGTGAGCAAACGCGAGAACTCGAAGTACAAGATCGACCGGCGCCTTGGCGTCAACCTCTGGGGTCGCCCCAAGAGCCCGATCAACAAGCGTGAAAGCCGGCCGGGACAGCACGGCGCCAAGCGCACCAAGCCGACCGATTTCGGCAAGCAGCTGATGGCCAAGCAGCGGGTCAAAGGCTACTACGGCAACGTCAGCGAGCGGCAGATGCGCCGCTACTACCAGGAAGCTATCCGCCGCAAGGGCGACACCGGCGAGAACCTGGTCGGGTTGCTCGAGCGGCGTCTCGACGCGGTCGTCTACCGCATGAAGTTTGCGGCCACCGTGTTCGCCGCCCGCCAGCTGGTCAGCCACCGGCACGTCAAGGTCAACGGCCGCCGCGTCAATATCGCGTCCTACCAGGTGCGCGACAATGACGTCATCGAGCTCGGCGCCAAGGCCAAGCAGCTTCCGACGGTCATGGAGGCGACCCAGCTCGCCGAACGCGAAGTGCCGG
The DNA here is from genome assembly GCA_035249115.1 of Vineibacter sp. GTDB lineage: Bacteria > Pseudomonadota > Alphaproteobacteria > Reyranellales > Reyranellaceae > Vineibacter. The sequence goes on from DATFGV010000602.1 coordinate 8,346, forward strand.
GTTACATGGAAGTCGACCACAAGGACATGAAGGGCAAGTTCCTGCGCGCACCGCAGCTGTCGGACGTGCCCTATCCGGTGCAGATGGAACCCTCGATGGTGGTCGAGTTCTACAGCCGCTGATCGCGATCGTTCGGTCGTCGCAAGCCCGCCGGCATCCGTCGGCGGGCTTTGTGCGTCGGCAGCGCAGCGGCGCGGGAAAGCTCGTCGCCGCGGGCGGAGCGCCAGAGCCGCCTACTGGCTGGCCATCGGCTTGTTGGCACCCGGCGCCTGCATCTGGCCGGTCATCGGCACGAAGTAGACGCCGATATCCTTCTTCGAGTGCACCTTGCCGTCGGCGTCCTTGGTAAAGACGTAGAGGAACTGCTCGCGCTTGAAGGGCTGGCCCATCGGAATCACCATGCGGCCGCCCGGCTTCAGCTGCTGCAGCAGCGGCGGCGGCACGAACTGGGCCACGCACGTCACCATGATCAGGTCGAACCCGCCGCTCTCTTCCGGCCAGCCGAAGAAGCCGTCGCCGATGCGGGTCTCGATGTTGTTGTAGCCCAGCGGCTTGAAGATGCGGCCGACCTCCTTGCCCAGCGGTTCGACGATCTCGATCGAGTAGGCCTTCTTGACGATGCGTGACAGCACCGAGATCTGGAAGCCCGAGCCGGTGCCGATCTCCAGGGCGACGCTGTCGGCGGTCGGACGGCAAAGCTGCGTCATGTAAGCCTGGCCGCGATAATCCGACAGCGCCGAGCCGAAGCCGATGCGCCACGGCTTGGATACTTCCTCGTAGGCCACCTGCGAGAAGGCCGAGCGGGCCGCGTAGTCGTAGTGATAAAACTCGCGGGGCACCTCATCGAAGGCTCGCAGCACCTGCGCGTCGGCCTCGCCGAGGTTGCCGGACAGCACGTTGCGGATGGTGGTCAGCGCGCCCTTCTTACGGGTCTGGGTCGCCGTCCATTGCTCGCGGGTCAACGTCGTCGGCCGCTCGCAGGCCCTCATGGTCGACAGGTAGGTGTCGTAGTTCCACGCCGTCGTCGCCGGGCTCGGGCTGGCCGCGACAACGCCGGGCAGCAGACCTCCGGCGGCCGCCAGCGATGACTGCACGAATGAGCGTCTGAACATGGTTGCCTCTACGCTTCTAAGGGAGCGAACCGGTTGGCCGGCCAGCGTCGTGGTGCGCCGGCCAACAGCCGATGGTCCGGGCGCAGCAAGGTTGATCCTGATAAGGGGACTGGAAAGGAGATGGGCTCATTGAGCGTGTGGGGTCGTCCAACCCGCCGCCAGTTGACCGGCGATATCAACAAAGCCCTAGTATAAGTATTGTAACACCCGTCGGCAATACCTGAAGCTCATCTGAGCTGGCAAAATCGTGCCCGAACTGCCCAGAATCGGCAGGTCATTGTGGTCGACCTGTATCTCAGCTTGGGAAGCGGGCGGTGGGTGCTCAGTCGCGGCGATCGGCTGCGATGCGACCGGTCATTGGCACGAAGATGACGCCGATATCCCGCCGGGACCTGACCCGGCCGTTGGCGTCCTTGGTAAAGACATACAAGAACTGCTCGCCGCGGAACTTCTGGCCGATCGGCGCGATCAGCCGCCCGGTGACCGGCTTGAGCTGGCGGATCAGCTCCGGTGGCACGTGCTGGGCGGCACAGGTCAGCATCACGATGTCGAAGCCGTCCTTTTCTTCCGGCCAGCCGTGGTAGCCGTCGCCGATCCGGGTTTCGATGTTGTGTAGGCCCAGCGGCCGGAAGAGCTTGGCAGCCGCCGTGCCCAACGGCTCGATGATTTCGATCGAGTGCGTCTGCCGGGTCAACCGCGACAGGAGCGCGACCTGGTAGCCGGAGCCGGTGCCGATCTCGAGCGCCGTATCGCCCGGCAGCGGCCGCACCAGCTGCGTCAT
>DATFGV010000603.1:0-7421 GCA_035249115.1 Vineibacter sp.
CGCGCCAAGCGCTGCTTCAAGGCCAGGACGGAACAAAACATCGCATGTATCGCCGCCGCGGAACGACGTTGTGGTGATGACATCGCCGGCCATCCGGTCTTAGGCTGGCGTCGCGTCGACCAGCAGAGAGCAAGACATGACCGCGCCATCGCCATCATACGATCACGGCACGTCCACCACCAAGCTGATCGGCGAGACGATCGGCCAATTCTTCGACAAGGCGGCCGCGCGCTGGCGTGAGCGCGACGCGCTGATCGTGCGCCACCAGGACGTCCGCTGGACCTATGGCGAGCTGGCGCGGCGCGTCGATGATCTGGCGGCCGGGTTGTTGGCCTTGGGCCTGGAGCCCGGCGACCGGATCGGCATCTGGTCGCAGAACAACGCCGAATGGGTGCTGACGCAGTTCGCCACCGCCAAAGCCGGCCTGATCCTGGTCAACGTCAACCCGGCCTACCGCAAGGCGGAGATCGAGTACGCCCTGAACAAGGTGGCATGCAAGGCGCTGATCACCTCGCCGGCCCTGAAGAGCAGCGACTACATCGCCATCCTCAACGATTTGGCGCCGGAGATCGCCACCTCGAAGCCGGGCGCGCTGAATGCCAAGACGCTGCCGCACCTGCGCACTGTCATTCGGCTGGGCAAGGACAAGACGCCGGGCATGCTGAACTTCGACGACGTGCCGGGCATGGGCGGCAACGCCGAGCGCAGCCGGTTGGTCGAGCTGGCCGACCGCCTGCAGTTCGACGATGCCATCAACATCCAGTTCACCTCCGGCACCACCGGATTCCCCAAGGGCGCGACGCTTAGCCACCACAACATCCTGAACAACGGCTACTTCATCGGCGAGGCGATGCGCCTGACGCCGGAGGACCGGCTGTGCATCCCGGTGCCGCTTTACCACTGCTTCGGCATGGTGTTGGGCAACCTCGCCTGCGTCACGCACGGTTCGGCCATGGTCTACCCGGCCGAGGCGTTCGAGCCGCTGTCCGTTCTGCAAACCGTTCAGGCCGAGCGCTGCACGGCACTGCACGGCGTGCCCACCATGTTCATCGCTGCGCTCGACCACCCGGAGTTCGGCAAGTTCGATCTGTCGAGCCTGCGCACCGGCATCATGGCCGGCTCACCTTGTCCGATCGAGGTGATGAAGCGGGTGGTGGCACAGATGAACATGCAGCAGGTGACCATCGCCTACGGCATGACCGAGACGTCACCGGTCTCGACCCAGAGCTCGGTCGACGATCCGCTGGAGCGGCGCGTCGCTACTGTCGGCCGCGTGCAGCCGCATATCGAGATCAAGATCGTCGATGGCGACGGCCGCACGGTGCCGCGCGGCACCACCGGCGAGTTCTGCACTCGCGGCTACTCGGTGATGACCGGCTACTGGAACGACGACGACAAGACCAAAGAATCGATCGACACCGGCGGCTGGATGCACACCGGCGATCTCGCCATCATGGATGAGGAGGGCTACGTCAACATCGTCGGCCGACTGAAGGACATGGTGATCCGCGGCGGCGAGAACGTCTACCCGCGCGAGATCGAGGAGTTTCTCTACCGCCATCCCAAGGTGCAGGACGTGCAGGTGATCGGCGTGCCGGACCCGAAATACGGCGAAGAGATCTGCGCCTGGATCAAGCTGCGCGAGGGGCAGAGTGCGACGGCCGACGAGATCCGTGACTTCTGCAAGGGCCAGATCGCGCACTACAAGATCCCGCGCTACGTGCGCTTCGTGCCCGACTTCCCGATGACCATCACCGGCAAGGTGCAGAAGTTCGTGATGCGCGAGCAGACGATCCGCGATCTCGACCTGAAGGAACAGAAGACGGCGTGAGCCCTGCCGCTCATACCTTGGCGCCAGCCGCCGGATTCCACGCCCAGTAGCGGGCGACGGCGCCGGCGTCGACCCGCAGGTCCGTGCCGGTGATCATGGCCGCATCGTCCGACGCCAGGAACACCGCGGCCTTGCCGTAGTCGCTCGGCACCGGCAGCTTGCGCATCGGCACGCCAAGGCGGAACGGCTCCATGGCGCGCGCCAGACCGGCCGGTTGCGTCACCTTGCGGCCCCAGCGCTGGGCGCGCTCGAACGACTCGGCGGGGTCGGTCGCGGTCGGCGTCAGGCTGTTGACCCGGATGCCGTGGCCGACCAGCTCCATGGCCGCCGAGCGGGTGAAATTCAGCAGGCCGCATTTTGCGGTGCTGTAGGCGATGTTGCCGGGCTCGCCCTGGTGGCCGGCAGTCGAGATGATGTTGATGATCGCGCCGCCTTGGCCGCGCGCGATCATCGCCTTGGCGACATGCTTGGTGAACAGGAAGGCGCCGCCCAGGATCACACCCGTCTGCTTGTTCCATTCGTCGAACGGCATGTCGACAACCCCCTTCTTGTTGAAGAAGGCGGCGTTGTTGACCAGCACGTCGATCCTGCCGAAAGCGGTCAGTGCGGCGTCGACCGCGGCCTTGACCTGCGCCTCGTCGGTGACGTCGCAAGTGACGGCGATGGCGCGTCCGTCATTGCCCTTCAGGAAATTGGCGCAGTCGGCCGCGTTGGCCGCGTTGCTGTCGACGGCGACGATTGCGGCGCCGGCGGCGGCCAGGCCTTCGGCGATGCCGCCGCCGATATTGGGGCTGGTCCCGGTGACGATGGCGACCTTGTCGTTCAGCTTCATGTCCCGACCCTCGTTCGATCGCGGGCGTCGGCCGATCAATGCGGTGGCGCGATCAGGAAGGCTTTGGACGAATTGAAGATCCAGGTGTTGACGAGCCCGGTCTCCTTGGGTTTGCGATCGAGCTCGTTCATCGCGCCCATCAGGCACATCCAGTTCAGGATTTCCTGCTGGCCGCTGTCCTCGACCGCAGCGGCCGGCAGGTCGCGCCAGGTCTGGTAGTCGCCGGCGCACATTGCGTCGTACATCCGCTGGTCGGCCGGCCGGTCGGGCCAGAGGTAATGGTTCTTGGGCGTCAGGAACGCGTGCGACCAGCCCGACGAGGCAAGCAGCGCCACGCGATAGGGCGAGGCGGCGAGGATGCGAGCCGTCGCAGCGCCCAGGTCGAACAACCGCCGCGGCGTCGGCGCCGGCGGGTCGAGCTCCGCGTCGGTCACCTCGCGGTCGAACACCGGCAGCCCGCCCTTCTGGGCGATCACCCGCCGGCCGTAGCAGTTGATGGCGAACGGCACGATGGGGTGCGCGAAGTTGGTACGGTGATAGTCGAGGTACATCACGCCGTAGCTGAAGGCGTGGCCCAACGGGTGGTGCAGCGGCTTGTAGGCATAGGCCGTGTCGAAGCCTTCCTCGATCAGCCGCGTCGCCAGCATCTTGGCCGCGACCGGGTGGCCGGGCAGGTCGAACGGTTTGTCAGCTTCGCCCCAGACGCTGCCGGGTGGCGCTTTGAAGGCGAACCGGTCGTAGGCGTTGATGCAATAGGGCGGGACGACATCCTCCTTGAAGTTTTCATACTGGTCATCGCCCCAGATCAGCACGAAGTCGGGCTTGAAGGCGTCAAGCGCGGCGCGGGTGCGGTCCATCCAAGCTACCAGATCGGCGCGGTGGCGCGCGGCCGATGAGGCGCCCTCGTCGTTGCCCCATTCGGCGCGCATCGGCGCCGGCCAGCCGTCCGGCGTCTTCAGCGCCGGCGGCAGTTTCGGGTTCTGCAGCATCCGCTTCAGGATGTACGTCATGCGCTCGTCGGGCCCGGTCATCGGCGGGTAGTGCGTGATGCCAAGGGCAAGGATCTCGGCCATGGGCGTTTCCTAACAGCTGATAGATTCTAACGTCGGCAAGCATCGACCTGCGCGAAGACGGCGTCAACCGCCGCCTCGGGCGACGTCAGTGCTGGCTCTCCGGCACCATCAGGCGCAGGCCGTCGAGTGCGTCGGTGACACTGATCTGACATGACAGGCGCGAGCGTTCATCGACATGCGGGCAGAACTGCAGCATACCGTCCTCGCCCGATTCCTTGGCCGGCAGCCTGTCGCGCCATTCCTCCGGGACATACACCATGCAGGTGGCGCACGAGCAGGCGCCGCCACAATCGGCATCGATGCCCGGTACCATGTTGCGCACGGCGCCCTCCATGATCGAAAGGCCGTTAGCAATCTCGACGGTCTTTTCCTCGCCGCTGGGTTGCTGAAACGTGATCTTGGCCATCGCCTCGTCCTGATTGCGTCGCTCGCCGCGTACCCTAGCCACGAAACGCCGTCATGGCGATGCGTTCATCGGCCAGCCGCGACGGATCAGGCCGCGCCTGCGCGGCGATCATCTGTTTCGACATCATGAATTCCGGCATGCGGTTGACGGCGTCGACCGCCACCAGCGTACCGTCGCGCAGATAGAAGACCGCAAAGGATCGGCCCGTCGCCGGATCGCCGCGCACCACCGCCGCGCAACCCTCGCCGCCGCCGAGCCCGGCCATCTGCAGTTTCACGTCGTACTGGTCGGACCAGAACCACGGCGTTTCGGTCGGCGGCGGTGGCCGGCCGGCGATCGCTGCCGCTGCCACTTTGGCTTGCTCCAGCGCGTTGTGCACCGACTCCAATCTTAACCGGCGTCCCAGCAGGGGCTGGTGCGGGAAAGTGCAGTCGCCGATCGCGTAGATCGCCGGGTCGGAGGTGCGACATTGCGCGTCGACCACGATGCCGTCCTGGACCGTCAGGCCGGCGGCGCGCGCCAGCTCGACATTGGGCACCGCGCCGACGCCGACCACGACCAGGTCGGCTTCGTGGTGCGTGGTGCCACAAACGACGCGCTCGATGCGGCCCTCACCCTCGAAGCCGGTCACGGCGATACCGGTGTGCACCGCCACGCCTTCCTCGCGGTGTAGCTGGGCGTAGAATGCCGAGACAACCGGCCCAACGCCGCGTGCCATCAGCCGCGGCATCTGTTCGAGCACCGTGACGCGCAGGCCCTTCTTGGCCGCGACCGCCGCCAGTTCCAGGCCGATATAGCCGCCACCGACGATCACCAGGCGCTGGCCGGTGGCGAAGCGGGCGCGGATCGCATGCACGTCATCGACGGTACGCAGGTAGAGGACACCATCGAGATCGGCGCCCGGAATCGCCAGCCGCCGCGGCCGGCTGCCTGTGGCAATCACCAGGGTTCCGTAGTGAAGGGCGTCAGCGCCGTCGATCGCCACGGTGCGTGCCGCGCGATCGATCGCCGTCGCGCGTGTCCCCTGGATCAGCCGCGCGCCGGCCTGGTCGTAGAACGCCATCGGCTTGACGTACAAGCGATCGAGCTCGAGCTCGCCGGCGAGGAACTTTTTCGACAGCGGCGGACGCTGGTAGGGCGGATGAGGCTCGTCGCCGACAACCGTCATGGCGCCGCGATAACCGGCCTGCGCCAGGCTGGCGACGAGCTGGCCGGCCGCCTGTCCGGCGCCGACGATGACAATCGAGTCGTGCAAATCCGATCCTGTCGCCGGCGCCCGGGACGCCGGCTGTGTCACGGCGCACTATAGGGCGGATCGGCGGGCCCTGGCAAGATTCTAACACTTGTTCGATAATTTGAGTTGACGGGGCGGCGGGCCGGCGGCTAGTGCTGCGGCGGGCGGAACGGCTGCGGACGGGAGGGCGGCATGGACTTCGAGTTGCCGGGCGAGGACGATCCGCGGCGCAAGGAAGTGCGGGCCTGGTTCCAGGCGCATCCTGATGCCGGCGGCGCCGAGCTGCAGAGCGCCGGCTACGTCGTGCCGCATTGGCCGAAACCCTGGGGACTGGCGGCCGACGCCGAGCTGCAGCTGATCATCGATCAGGAAATGGCGCGCGCCGGCGTGCTGGTGCCTCGTAATCCCGTCGCCATCAACAATTGCGCCCAATCACTGCTGACACACGGCACCGAATCGCAGCGCCAGCGCTTCCTGGCGCCGGCGCTCTCGGGCGCCGAAGTCTGGTGCATGTTGTTCAGCGAACCGTCAGGCGGCTCCGATCTCGGCGCACTGCGCACGGTGGCGCGCCGCGACGGTGACCACTATGTCGTGAAAGGCCACAAGATCTGGACCTCGCTGGCGCATGTCGCCAAGGTCGGCGTGCTGGTGGCACGCACCCAGCCCGACCTGCCCAAGCATCAGGGCCTGTCGCAGTTCCTCATCGACATGGACAGCCCGGGAATCACGGTGCGGCCGGTGATCGACATGTCCGGCCACGAGAACGAGTACAACGAGGTTTTCCTCGACGAGGTGCGGGTGCCTGCCGACCGGCTGCTGGGCAAGGAGGGCGACGGCTGGGCGCTCAGCATGCTGCAATTGCAGACCGAGCGGGTGGCGCTGTCCAAACCCGGCGCGATCTGGGGCCACGGCCCCTCGGCGCGCGAGCTGGTCGAAGGCATGGCCGAGATCGGCGCCTTCGACGATCCGGCGTTGCGCCAGGAGGCGGCCGAGATCTACGTCGAGGGCGAGATCCTGCGGCTGCTGGCGCTGCGATCGTTGAGCGACCGCATGAATGCCCGCACCCCCGGGCCGGAAGGCGCGATTCACAAGATGTTGGCGGCACCGCACGGCCAGCGCGTGCTTGAACTAGCCAAGCGGGTGCAGGGCCCGCGCGGCATGATAGTGGGCGAGCAGCCGTTTCCCTCGCAGTTGTCGCACACTGGTCCGTATGACGATTGGGACTACGCTTTCTGGTTCAGTCCGGCGGTCACCTTGGGTGTTGGTACGCAGGAGATCCTCAAGAACGTCGTGTCCGAGCGCATGCTGGGCCTGCCACGCGAACTCGATCCGACGGCGCGTGAGCCGTGGTCCGAGACTCGCCGCAAGACCGCCTGAGGGAGACGGCGATGGATTTCGCGCTGAGCGAAGACAACCTGATGCTCCGCCAGTCGGCGCGCACTTTCCTGGAAAAAGAGATCTCGCTGGCCCGCCTGCAGGTGCCGGGCGCCACGGTGGCCGACGCAGACTACGCCGGCAACTGGGCCAAGATCGCGGCGATGGGCTGGCAGGGCCTTGTGGTTGATGAGACGCATGGCGGGCTCGGCCTGGATTGCATCGACCTGACCATGGTGCTGGGCGAGATGGCACGCACCCTCGCGCCGAGCCCGTTTCTCGGCACCTTGTTCGGCACCTGGGCGGTGCAGAAGGGCGGATCGGTGACGCAGCGCGCGCGGCTGCTGCCGAGCGTCGTCGCGGGCACCACGAAGCTGGCGCTGGCCGTCGCCGAGTCCAACGGTTCGACCGACGGGGCTGGCCGCGAGACCGTGGCGCGGCGACAAGGCGGTGGCTGGCGGTTGACCGGCGTGCGCTCGTTCGTGATTGACGCCGCCAGCGCCGACTGGCTGGTGGTGGCGGCGCTGGACGAGTCGTCGGGCAAGCGCGCCTTCTTCCTGGTCGACGCCACGCAGGACGCCGTGCGGGCCGAGCCGCTACCATGGCGCGACGTGACGCGCGAGGTGTGCGACGTGCGCTTCCGCGATGCGATCGCCGAGCCGCTCGGCGGC
>DATFGV010000604.1:0-2134 GCA_035249115.1 Vineibacter sp.
CGCGCAAATTGGTGTTCATGACCGCATCGTAGTCGGCCAGCGTCATGTCGAGCGCGCTGGCCTCGCCGCCGATGCCGGCGTTGTTGACCACCACGTCGATCGCGGCGCCATCCGCCGCCGCGCTCTCGAACGCGGCCACCACCGACGCCTCCTGTGTCACGTCAAGATCAAGCGCCATCACGCCGGCAGCGCCAAGGCCCGGAAGCTCCTTTGCCAACGCCTCGAGCCGCGACCGGCGGCGCGCACCGATGATGACGTTTGCGCCGTGCCTGGCGCACAGCTTGGCGAAATGCGCCCCAAGTCCGCTCGAAGCGCCGGTGATCAGAACACCCTTGCCCTTGAGACCGCCTGCGGAATCCATTGTTCAGGCCTTCCCGGGAACTGCTGAACCCGACCAAGCCGGCGCCTCGTTTCCAGATGATGTCGGAGGCACTGGTGACCCCAGGGTCTTGCGTCGAGCGTGTTGACCTACCGGCAGGCTGTCAAGCTGGCCTGCTCGCAGTGCGAGCCGTCGAACGCACAGCGGCTCCGCGACGGATGGCCGGGCTTGGGGCACTCGGATATGGCGATCTTTGCTGTCGTCCTGAGCGAAGCGAAGGACCCGGAGCGCGGACGTCCCGTCCGCATCGCCCGTAGCGCAAGCGAAGGGCGAGTTCATAGACGTCGGCGCTTCGCGCCGATGCGGGCCAGAGGCCCGCGCTCCGGGTCCTTCGCTGCGCTCAGGACGAAGAGAGCAACCTGCGTCGGCCATATGCGAATCCTCTACGGCCCTGCCGGCGCGGTCGAGCGCCCATGCGCGGGCCGCACGACCAGCCCTCTTTGCCGCCAGCCGGTCCGCCCGCTAGCCTGCACTGTCTGTGCGTCCCCGTCCGTCGGGGCGTTGTCGCCAGCAAAGGAGCGGCTGCCGTGATCAAGCGCTTCCACGTCCTCTATGTCGGCCAGATCGACCTCGACAATGTCGGGCTGAGCGGCACGCCCGCCAACGATCGCCGCTACGCCAACGAGCGGCTGAGCGAGGTGTTCGAGACCTGCCGCGACGTCTCGCGGCTGATGGACGATCTCGGCTACTACGCGTTCTGGACCGCCGAGCACCATTTCCAGCACGAGGGCTACGAGTGCCTGCCCAACCTGGTGCAGCTCGGGTTGTGGCTGGCGACCCAGACCAAGCGTCTGAAGTTCGGCTGCGCCTTCAACGTACTGCCGATGTGGCACCCGATTCGCCTGGCCGAGGACTACGCCATGGCCGACATCGTCACCGACGGCCGGGTGATCATGGGCGTCGGCCGCGGCTACCACACCCGCGAGGTCGAGACCTTCGGCGCGCCGCTGATCGACGCCGAGGCCAACCGTGCCTATTTCGAGGAGCAGCTCGAACTGCTGCTGAAGTGCTTCAACGAGGAATCGTTCCACCACAAGGGCAAGTACTTCGAGTGCCCGCCGCCGGTCGATTACCGTGGCTACAAGCTCAAGGACATCACCGTGGTGCCGCGGCCCAAGCACCTGCCGGTCGAAGTCTGGATGCCGATCGCCAGCGGCAAGACGATCGACATGATGGCGCGCTACGGGCTGAAGGCCATGGTGACCCTGAATGGCGAGAAGATCCTGGACGACGTGGTGCGCGCCTACCACGACGCCTGCGCCCGTCACGGCAGGCCCAAGAAGTTGGGCGAGGACATGATCTGGGGCGCCGGCCTCTACCTCGCCGGCAGCCAGGAGGAGGCGATCCGAAAGGTCGAACCGGCGCACGACGAGCGCTACAAGTGGTTCGCGCCCTTCGGCTTCGTGCGCTACGCCGACGAGCACGGCCGCACCTGGGGAACGCCCGGCGCGCCGTCTTCGATCCCGACCCTCCGCGAAGGCGTCAAGCAGAAGGCCTGGTTCTGCGGCACGCCAGCCGAGGTGATCGAGGGCATCCGCTCGATCGAGGCCAAGTACCCCGGGCTGGAGGACTTCATGGTCCACTGGGCCGAGGGCCTGTCGCCGGCCGAGTTCAAGGACCAACTGCGCTGGTTCGCTCGCGACGTCATGCCGGCCTTCGGCGGCGCCAGGCTGGCGGGGGAGTAGCGACTTCGCACCGGCAAGGACACCGGACAATGGGCGGCGGCTCCGCACCACCGTACAGGCTGCTGCTGTC
>DATFGV010000605.1:0-2183 GCA_035249115.1 Vineibacter sp.
GGTCGCCGGCAGCCAGTTCAGCTGCACGGCGAACAGGTAGATCAGCAGGATCGCCACCATGTAGGACGGCAACGACAACTTGCCGAAGGCGAGCCCGGTCAGGAACCGGTCGACAGGACCGCCGCTCTTCACGGCGCACAGGATCGCCAGCGGGATGCCGAGCGCCAGGCCGAACACTTCGGCCAGGAGCATCAGCTCGAGCGAGATCGGCAACCGGTCGAGCACGGCGCTCAGCACCGTCTCGCCGGTGCGGAACGACCGGCCAAGGTCGCCCTGCAGGACGTCCCACAGCCAGTACAGGTACCGCTGCCAGATGGGCAGATCGAGCCCCATCTGGGCGCGCAAGGCGGCGAGCTTATCCGGCGTCGCCTGGTCGCCCAGGATTGCATAGGCGAGGTCGCCCGGCAGCAGCGAGGCGATCAGGAAGGTGAGCAGGGTGACGGCAAGCAGGACCGGCAGCAAATGCAGCAGCCGCCGGCCGATGAAACCGGCCATGCCTATTCCAGCCACGCGGCGGACACGTCAATCACGCCGCCATACAGCTTCGGCACGCCCTTCACCTTGGCCTTGGCCATCGCATAGTACGTATTCTGGAAGGTCCAGAACCAGATGGCTTCCTGGTTGATGATGCGGCTGATGGCGCAGTAGTCCTCGGTGCGCTTGGCTTCGTCGGGCGTGACCCGGGCGCGCTGCAGCAGCTTGTCGAGCTCGGGGTTCGAGTAGTTGGCGAGCGCCACCGGGCTGCCGGTGTGGAAGTTGGCGAACATCTGCACATCGGGATCCGGGAAATCGACGATCCGCCAGCCGATGACATCGAATTTGCGCTGGAAGGCGCGCGGCGGGAAGGTCGCCTGGTCGACCATCTCGATCTCCATCTCGGCGCCGACCTGCTTCCACAATTGCTGGTAGACTTGCGCCGCGGCACGGCCGCGCGGAGTCGCGGTGAACAGCATCTTGAAGGATACCGGCTTGCCGTATTCCTTGATCAGCTCCGCCGCCTTCTTGGGGTCCTCGGGCAGGGCGCCGTCGTCCTTGCACTTGACCCACGAGCCTTCGCCGTAGGGATTGCTCGCCGGGCGCGCGAGGCCGTTGGTCAACGCCTGCGACATCTTCTTGCGGTCGAGCGCCATGACCAGAGCGCGACGCACGCGAACGTCGTCGAGCGGCGGCACCTTGGTGTTGATGGCGTTCACTGCCGCGCCCGAACCGGCATAGACCAGCACCTGCAGGTTCGCATCGTTGCGGGCACGCGTGATGTTGTCGGCTTCCGACTCGTCGGCCCACACCAGGTCGGTCTCGCCCGCCCTCAGGCTGGCAAAACGTGACTGCGCATCGGGCAGCGGCCGCAGCACGACGCGGTCGAGGTACGGGCGACCCTTGTCCCAGTAGTTGGGATTGCGTTCCACGACCATGCGATCGCCCGCCGTCCACGACTTCACCACGAACGGCCCGGTGCCGACGGGATTGCGGTTGTAGTCGTCGCCCTTGGCCTGGATCGCCGTCGGCGAATGGACCGTCTGGTTCTGGTCGGGACGTGTGAGCAGGGCGGGGAAATTCACTGCCGGGTCCTTGAGCGTGTAGACGACCGTCAAGTCGTCCTTGGCTTCGACGCTCACGATGTTGGCGATGTAGAACGCGCAGCGGCAGTTATTCTTGGGATCCTTCTGGCGTTCGATGTTCCATTTCACCGCCTGGGCATTGAACGGCGTGCCGTCGTGGAACTTGACGTCAGGCCTGAGCTTGAAGGTCCAGGTTTTGAAGTCCTCGGAGCCGGACCACGAGAGCGCGAGCCTGGGCTTCGGCTTGCCGGCGTCATCGAGGCTGACGAGCGTCTCCAGGATGAGGCTGGCGGCAATGTTGACTGCCGTGTCGTAGACGCCGACCTTGAGCGGATCGAATCCGGCGATGTCCAGCTCCAGGCCGACCGTGAGGCTGCCGCCCTTCTTTTGGGCTACGGCCGGCGCGGCGCCAAGCGCTACGGCCGCTGTCACGGCGAGCGCCCCGATACGCAGTCTCGACATCATCATCACACCCCTCCCATCCATACGCAGGGCGTTCTCGGCGCCCGCGGCGGCGACACTCTAGGCGGGGTCGTGCAGCGGCGTCCATGGGGTGGCGCAAGATATGAGCGGCTGGCGCCGGCGCCCGTCTCGACGGTTGCACCGTTGGCCTGTACCTTCTCC
>DATFGV010000606.1:0-5317 GCA_035249115.1 Vineibacter sp.
CAGGCACGCAAACCAGCTGCCGCCGATCGCCGCTACGTATGCGAGAACATGCGCTTGCCGGCGACCGGCAGCTCGGCGCGCAGGATGCTGCCCGGCTCGACGCCGCTGCCGCGGCGCGAGACCACCAGGAACAGCGAGCGGTTGTCGGCGCCGCCGAAGGCGATGTTGGTGCAGAACAGCTCGCGGGCGCCATCGATCTGGTGTGTCGGGCGGCCGAGCGCGTCGAAGCGCCAGACACCGGTGCCGATATGGCAGACCAGCACGCCGCCCTCGTCGTCGAGCGCCAGCCCGTCCGGTCCGCCGTGGCCGCCCGACATCTGCAGGAACAGGCCGACCTTGCTGACGCTGCTGTCGGCCATGATCGGCAGGCGCCAGACGGCGTTGCCGCGGGTGACGCCGACATACAGCGCCGTCTCGTGCAGGTTCATCACCAGGCCATTGGGGCTGGGCACCGTGTCGACCAGGCAGGTCAGGCGCCCCGCGGTGTCGTAGCGATAGACCCGGCCGGTGGGGTCGTGCAGGCCGGTCTGGCCCTGGTCGGTGAAGTAGAGATCGCCGTTGGCGGCGAAGAACAGATCGTTGACCCCCTTGAAACCTTCCGACTTCACGGTCTCGATCAGGGGCGTCACCTTGCCGCTGGCCGGATCGAGCAGCACGATGCCGCGCTTGTAGTCGGTGATGTAGATGCGGCCGTCGCGATGGATTTTCAGGCCATTGGGCCAGCCATCGTATTCCGTGACCAGCGTCCAGTCGCCGCTGGCCGAGACGCTGAAGATGCGGCCGAATGGGACGTCGGTGACATAGAGGTTGCCGGCGCGATCGAAGCTCGGGCCTTCCAGGAAGCAGTCAAGTTCGGCGCCGGCAGCGTTGACATCGCCCCACGCTGTCCGGCGCGGCTGGCGGAACCGGTCGGGCAGTCGCGAGAACAGGATAGCAGGGACAGGGCTCGGCGGCGGGTACATGCAACTTCTCCAACAAGCGGACGTTGGGCAGGACTGTGGACAGTCTGCCACACCACGGACGGTGGTCCCGAGCGCAGCGAGGGGTCTTGGATGGATTGCCAGGATGTCTCGCTGCGCTCGACAGGACTGGTGACGGCGCGGGCGTTGACGTCCCGGATCGTGCGGGAGAGGTTGCCACTGTGACGGATGCGGCGTCCCTCAACATTCATGCCACCTGCGTCGCCCTGGACGTCGGCGATGCCTGGCGGGCCGTGCTGCTGCGCGGCGACTCGGGGGCCGGCAAGTCCGACGTCGCCATCCGGCTGATCGACCAGGGCGCCCGGTTGGTCGCCGACGACCGCACCGAGCTGACGGCGCATGCCGGGCAGGTGATGGCGCGGCCGCCCGCCACTTTGGCCGGGCTGCTCGAAGCGCGCGGCCTGGGCGTGCTGCGCCTGCCGGCCGACCGGCTGCTCGGGTCGGCGCCGGTAGCACTGGTCGTCGACCTGGTCGGCGCCGGCCGGGATGTCGAGCGCCTGCCCGAACCCGAGGTCGAAAACGTCCTCGGCATCGACCTGCCGCGCATCCGCCTGGCGGCGTTCGACGCGTCCACAACGGCCAAGATTCGCCTTGCCCTGCGAGCCAGCCGCGCGCATTGAACCGGCCGTGCGTCGTGCGCGTTCCGTCATCAAGCGTTCTTCGCCGGCAGGTGGCCGCCGGAAAGTCGCGCCGTCGCCCCGCCGTCCCGTTGTGCTGATCACCGGCCTGTCCGGGGCCGGTCGCGGCACCGCCTTGCGGGTACTGGAGGACGCGGGCTACGTCGCCGTCGACAACCTGCCGCTGGCGCTGGTCGAAGCGCTGTTGCGCGCCTCCGGCGAGGCCGCCGACGAACCCTATCCCGTCGCCATCGGCATCGACGTGCGCACCCGCGGCTTTGACGTCGCCCGGGTGCGGGCGCAGGTCCGGGCATTGCGCGATCGCGCCGACCTGCAGGCCCGTTTGCTGTTCCTCGACTGTGACAACGATGTTCTGCAGCAGCGCTTCACCGAAACAAGGCGCAGTCATCCGCTGGCGCAGGACCGCCCGGTGCTCGACGGCATTATCGACGAGCGGCGCATGCTGCGCCCGTTGCGCGACCACGCCGACGTGACGATCGACACCTCGTTGCTCGGGCCGCATCAGTTGAAGCAGGCGCTGCTCGGCCATTTCGGCCGCGAAGGCGGCGGCCTGCGGTTGTCGGTGATGTCGTTCTCGTATCGGCGCGGCCTGCCGCGAGAGGCAGATCTTGTGTTTGACACCCGCTTCCTACGCAATCCGTATTGGGACCCGGGATTGCGTAGCCGTACCGGCCGCGACCCGGCCGTGCGGCGCTTTGTCGCGTACGACCGGGCGTACAAGCCATTTTTCAGTGGCATTGTCGAGCTGTTGGCGAGCCTCTTGCCGCGCTTCGAAAGTGAGGGCAAGAGTTACCTCACCGTAGCTGTGGGCTGCACCGGGGGGCGCCACCGATCGGTGGTGGTGGCTGAACACTTGGCGGATCGACTTAGACGGCTGGGCAGGCCCCTGTCTGTGACGCATCGCGACATCGATACGACGCCCGCGGCACCCGCCGCGCGGCGGCGCGTTGGGACGAAAAGGATTGGCGTATGATCGGCATGGTGCTGGTGACGCACGGCAGGCTGGCGCACGAGTTCCTTCTGGCGCTGGAGCATGTCGTGGGGCCGCAACGGCAAGTGGCCGCGGTCTGCATCGACGCCGACGACGACATGGAAAAGCGGCGGACCGAGATCCTGCAGCGGGTCGCGGATTGCGACACCGGCCAGGGCGTCGTGGTCCTGACCGACATGTTCGGCGGTACGCCGTCGAATCTCGCGATCTCGATCATGGACCGGGCGCGGATCGAGGTCATCGCCGGCGTCAATCTGCCGATGCTGGTCAAGCTCGCCAGCGTCCGCGTCGAGCGGCCGATGGCCGAGGCGATCGCCGCCTGCCAGGACGCCGGCCGCAAATACATCACCGTCGCGTCGCGCCTGATGGCGAAGGACGCGAGCTAGCGTCCGCCGGCGCCGATGGCCGACGCCGAGTCCCGGACGCTGACCATCGCCAACAAGCGTGGCTTGCACGCCCGCGCCGCCGCCAAGTTCGTGCGCGTCGTGGCCCAGTTCGACGCCGCCGTGCGGGTGGCGCATGGCGGCCAGGAAGTCTCCGGCCTGTCGATCATGGGGCTGATGATGCTGGCGGCGGCGATCGGCTCGCAGATCCAGGTATCCGCCACCGGCGCCCAGGCGGCGGCGGCGCTCGACGCCCTGGCAACCCTGGTCAACGGCCGCTTCGGCGAGGATTGAGGGCTCGTGGCTGGCCGCCGTTGACCTCACCCTGAGGAGCCGGCCGACGGCCGGCGTCTCGAAGGGTGAGGTCAACAACGCCGTGACCAGCCGCGGCGTGCGTCGCCTCACCCTTCGCGACGCGGCCCTGCGGGCCGCTCCTCAGGGTGAGGTCAATACGCCGTACATGCGCCCATGCGCCTATATTTATATCGCCCGCGTTGTCGGGCCCGGAGGCCACTGCTATAGGGCGCGCCTGACAGACCCCCCGCCGACAGGACAGCCCATGCCCAAGGACACCACCGACTCCGTGGTCAAAGACATCGGTCTCGCCGACTGGGGCCGCAAGGAAATCGCCATCGCCGAGACCGAGATGCCCGGCCTGATGGCGATCCGCGCCGAGTACGGCAAGGCGCAGCCGCTGAAGGGCGCGCGCGTCGCCGGCTCGCTGCACATGACGATCCAGACGGCGGTGCTGATCGAGACGCTCAAGGCGCTGGGCGCCGACGTGCGCTGGGCGTCGTGCAACATCTACTCGACCCAGGACCACGCCGCCGCCGCCATCGCCGCCGCCGGCACGCCGGTGTTCGCGGTCAAGGGCGAGTCGCTGGTCGAGTACTGGGACTACACCCACCGCATCTTCGAGTGGGGCGACGGCGGCACGCCGAACATGATCCTCGACGATGGCGGCGACGCCACCCTGCTGATCCACCTCGGCATGCGGGCCGAGAAGGACGCCTCGCTGATCGCCAAGCCGACCAACGAGGAAGAGGAGGTGCTGTACGCCGCCATCGTCAAGCAGCTGAAGGCCAAGCCGGGCTGGTACAGCCGCAACGGCACCGCCATCCGCGGCGTCACCGAAGAGACAACCACCGGCGTGCACCGTCTCTACATCATGGAGAAGGAAGGCCGCCTGCTGTGGCCGGCGATCAACGTCAATGACTCGGTGACCAAGTCGAAGTTCGACAACCTGTACGGCTGCCGCGAGTCGCTGGTCGACGGCATCCGCCGCGGCACCGACGTGATGATGGCCGGCAAGGTGGCGATGGTCGCGGGCTTCGGCGACGTCGGCAAAGGCTCGGCCGCGTCGCTGCGCAACGCCGGCTGCCGCGTCATGGTGTCGGAGGTCGATCCGATCTGCGCCCTGCAGGCGGCGATGGAAGGCTACGAGGTCACCACCATGGAGGATGCGGCGCCGCGCGCCGACATCTTCGTGACCGCCACCGGCAACCTCGACGTCATCACCGTCGATCACATGCGGCAGATGAAGGACCGCGCCATCGTCTGCAACATCGGCCACTTCGACAGCGAGATCCAGGTCGCCGGCCTGCGGAACTACAAGTGGCACAACGTCAAGCCGCAGGTCGACGAGGTCGAGTTCCCGACCGGCAAGCGCATCATCCTGCTGTCGGAAGGCCGCCTGGTGAATTTGGGCAATGCCACCGGCCATCCCAGCTTCGTGATGTCGTCGTCGTTCTCCAACCAGACCCTGGCCCAGATCGAGCTGTGGGCCAACCCGGGCAAGTACCAGAAGAAGGTCTACACCTTGCCCAAGCACCTCGACGAGAAAGTCGCGGCGCTGCACCTGGAGAAGATCGGCGTCAGGCTGACCAAGCTGCGGCCCGACCAGGCGAAGTACATCGGCGTGCCCGAGGCCGGCCCGTACAAGCCGGACCACTACCGCTACTGAGCGCGCTCGCGCGCTGGCCGCGCGGCAGTCTTGGGCGAGCGTCGCGGCGCCGCCTAGAGACCGCCAGCGGCTTGCGCGAACGTCCATGGCCCTGCGTCCGGCGGCACCGCGCGCAACCCGGCATCAATCGCGACTCTCGACGTTGTCGAGAGCGGGTCTCGCGGTATGGCCGTCGGCGCCATGCGCAAACCGGCGAGGCCGGGCACTGCGGCACTCGGCGCAATCTCGCCATCCAGTCTCTCCGGTCGTCCCGACCAAGGCCCGAAGGACCGCGTCGGGGGACCTTCGTCCAACGACGCTGGCCCGGGTCGTCGGTCCAAGGTCCCTCGACTGCACCGCGCTTCGCGCGGTTCCGCTCGGGA
>DATFGV010000607.1:0-5545 GCA_035249115.1 Vineibacter sp.
CTCGACAAGGCGCTCGACCTCGAGCTGATCGCCGCCGCCGGGCCGGCACTGGACAAGGGCGAGCCGGTGCGCGTCGAGCGCAGCATCCGCAACGTCAACCGCACTGTCGGCGCCATGCTGTCGGGCGAGGTGGCAAAGCGCCACGGCCACGCCGGCCTGCCGGAGGACACCATCGCGGTGCGCCTCACCGGCACCGCCGGCCAAAGCTTCGGCGCCTTCCTGGCACGCGGCGTGTCACTGGAGCTGATCGGCGACGCCAACGACTACGTCGGCAAGGGTCTGTCCGGCGGCCGCATCGTGGTCAAGCAGCCGGCCGACGCGCCGCGCGATCCGACCCGGAACATCGTCGTCGGCAACACGGTGCTGTATGGCGCCATCGCCGGCGAGGCATACTTCTCCGGCGTCGCGGGCGAGCGCTTCGCGGTACGCAACTCCGGCGCCATCGCCGTGGTTGAGGGCACCGGCGACCACGGCTGCGAATACATGACCGGTGGCATCGTGCTGGTGATGGGCGAGACAGGCCGCAACTTCGCGGCCGGCATGTCGGGCGGCATCGCCTACGTCTACGACCCGGACGGCCAGTTCGAGCCGCTGTGCAACAAGGCGATGGTCGAGCTGAGCGCCGTGGTGCCGGTCGACGACGCGCCGGCCGACGAGGCCGACCGGCCGCGGCAGCGCGCCGTCAGCGTCGCCAACAACGCCATGGGCGATGTGATGCGCTTCGACGCCGAGCGCATTCGCATCCTTGTCGAGAAGCACCTGCTCTACACCGGTAGCGAGCGGGCGCGCGCGATCCTCGACGACTGGGACAACGCGGTGACGCGGTTCGTGAAGATCATGCCCGTCGACTTCAAGCGGGCGCTCGCCGAGCTCAAGGCGGAGCGGCAGGCCACCCGCGCCGTCGCGGCGGAGTAGGATCGTCGCATGCCGCGCATTCTACCTCCGCCTCACCCTGAGGAGCGCGCCGCAGGCGCGCGTCTCGAAGGGTGGAGTGCCACACGAACGGTTCGAAAACGGATCGCACGAACCATCGTGACCGTTCCCACCCTTCGAGACGGCCGCGGGGCGGCCTCCTCAGGGTGAGGAGTAAGGCGAGGCAAACCACCAGTCGCTACGTGCGATAGCATTTTCCAAGAGTTCGGAGTCAGGCCCATGGGAAAGCCGACAGGCTTCCTCGAGATCGAGCGGCGCGAACGGCCCTATGAGAAGGTCGAGACGCGGGTCAAGTCGTGGAAAGAATTCGTCAAGCCGCTGCCGGAGACGGAACTGCGCCAGCAAGGCGCACGCTGCATGGATTGCGGCATCCCGTTCTGTCACAACGGCTGTCCGGTCAACAACATGATCCCGGACTGGAACAACCTGGTCTACCGCGACCAGTGGCAGGCGGCGCTCGAGACACTGCACTCGACCAACAACTTTCCGGAATTCACCGGCCGAATCTGCCCGGCACCGTGCGAGGCCGCCTGCGTGCTGAACATCGACGACAACCCGGTGACCATCAAGACCATCGAGTGCGCCATCGTCGACCGGGGTTGGGAGGAAGGCTGGATTGCGCCGCAACTGTCGTCCCGCAAGACCGGCAAGCGGGTTGCCGTCGTCGGCTCGGGACCGGCCGGCATGGCCTGCGCCCAGCAGCTGGCGCGCGCCGGCCATGCCGTGACCCTGTTCGAGAAGGCCGACCGCATCGGTGGCCTGCTGCGCTACGGCATTCCCGACTTCAAGATGGAGAAGCACCTCATCGACCGACGCGTACGGCAGATGGAGGCCGAGGGCGTCGAGTTCCGCACCGGCGTCGAGGTCGGCCTGACGGTGTCGGTGAAGTCGCTGCTGGAGGGCTATGACGCGGTGGCGCTGACCGGCGGCGCCGAGGCGCCACGCGACCTCGAAGTGCCCGGCCGCGACCTGCGCGGCATTCACTTCGCCATGGATTTCCTGACGCAGCAGAACAAGCGCGGCGCCGGGGATGAGGAGGCGCGCGCCGCGCCCAGGGGCACGATCTCCGCCAAGGGCAAGCACGTCATCGTCATCGGCGGCGGCGACACCGGCTCGGACTGCATCGGCACCTCGACCCGGCATGGCGCCGCCTCGATCACCCAGCTCGAGATCCTGCCACGGCCGCCGGACCAGGAGGACAAGGGCCTGACTTGGCCCGACTGGCCGCTGAAGATGCGCACGTCATCGTCACAGGAAGAAGGTACCGATCGCGACTTCGCAGTGCTGACCAAGCGCGCCGTGGGATCGAACGGCAAGATCGAGGCACTGGAGTGCGTGCGGGTTGACTGGGTGAAGGACGCCACCGGGCGGCTGTCGATGAAAGAGGCGCCCGATAGCGCCTTCCAGCTCAAGGCCGATCTCGTGTTGCTGGCGATGGGCTTCCTCGGCCCGGTTCGCAAGGGCATGATCGATCAATCCAAGGTCGAGCTCGACCCGCGCGGCAACGTCAAGGCCACCGTTGTCGACTACCAGACCTCGGTGCCCAAGCTGTTTGCCGCCGGCGACATGCGCCGCGGCCAGTCGCTGGTCGTCTGGGCGATCCGCGAAGGCCGGCAATGTGCCCGGGCGGTCGATGAATTCCTGATGGGATCGAGCGAACTGCCGCGGTGAACCGACTGCGTCGGCGATCTTGACCGGCAGCCTCCGGGGGACGACATGAGGGTGGACCGAGTTAGGTTCACCCTTTTGGCGTTCTGGGGCATTGCGTCGCCCGATAGGTGCAGCATGGCTACCACCGAACCGCGCATCGAAACCGATTCCCTCGGCGAAATCGCGGTGCCGTCCGACCGCTACTGGGGGGCGCAGACGCAGCGCAGCCTGGAGAATTTCCGCATCGGCGGCGAGCGTATGCCGGCGGCGCTGATCGCGGCCCTCGGCATCCAAAAGAAAGCGGCGGCCCAGGCCAACAAGGCGCTCGGCCTGCTGCCGGCCGAGATCGCTGACGCGATCCTGCGTGCAGCCGATGAGGTGATCGAAGGTAAGCTAGCCGACGAGTTCCCGCTGGTCGTTTGGCAGACCGGCTCGGGTACCCAGACCAACATGAATGCCAACGAGGTGATCGCCGGGCGCGCCAACGAGATCCTGGCGGGACGGCGCGGCGGCAAAAGTCCGGTGCACCCCAACGATCACGTCAACCGCTGCCAGTCGTCCAATGATTCCTTCCCCACCGCCATGCACGTCGCCGCCGCCCGCGAGGCGACGCGACGCCTGCGGCCGGCGCTGGCCGAGCTGCACGCGGCGCTGGCAGCCAAGGCGGGCGACTTCGCTGACATCGTCAAGATCGGTCGCACCCACCTTCAGGACGCGACGCCGCTCAGCCTCGGCCAGGAGATCGGTGCTTGGGCGCGGCAGGTCGAGAACGGCATCGCCCGCCTGGACGGTGCCCTGCCACGCGTTTTCGAGCTGGCGCAAGGCGGCACGGCGGTCGGCACCGGGCTGAACGCCCATCCGCGGTTCGCGCGCCTGTTCGCCGAAAATGTCGCGGCGCTGACCGGCCTGCCGTTCAGCACGGCGCCCGATCCCTTCGAGGCGCTGGCGAGCCACGACGCGCTGGTCGAACTGTCGGGCACGCTCAACACCATTGCGGTATCGCTGCACAAGATCGCCAACGACGTGCGCCTGCTCGGCTCCGGCCCGCGCGCCGGCCTGGGCGAATTGCTGCTGCCGGAAAACGAGCCGGGCTCCTCGATCATGCCGGGCAAGGTCAATCCGACCCAGGCCGAGGCGCTGACCATGGTGGCGGCGCGCGTCATCGGCAACCATGTCACCGTCACCTTCGCCGGCGCCAACGGCCATTTGCAACTCAACGTCTACAAGCCGGCGATCGCCGACGCCGTGCTGCAGTCGATCCGGTTGCTGGCGGACGGCGCCGAAAGCTTCGCGCGACATTGCGTCGCCGGCATCCAGCCCAATCGCGCCCGTATCGCGGCGTTGCTGGAAGCGTCGTTGATGCTGGTGACGGCGCTCAACCCGCACATCGGCTACGACAAGGCGGCCAAGATCGCGCGCAAGGCGCATCTCGAAGGCCTGTCGCTGCGCCAGGCGGCCCTGGCGCTGGGCCACGTCACGGCCGAACAGTTCGACGCCTGGGTGCGGCCGGAGCGGATGACGGCGCCGGACGAGAGCACGACGTGAGCGGCGGCGACACGCGCGTCCGCAAGCGGTCTGTAACGATCGGCCGGCATCGCACCAGCATCTCGCTGGAGCCCGCCTTCTGGGACGAGCTCGCCGTCGTCGCGGCGCGACGCGGCCTGTCGCTCAACGCGCTGGTCGCTGAGATCGATCGCGACCGCCTGCGCGGCCGCGACCTGCGCGATGCGACCAACCTGTCGAGCGCCTTAAGGCTTTGTGTCCTCGACGAGCTGAGGCGGCGCGCTGCCGACGCAGCGAGCGAACCGTAGCCGTCCCACGCGACGCGACAGCGGGCGTCAGAAGATCTTCTTGAGCCTGCGTAGCGGATCGTTGGGCTTTTGCTGCTGCGCCGGCGCCGGCTGGGCCGGCGCGCCCGGTTGCGTCGCCGGCTGACCCGGTGACGTCGGCTCGGGGCGCCCGACCGATGCCGCCGCCGGACCGCGGTCGATCGACCGGTTGGGATTGTCGACCGGCCCGCGCTGCTTGACGATCACGTAAGGCGCCTGCGGCGATTCGGCGACAAAGACGTTGGTCGTCGCCACCAGGGTCCAGGCCGGCAAGTTGACGTCGGCGTCGGTGATCGCCCAGGCACGGTCGCCTTCGACCCGCAGGTCCGACGTCAGCAGATCGCCGTTGCGGATGGTGATTGTGCCGGTCAATGGCCCGGTGCGGTTGGCGAAGCGCTCGTTGGCGACCTTGATCGCGGCGCGCAGGTCGCCCAGCTCCTCGCCAACGCTGCCGCCGGTCGCCTTGTCGAGGCGCTTGGTGATGCCCTTGAGCGCGCTGCCGGCGATCTGGCCACCGATCTGCTCGGTGGCGCTGGCGTTGAAGCGTACATTGCCGCTGACTTTGCCGTCGCCGGTCAGGCTGCCGACCAGGCTCGCCACGCTGACCAGGCTGCCGCGCAATTCCAGATTGATGCCGACCACGCCATCGACCCGCTTGCTGTCGCCCAAAGCGCGCGCGGCGGTGCCGAGGTTCACGTTGCTGGCCGCCACGCGGGCGTCAAACGTGCTGTTGAGGGCACTCGCCGTGCCGCTGAGCTCGATCGTGCCGCCATAGATGCCGCCGGCCAAACGCGCGATGGTCAGCACACCGCCCTTGAGGCTGGCACGGATCGCCGCGTTGTCCAGTCGCCACGGCGCCTTGATCAGCGCCGGCGTGGTGATGTCGACGTCGGCCTCGACGCTCTTCATGAAGGCGAGATTGATCGGCGCCTTGGAAAAGCGTCCGCCGCCGCCCGAGCCGCCGCCGGTCACGCCGGACGTGGTCGGTTGCCCGCCACCGGTGCCGGTGCCGGTTAGCTGATCGACGTTCAGCTCACTGGTCTTCAGGTTGGCGACGATCCGCGGCACCGGTACGCCCGGCCCGGGGAGCACCGCCGTGATGTTGCCGTTGCCCTGCACACCCTTGGCCGAGA
>DATFGV010000608.1:0-4847 GCA_035249115.1 Vineibacter sp.
TGAGCAGCAGGTTCGCACGGGCCCATGAACAATACATAGGCGCAATTCAATCGTCCGTGCGGTTGCACGGTTCAATAGATCCTTCGCTTTGCTCAGGATGACAGAGTCGGCTCAGCCTGCCAGGGGGTGGCCCGTGCTCCCAGGTTTCCAAGTGATCGGGACTCGCGCTAGGCTGGGCCAAGGCGGGCTGGGATGCCGCCAGGGAGGAAACCATGATCAGTCTCGCGCGGGGGCGCTGGCGCGCCCTGGCCGCGTCGGCGGTGGCCGGCGCCATGTTGTCTTGCGTGCCGGCGCAGGCGCAAACCCTGCGCGCGGTGATGCACTCGGACCTGAAGATCCTCGATCCGATCTGGACCACGGCCTACATCGTCCGCAACCACGGCTACATGATCTACGACACGCTGCTGTCGGTCGACGAGAAGTTCGTGGTCAAGCCGCAGATGCTGGAGAAATGGTCGGTCAGCGACGACAAGCTGACCTACACCTTCACCCTGCGTGACGGCCTGGAATGGCACGACGGCGCGCCGGTCACCAGCGATGACTGCATCGCCTCGATCAAGCGCTGGGGCGCCAAGGATTCGATGGGCCAGAAGCTGATGGGCGTGACCCAGGAGCTCAAGGTCGTCGACGCCAAGACGTTTCAGCTCGTGCTGAAGGAAGCCTACGGGCTGGTCATCGACTCGCTGGCCAAGCCGTCGTCCAACGTGCCGTTCATGATGCCCAAGCGGGTGGCCGACGGCGATCCCAACAAGCAGCTCGAAGACACCACCGGCTCGGGTCCGTTCATCTTCAGGAAGGACGAATGGAAACCCGGCGAGAAGGTGGTGTACGTCAAGAACCCGAAATACCGGCCGCGCGCCGAGCCACCCTCCGGCCTGGCCGGCGGCAAGGTGGTGAAGGTCGACCGGGTCGAATGGCTCGCGATCGCCGACCAGCAGACGGCGATGAACGCCCTGATCGCCGGCGAGATCGACTATTTCGAAGCGCCGACGCACGACCTGCTGCCGACCCTGGTCAAGGACAAGAACGTCAAGATCGTCGACTGGAATCCGGCGGGCCTGCAATACACGCTGCGCTTCAATGTGCTGCACAAGCCGTTCGACAATCCCAAGGTCCGTGCCGCGCTGTGGTACGCCTTCAACCAGGAGGATTTCCTGAAGGCCACCATTGGCGATCCGAAGTACTACAAGGTGTGCAAGGCGATGTTCGTCTGCGGCACGCCGCTGGCCAGCGAGGCCGGCATGGAGGACAAGCTCGGCGGCGACTCTGGCAAGGCGAAGCAGCTGCTGCAGGAGGCGGGCTACGACGGAACGCCGGTCGTGCTGATGCAATCGACCGACGTGCAGCTGTTGTCCAACCTGGCGCCGGTCGCGAAGTCGCTGATGGAGAAAGCCGGGTTCAAGGTCGACATGCAGTCGATGGACTGGCAGACCACGGTCGCGCGCCGCACCAAGCGCGATCCGCCCGGGTCCGGCGGCTGGCACGCCTTCCTGACAGCCTGGGCGGCCGCCGACATTCTCAACCCGGTGATGGCCGGCTTCTTCAACGCCGCCTGCGACAAGGCGATGTTCGGTTGGCCGTGCGATCCCGAGATCGAGAAGCTGCGCGACGCGTTCTCGAAGGAAGCCGATCCGGCCAAACAGAAGGCGATCGCCGAGGCGGTGCAGCGCCGCGTCGTCGATTACCCGACGCACATCCATCTCGGCCAGTTCTACGTGCCGAGCGCCGTGCGCACCAATGTCGATGGCATCCTGGTGGCGCCCGTGCCGGTGTTGTGGAACGTGACGAAGAAGTAGATTTCCCTCCCCAACGACGTTGGGGAGGGCTGGGGGCGCGTCACTCCTGTGACGCGTCATGTGCCGGTAAACACAAAGACGCGCGACTGGAGTCGCGCGCCCCCAGCGCCCCCTTCGCCACATCGTGGGGAAGCAAACACAGTCGATGTGAGGAGCCGCCATGTCGGGATCAGCAGCGACGGCACGACCGGCTACTGAGGCCACTTCGCCACCGACCGCGACGTTGGCGCAACAGGCGCTGGCGTACCGCTTCGAATCGCTTCCGGATGACGTCGTCGAATTGGCCAAGCAGTGTCTGCTCGACTGGTTCGCCGTCACCCTTGCGGCATGGGACGACCCGTTGGTCTGGATCCTGGTGGCGGACGCCGACGAAGAGGGCGGACGGCCGCTGGCGACCCTGGTTGGCCGCGGCGCGCGGGTGGCGCGGCTGCAGGCGGCGCTGATCAACGGCGCCGCCAGCCATGCGCTGGACTTCGACGACGTCAACATGTGGATGAACGGCCACCCGACGGTGACCTTCACCCCGTCACTGCTGGCCCAGGCCGAGGGCAGCGGAGTCAGCGGCCGCGCCTTCATCGAAGCGTTCGTCGCCGGCTACGAGACGGCCGGCCGGATCGGCGCGCTAGTACAGCCGTCACACTACGCCCAGGGCTTCCACGCCACCGCCACCATCGGCGCTTTCGCGTCGGCCGCGGCCTGCGCGCGGCTGCTCGGGCTGAACGCCGAGCGCACCGCCGCCGCGCTGGGCATCGCCGGCACGCAAGCGGCCGGCCTGAAGTCGGTGTTCGGCACCATGTGCAAGCCGCTGCACGCCGGCCTGGCGGCACGCGCCGGCTTGGCGGCGGCGCGCTGGGCGCAGAAGGGTTTCACGTCGCGCGGCGACATCCTGGAATGCGCCCAGGGCTTTGCCGCCACGCATAGTGTCGATTTCAAGCCGGACAAGGCGCTGGGCCCGGCGCCGCAGGGCTTTCATATCCGCAACAACCTCTTCAAATACCACGCCGCCTGCTACCTGACTCACGCGCCGATCGAATGCGTCAAGACGCTGCGCCTGAACCATTCGATTGCGCCGGACGCGGTGCGCCGTGTGACGCTCAAGATCGATCGCGAGACCGACAAGGTCTGCAATATCCAGAAGCCGGCCTCGGGCCTGGAGGCGAAGTTCTCGCTCAAACTGACGACGGCCTTCGCCCTGGCCGGCATCGACACGGCGGCGATGGACAGTTACAGCGCCGCCAATGCCAACGACCCGGTGCTGTCGCGTCTGCGCGACAAGGTCGAGGTCGATTTCCAGACCGACTGGCCGCACACCCTGGCGGAGATGACGGTCGAGTTGGCGGACGGCCGCCGCCTCGACGCGCGCCATGATTCGGGCGTACCGGAACGTGATGTCGGCCAGCAGGGTGACAAGGTGGTGGCCAAGTACCGGGCGCTCGCGACGCCGGTGCTGGGCGAGGCCAAGGCGGAGGCGCTGCTGGCCACGGTGCGCCGGCTGGAATCGCTCGATCGCATCGACACCCTGCTTGAGAGCGCGGCGCGTTGAAAAGCGGGGAGCGCGGGCCTCCGGCCCGCTCTTGAGTGGGCGAGACGCCCGCGCTCACGGGATGTTTGGCCGGCGCGCTGTGCGAGGCGATGCCGGCGCCGCTGACGCCGGACCGGGCCATGAAGGGGTTGCCGCGAGAACCCCATGCCACGCGGGATCGAAGCGCTGGCGGATGCGCTCGGTCATGTCGAGCGTAGCGAGACATCCTGGCGCCGCTCAAGGATTCCTCGCTACGCTCGGAATGACAGACTCACGTAGGTCGAAGGGAGTGGTGCGCATGAGTGAGCAGGACAAGCCGGACACCGGCACCTATGTCGACGCAGCGGCCAAGCTCATCGGCCTGCCGATCGATCCGCAGTACCGCGAGTCGGTGATCGCCAATTTCGAGCGCGCCGCGCAGATCGCGGCCCTGGCGACCGCCGAGTCGTTGGATGACGATGTCGTCGCGGCGCCGGTGTTCCGGCCGTGAAAGCGATCGACAGCCTCGGCAAGGACGCCACCGCGGCGGACATCGCCGGCGCGGTCGCGGCCGGCAAGGTCAAGGCCCGCGCCGTGGTCGACGCGGCGCTGCAGCGGATCGCCACGCTTGACGGCACCTACAACGCCTTCACCGCCGTTGTGGCCGACCGCGCGCGGCAACGCGCCGAGGCGGTCGACGCCGCGGTGGCCGCCGGTCGGCCAGCGGGTGCGTTGGCCGGCGTGCCGTTCGCGGTCAAGAACCTGTTCGATATCGCCGGCATCGCGACATTGGCCGGCTCGAAGATCAACGCCGACCAGCCGCCAGCGGCGCGCGACGCCACCTTGATCCAGCGGCTGGAGGCGGCCGGCGCGATCCTGGTCGGCGGCCTCAACATGGGCGAGTACGCCTACGACTTCACCGGCCGCAACGCGCATGCCGGGCCCTCGCGCAATCCGCGCGATCCGTCGCGGATGACCGGCGGCTCGTCGGGCGGGTCCGGCGCGGCGGTGGCGGGCGGTCTGGTGCCGCTGTCGCTGGGTTCCGACACCAACGGCTCGATCCGCGTGCCGGCGTCGCTGTGCGGCATTTTCGGCCTGAAGCCGACCTACGGCCGGCTCAGCCGCGCCGGCTGCTTTCTGTTTTGCGACAGTCTCGATCATGTCGGACCATTGGCGCGCTCGGTGCGTGATCTCGCGGCATCCTTCGACGTCATGCAGGGACCCGACGCGGTCGATCCGGTATGTACGGAACGGCTGCCCGAACCAACGATGCCGCGCCTCGAGGAGGGCGTCGCCGGATTGCGCTTCGCGATCGCCGGCGACTATTTCGAGGGCCAACTGGAGCCTGTCGCCGCCGAGGCGGTGGCGCGGATCGCCGACGCGCTGGGCGCCAGCCGCAAGGTCGTGCTGCCCGGCGCGGCGCGCGCCCGCGGCTGCGCCTACCTGATCACGGCGGCGGAGGGCGGCACCCTGCATCTGCCGCGGTTGCGCAGCCGCGCCGCCGATTTCGATCCCGAGACGCGCGAGCGGTTCATGGCCGGCGCGCTGAC
>DATFGV010000609.1:0-11393 GCA_035249115.1 Vineibacter sp.
GTCGCCAGCGCCGCCGCCGGCGGCGGCGTCAGCCAGGGCAGCGCCAGGACATCGCGCGCGCCCCACGCCGCCAGTTCGAGCGCCAGCGGCGCCAAGTCGGCGTCGAGGATCTCGGGCGTGCCGTGCGGCCGCAGGCCGCGCTGCGTCGCCTCGCTCCACAGCCGGTAGCAGACGCCCGGTTCCAGCCGCCCGGCGCGGCCGCGCCGCTGGTCGGCCGAGGCTTGCGTCACGCGGATGGTGTCGAGCCGTTCCATGCCGGTGCGTGGCGAGAAGCGCGGCACCCGCATCCAGCCGGCGTCGACGACGATCCGCACGCCCTCGATGGTCAGGCTGGTCTCGGCGATCGCCGTCGCCAGCACCACCTTGCGCCGGCCGGACGGCGACGGCCGGATGGCGCGGTCCTGCTCGGCTGCCGCGAGATCGCCGTACAGCGGCACCAGCTCGACATCGTCCGGCACGGCGCCACGCAGCCGCTCCTCGACCCGGCGGATTTCCCGCACGCCAGGCAGGAACACCAGGACGCTGCCCGGCTCTTCAGCGAGTGCGCGGCGCACGGTGGCCGCCGCCGCGTCCTCGAGTCGCCCCTCGGCATCGCGCTCAAGGTAGCGCGTCTCGACAGGAAACATCCGTCCGGCGCTTTCGATAACCGGCGCGTCACCCAGCAGGCGCGATACGGCAGCGCCGTCCAGGGTCGCCGACATCGCGAGAATGCGCAGGTCGGGGCGCAGCGCCAGCTGCGCTTCACGCACCAGCGCCAGCGACAGGTCGGTTTCCAGGCCGCGCTCGTGCAGCTCGTCGAAGATGACACAGCCGACGCCGTCGAGCGACGCATCGCCCTGCAGGCGGCGCAGGAACAGGCCGTCGGTCACGATTTCGATCCGGGTCTTCGGCCCGACCTTGCTGTCCAGCCGCACGCGGTAGCCGACGGCGTCGCCCACCGCCTCGCCCAGGGTCGCCGCCATGCGGCGCGCGGCGGCGCGGACGGCGATGCGGCGCGGCTCCTGCATCACGATCGTGCGGCCCGCCAGCCACGGCGCGTCGAGCAAGGCCAGCGGCACCCGCGTCGTCTTGCCGGCGCCCGGCGGCGCCAGCAGCACCGCCTCGCTGCGCGCCGCCAACGCCTGTTTCAGTGCCGGCAACGCCTCGTCGATGGGCAGCGAGTCCATGGCACCCGTCACCTCTCTCCACCGGGGAGAGGTCGGCGAGCGTAGCTCGCCGGGTGATGAGGTGGCGCAACAGCGTTGATGGTGCCCAGCAGAAATCTCGCGTGCACCCCGACCCCTTCACCCGGTCGCGCCGCGCGCGCCCGACCTCTCCTCGTTGGGGAGAGGTGAATCTGCGGTCTCGAAATCACTCGACCCTGGCGCCCGAAGCTTTGACCACCGGCGCCCAGCGGGCCGCGTCGGCGGCCATGTACGTCACGAACTCTCCGGGCGTCGTGGGCATCGCCGTGGCCCCCTGGGCTTCGAACTGGGCGACGATATCGGGCATCGTGAGCACGCGTCGCGCGGCCTCCACCAGCTTGGCGACGATGGCGGGCGGCGTGCCGGAAGGCGCGGCGAAGCCCTGCCAGGAATCGGCGACGTAGCCCGGCAAAGTCTCGCCGATGGTCGGCACGTCCGGCGCCGCTTTGTTGCGTTGCGCCGAGGTCACGGCCAGCGCCCGCACCTTACCGGCCTTGGCCTGCGGGAAGACGGTCGGCATGTTGCCGAAGATCATGTGCACGACGCCGGCCAGCAGGTCCTGCAACGCCGGCCCGCCGCCCTTGTAGGGCACGTGCAGCAGCTTGATGCCGGCCATGGTGTTGAACATCTCCCCCGACAGATGCAAGGTCGTGCCGGCGCCCGACGAGGCGAAGGTGTATTTGCCGGGCTCGCCCCTGGCCAGCGCGATCAGCTCCGGCACACTGGCCGCCGGCACCGATGGATGCGCCACCAGCAGGTTCGGCAAGGTGGCGATCATTGAGATCGGCGCGAAGTCCTTCAGTGGATCGAACGGCAATTTGGCGTAGAGCGTCGGGTTGATGGCGTGCGAGGCGACATTGATCATGCCCAGCGTGTAGCCATCGGGCGCCGCCTTGGCGAGGATGTCGACGCCGAGATTGCCGCCGGCACCGCCCTTGTTGTCGACCACGAATTGCTGGCCCAGCAGCCGGCCCAGCTGCTCGGCCAAGGCCCGACCGAGGAAGTCGGTGGTGCCGCCCGGCGGGAACGGCACGATGAAGCGCACCGGACGGTTGGGGTAGTCGGCCGACGCCTGCGCGAAGGCAGGCAGTGGCAAGGCGGCTGTTGCAGCCGCGGTGGCGAACTGTGTGAACCTGCGGCGTCGCACGGCACCCCCTGACGTCTTCCGATCGGCCGGCAAAGGCCGGCAATCGGGTCTCTCGTGCCATCGACTCTAACCGAGTGGATCGGCGTCAGCCAGACGGCCGCACGGCCGGTCCGGCGATCGGGGCAAGAGTCGGACTCCGTCGGTTCGCGCCGTACGCCGATGGCGACCGCGACTACGGCTTGGTGCGATCGCTGCTCTTGAGCAGGTAGGCGACGACGTCATTGCTGTTCGGCCCGACTGCCGCCACCGCCGCTTTCAGCTGCTCGCGGCTGTATCCCAGCTTCCGGCACCAGTCATCGACCTGCTCATCCTGGCTGATATCGATGCGCAGGTTCTCGTCGCTACTGGGTTTGTTCGCCTGGTTTGTCATTCGTACCTCCGCGCAGCTCAAACCATGAAACGGGCGGGACTCTCTGCCGTTGCATGTCCCGCCATCCACCAGGGATGTTGGGCGGCCGTTTTGGGGAACCGGCGCACGCGGCCGTCGTTGTGTGTTGATGGGTACGATCCTGCGACACCCGCGTGCCAGCGTGATCTGGGCTTCCCGGCGCGTCGAGCAGCTGGAGCGCGAGCTCAACATCTTGCTCCGCTATCAGCAGTGCGGCGACGGCCTGCACGACCTGGTCGACTGCCTGGCACACGCCGTGGAGCATCGCGAGCACGTTGCCCGGTGGGTGATGCTGGCGGCGTGCGGATGCGATGTTGTCGCCCCAGGACCACCGTTCCAGCGCGGTGACAACCCTCTAGGTGGCGCGGCGGGATCGTGCGTCACGCGCTTGGTCCACACTTGAAGCGACGGCCGCGCCTGATACGCGCCGGCTGGCTGCGCCGTCAGCGGCGTTTGCGCTTGCGCTCCGCCAGGTAACTGATGATGCCGTGAAACGTGCTGACCTCCTGGTCGGTCGGCAGGGCGCGCTGCAGCAGGGCGCGGATGTTGCGCACCATGTCGGGCCGCTTCTCGGGCACACGCAGGAAGCCGCTGTCGTCGAGCTCGCGCTCCAGGTGAACGAACAGATTGGCCAGCTCGGCCTTGGTCGCCGGCCGGGCGGCGTTGGTGACCAGCGTCTCGTCCGGCGCCTCGCTGGCCGCCTGCGACCATTCATAGGCCACCAGCAACACGGCCTGCGCCATGTTCAGCGAGGCGAATTGCGGGTTGAGCGGGATCGACAGCACAGTGTCGGCGTGCACCAGGTCGTCGTTGCGCAGGCCGGTGCGCTCCGGGCCGAACAGCACGCCGCAGCGTTCACCGGCCGCCGTCCAGGCCCGCAGCTCGGCCGCCGCCCGGCGCGGCACGACGACGCGCTGCGTCAGCTCACGGGCCCGCGCCGTGGTCGCCACCACCCGCGTCAGGTCGGCGACGGCATCGCCGACCGAGCCATAGACCTGCGCTGCATCGAGCACTGAATCGGCGCCCGCGGCGGCGCGCTGCGCCGTCTCGCTCGGCCAGCCGTCGCGCGGCGCCACCAACCGCAACGTGCCCAGCCCGCAATTGAGCATGGCGCGGGCCGCCATGCCGATGTTCTCGCCCAGCTGAGGCCGCACCAGGACGATAACCGGTCCCGGCGTCTCTGGAATGTCGCTCTTGTTGGCCCGTCCCATGCGCGGCTTCTACACGGCGGCAATGGTGGACGCGAGTCGCGGCCCGATCCTCCCTTCCCCACGCCTTGGCGTGGGGAAGGTGGCCGAAGGCCGGAAGGGGAGCCGCCGTGGTCTCTCAGTGAGAGACACCACGTTCCCTCCGCCTCTTCGAGGCACCTCCCCAACTTCGTTGGGGAGGGTCATCGGCTATCTCCGTGCGAGCAGCGGTGGCGCCTGCATCAGCGCCACAAGCGGGATCAGGGCGATCACCACGATCATCAGTAGCTGGAAGTCGCTGATGTAGGCGATCATCGCCGCCTGGCGGGTCAGTTCGTTGTCCCACAGCGCCAGCGAGGTCGCGCCCTGCCCGCCGCTGCCGACCACCGCCATCCAGGCGGGATTGAGCGTCGAGATCGACGGCGCCAGCTCCGACCGGGTGGTCTGGATGTTCTGCGACAGCACCGCTACCAGCACGGCAATCCCGATGCTGCCGCCGAGGCTGCGCGCCAGGGCGTTGAGCGAGGCGACGTCGGTCCGGTAGCTGGGCGGCAGGTTGGCGAACATGATGGTGCTGAGCGGCGGCCAGACGAAGCCCAGCCCGAAACCCTGGATGGCGCCGCTCCACACCACCGCCCAGGGGTCGACATCGAGGTTGAACTGCGTCATCTGCCAGACCGAGAAGGCAGCGACCGCGAAACCGAAAGCGACCGCCAACCGCGAGTCGAAGCGGCCGGCGATCCTCGAGAAGATGATCATGGAGATCATCATGCCGATGCCGCGCGGTGCCAGCACGGCGCCGACCAGCAGCGGCGGATAGCCGCGCAGGCTTTGCAGGAACGGCGGCATCAGCGCCGCCGTGGCGATCATCACCAGTCCGGCCAGCCCGGCGAACAGCAGGCCGACCGAGACGTTGCGGTTGAGGAACAGGCGCGGGTCGAGGAATGGATGGCGCGTGGTGATGGCGTGGATCAGGAACATCAGGAACGTCACGCCAGCGACCGTCGCCTCGATGATGATCTCGGCCGAGTGGAACCAGTCGTTGAGCTCGCCGCGGTCGAGCATCAACTGCACCGAGCCGATCGTCACGCCCAGCAGCGCGAAGCCCATCAGGTCGAACGGCCGCACGCGGCGCGGCCCCAGGTCGTGGATCAGGGCCAGCACGCCGGCCAGGCACAGCAGGCCGACCGGCAGGTTGATGTAGAACACCCAGCGCCACGACAGCTGCTCGGTCAGCCAGCCGCCCAAGGTCGGGCCCATGATCGGGCCGACCATGACCGCGACGCCCCACAGCGACATCACGTAGCCGTGCTCCTCCGGCGGATAGGTGTCGAGCAGGATGGCCTGCGACAGCGGCACCAGAGTGGCGCCGAACGCGCCCTGCAGGGCGCGGAACAGCACCATCTGCTCCAGGGTCTGCGCCGCGCCGCACAGCATCGATACAAGGGTGAAGCCGATCACGGCGATGACCAGCAGCCGGCGCCTCCCGAGCCGGTCGGCCAGCCAGCCGGCGAGCGGCGTCAGGATCGCCGAGCAGACGATGTAGGAGGTCAGCACCCAGGAGATCTGGTCCTGCGTCGCCAGCAGGCTGCCCTGCATGTGCGGCAATGCGACGTTGGCGATGGTGGCGTCGATGACGTGCAGCAGGGTCGCCAGCATCATCGTGCCGGTCGTCAGCAGCCGCTTGCGGCGCACGTTGCCCTGGGGAACCGACGCGATGGTCATGTCACCATCTCATTGCCTCCCCAACGAAGCTGGGGAGGTGCCCCGAAGGGGCGGAGGGGAGCCGACGTGGCGTTTCTTTTTGAGGGACCACGTCGGCTCCCCATCCGGCGCTTCGCGCCACCTTCCCCACTGACGTGGGGAAGGGAAGACTGACGCAGCGCATGGCGCGGTGCCGCCTACGGCTTCTGCGGTGTCGCCGTCGGGCCGCCGAGGCCGAAGGTGCGGCTCAGCACCGCCACCAGCTCGCCGAAGGTGCGGATGTGGCCGGTGTCGATATCGACGGTGGCGCTCATGCCGACCCGCAACGGCGGATCGCCTGCAGCGCTGGTCACCTCGATGCGCACCGGGATGCGCTGCACCACCTTGACCCAGTTGCCCGACGCGTTCTGCGGCGGCAGCACGGCGAACTCCGCGCCTGTGGCCTGCGCGATGCTCACCACGGTGCCGCGCCAGACGCGCTCGGGATACGTATCGATGTGCACCGTCGCCGTCTGGCCCGGCCGCACCCGGGTCAGGTCGGTTTCCTTGTAGTTGGCCTCGATCCACAGGCCGGCGTCGGCTACCACCGTCATGATGGTCGCGCCGGGCGCGGCGTGCGTGCCGACGGTCGGCTTGCGCGACGCGATGCCGTCGATCGGCGCCTCGATTCGGGTGCGGCGCAGGTTGAGCGCCGCCTCGTCGCGCGCCGCGGCGCTCTGCTTGACCCGCGGATGGTCGTCGGTGTGGATCTTGGGATCACCGGCCAGCGCCGCCTCCAGCCGCATCAGCTCCTCGTTGAGCATGGCGATGCGCTGGCGTGCCACGTCGAGGTCGCGCCGCGACTCGTCGAGCCGCTGGCCGGAGATCACCTTGCGCTGGGCCAACTCGGTCTGGCGCTCGAAATCGCCGACGGCGAACGCCTCCTGGCTCTTGGCGGACTTGATCTCCTCGCGCTTCTGGCGGTAACCGGCGCGCAGGCCGCGAATCTCGGCCCGCACCGTCTCCAGCTCCGATTCGGCGCGCGCCAGTGCCAGCTTGTAGGGCTCGTCCTGCAGCCGGAACAGCAGCTGGCCGCGCGTGACGCGCTCGTTCTCCTGTACCGCCACTTCGACGATCTTGCCGGCCACCTCCGGCGCCACCAGGACGCGGTCACCCTTGACGTAGGCGTTGTCGGTGCCGACGGTCCGACCGGCCATCAGCCAGGCCGCGGCGCCGATCACGATCGCCAGCAGCGGCAGGCTCCACATGACGCCACGCGCCAGCAACCGGCCGGACATCCGGCGCGTGGCTGGGGGCGTCGGCGCCTGGACTTGTGCCGGCGGCGTTTCAACCGTGTCGCGCATCTCCGACCGCTGGGGTGTCGCGAAGCCCGTGATCTTGGGCGGCGGACCCGCCGCCTGTTCAGGTCGGGTATTTTGCCTCAACTTGACCCATGCGTCGTGGACAATGCCCCGCACGTCCGGCATGGCTGCAATGGTGCAGCGTCGCACCAATCGTCGCGGTGGCGATCACGCCGCCGGCTTTGCACCGTCGCGGAACAGCTTGTAGGTGATGGCGTCGTACAGCGCGTTGTACGAGGCGTCGATGATGTTGGGCGACACGCCGATGGTGGTCCAGCGAAGGCCGTGGCTATCGGCGCTCTCGATCATGACGCGAGTCACGGCGGCGGTGCCGCCAGCCGAATCCAGGATGCGGACCTTGAAGTCGATCAGCCGCATGTCGTCGAGCTCGGCGTAGTGCGGCACCAGCGCCTTGCGCAGCGCCGAATCGAGCGCGTTGACCGGACCGTTACCCTCGCCGACCTCCATCACCCGGTGATGCGCCACGTCGAGCTTCACGGTCGCCTCCGACAGGGTGACCAACTCGCCCCTGGCGTTCCAGCGCCGCTCCGCCATGACCCGGAAGCTCTGCAGCTCGAAATAGTCCGGCACGGTGTGCAGCTCGCGCCGCGCCAGCAACTCGAAAGAGGCGTCGGCGCCGTCATAGGCATAGCCGTTGGACTCGCGCTCCTTGACGATCTCCAGCAGGCGCAGGACGTCCGGGCTTCTCGGATCAATCTCCAGGCCGATCTGGCGGAAACGGGCGACGACGTTGGAGCGGCCAGCCTGGTCCGACACGACGATGATGCGCTCGTTGCCGACCACGGCCGGATCGATGTGCTCGTAAGTGCGCGGATCCTTCTCGACGGCGCTGACATGCAGGCCGCCCTTGTGGGCGAAGGCGCGCGGCCCGACATAGGCGGCGCCGCGGTTGCGCGTCAGATTCAGCCGGTCGTCGAGCAGACGCGACAGGTGCGTCAGCTTGGCCAGCCCGTCCGGCGCCAGGCCGGTGTCGTAGCCCATCTTGAGCATCAAGTTGGGGATCAGGGCGATGATGTTTGCGTTGCCGCAGCGCTCACCCAGGCCGTTGATCGTGCCCTGCACCTGGCGCGCGCCGGCACGCACCGCGGCCAGCGAATTGGCGACCGCGTTCTCGGTGTCGTTGTGGCAGTGGATGCCGAGCGAGCCGCCGGGGATCTCGCGGCTCACCTCGCCGACGATGCGCTCGATCTCGTCCGGCAACGTGCCGCCATTGGTGTCGCACAGCACGACCCAGCGCGCCCCGGCCCGGTGCGCCGCGCGCACGCAGGTCATGGCGTAGTCGCGGTTGGCCTTGTAGCCGTCGAAGAAGTGCTCAGCGTCGAACATCACCTCGTCGACCCGGGTTTTGGCCAGCGCCACCGAGTCGGCGATCATGTCGACGTATTCGGTGCGATCCAGCTCGAGCGCCACGTCGACGTGGAAGTCCCAAGTCTTGCCGACCATGCAGACGGTGCGCGCCGCGGTTGAGAGGATGGCGTTCAGCCCGGGATCGTTGGCGGCGCTGCGGCCGGCGCGGCGGGTCATGCCGAAGGCGACGAATTTCGCCTGCTTGAAGGTGGGCGGCGCCGCGAAGAATCGGTCATCGGTCGGGTTGGCGCCCGGCCAGCCGCCCTCGATGTAGTCGATACCCAGGCGGTCCAGCTCGATCGCGATCGCCGCCTTGTCGGCGACCGAGAAATCGACGCCCTGCGTCTGGGCGCCGTCTCGCAGGGTGGTGTCGAACAGATAGACGCGCTTGTCGTCGGCCATCGCGGGCTCTCCTTGGGCGCCGCTTCATGCCGGCCACGGCATCCGGCGTCAACCTTTTGACCTCGCCCATCAGGGAGAGGTCGGGCGCGCGTAGCGCGACCGGGTGAGGGGGCCGCGGTACAGACGAGGAGCATCCTTGGCAATATCGGTGTTGTTGCACCCGCCCCCTCATCCGGCGCTGCGCGCCGACTTCTCCCCGTTGGGGAGAAGTACGACGACCGAAGTCAACGCCGCAGGATAATCACCGAGGCGACTGCCTCCTCCATGCCGATGACGCCGCCGCCGTTCTCTGCCAGTGCGATCTCGGCGCCCTTGACCTGGCGCAGGCCGGCCTCGCCGCGCAGCTGCATCGCGAGTTCGGCCAGCATCGACAGGCCGGTGGCGCCGACCGGATGGCCCTTGGACACTAGGCCG
The DNA here is from genome assembly GCA_035249115.1 of Vineibacter sp. Classification (GTDB taxonomy): domain Bacteria; phylum Pseudomonadota; class Alphaproteobacteria; order Reyranellales; family Reyranellaceae; genus Vineibacter. Next base: position 9,135 of record DATFGV010000609.1, read on the forward strand.
CCGGAGGTGTTGACGGGAACGCGGCCGCCCGGTCCGGTGGCGCCGGAGGCGACGAATTTGCCGCCCTCACCCTCCGGGCAGAAGCGCATCATCTCGACCTGGTAGATCTCGCAGAAGCTGGTGGCGTCGTGCACCTCGGCGACGTCGATGTCCTGCGGCCCCACGCCCGCCATCCGATAAGCCTTGTCGGCGGCGGTGCGGGTCAGGCCTGGTTCGTCCAGTGCCCGGTACTTGCCGCCGGCGAAGCCGACCCCGGCCACCTTGACGGCGCGCTCGCGCACCGCCGCCGGCAGGCGCGCGAAATAGTCAGCTGAGCACAGCAGCGCCGCGGCGGCGCCGTCGCCGATCGGTGCGCACATCGCGCGGGTCAGCGGCCAAGACACTGGCCGATCCTGCAACACCGCTTCGGAGGTCATCTGGAAACGGTACTGCGCCTTGTCGTTCAGCGCCCCGTAGTTGTGGCTCTTGGCGGCACCAATGGCGATCTGTTCCTGGGTCGTGCCGTGTTTCCACATGTGCCACTTGGCCTGCATGGCGTAAGTGTCCATGAAGATCGTGCGGTCCGGCCCGGTTTCGAACTTGTGGCCGGTGATGTCGCCGACCCGCATCATCTCCGCCACCAGCCGGTCATGCTGTGAGGTGATGTATCCCTGGTTGAACAGGGTGGCGGTGCGCGACGGATCGTCGGGGCTGAACAACTTCTCGACGCCGATCGCGAAGCTAAGCTCGTGCGTGCCGGCCAGCACGTCCTTCCAGGCACCCATGAAAGCGGTCGACGCGGTGGCGCAGGCGTTCTCGACGTTGAACATCGGCACCCGTTCGGGGAACAGGCCTTGCTCGACCAGCGGCTGGAACAGCGCCTGGGCGCGGATCGAGTTCTGGCCCCAGACGCCCATGCCGCAATTGCCCAGCCAGCCCGCTTCGATGTCGCGCCCGTCGCTCATGCCGGCGTCCGCGAGGCAGCCGAGATAGGCCTCGAGCGCCAGGTCGGCGAACGAACGGTCGGGGTGCTTCTTGAACTGCGTCGTGTAGGCGCCGATCAGGTAGACGTCGCGCATCCCTCACTCTCTTTCGCGGTCCGTCGTCGCGCCCGCTGATCTGAGCGGACTCGCCCGACGTTCACAACCTCCGCCTTGGTCGCGGCCACCAAGTGACTACGGCAGCGAATATCGCCTGACGAGAATGGAGTTGTCAGGCCCCAGATCAACATCGATCGCCTGGTTCACCAGAGACTCAAGCGAACGAACATGCCCGAGCACCGCCTGAAACAGCGCAATTTGACTGGCCCGTGGCAACGAAGGCACGAGGAAGACGACACCGGGATGAAGTACGGTGGCGGCATAACGCGTCAGGAACTCGATGGCGTTGTTTGTCACCAGCGTCCAGGCGCGCTCGATGGCAAAGCGCAGCAGCGTCCAATCGCGGGTCGTCCTCAAGCCGAGGTGATTGACATGCCTCGCCTCGTGCCCGGCCGCGTGCGCGATGGGCGGCAGCGCCGGGCTCAGGTTCTCGTCGACGAGGAACCGGATCAAGTGCTCGGCGCCGCCGGCACGACCTGCATCGCCAGCGGCTTCCGGCCGCGCCAGGGTGGCGGCTTCGGCCGCCCCCGCTTGGGATGGGCAATGGCGAAGATGCGCGCGGCCTCGATCATCGCCTCGGTCAACCGCGGATAGTCTTCGCGTAGCTCCTCACGCGAAGTACCATGCCGCAGCAACGCCGCGATATGGTGCACGAGCAGGCGGGTGCCCTTGAATGTCGCCGCGCCGCCTTGGATCTCGGGATCCTCGACGATCAAGCGCATCGCCCGGCGATAGCGGGACAGGGCCTTGCCGACGTCCGACTCGACCGGGCGAATGTCTACAACATGCCGGACCGGGCCGGCGCCGATCTCGAAGACCAACCGCTGCGGCGTGCGGCCAATGGCGCGGTACAGGGACCGACGCAGCGCCACCGGCAGGTAACTCGGCAAAGTCGTGTCCAGCTTGACGCAGACGGCGCCCGGCAGCGTCAGTCGTCGCTCGCGGCGGCCGCGCCGCACCAACGGCGGCGCCAGCCGCTCGTCGATCAGCTTATGCACGGTCTTCAGCGGTACGCCGGTAATGGCATGCGTTTCCGCAGCGGTAAGCAGTACGGTTTCAGGCATATTATTCCCTCAACAAGGGAAATATAAGATCTGGCGCGGCTCTCCGCAAGTGGGTGCGCGACGCCGTATGCCGCTTAGCCTCGCCCGAATGTCGGAGGCCACGTCTTGAACCGGTC
>DATFGV010000610.1:0-2196 GCA_035249115.1 Vineibacter sp.
AAAGTCGCGCTGTCATCGCGGTGCGGCTGCCCCTTGAGGTGATCGCCGTGCGGCCCGTGCTGCTGCGCCGTCAGCATGAAGATGAACAGCGGCGCGCGATCGCTTTTCTGGTCCTCGGCGGCGATGCGCTGTTGCACGACATCGTACAGCTCGCGGTCGGTCAGATCCCAGTATCCCTGGCGCTGACCGCTGGCGACCAGCGGATGCGTCACCACCTCGTCGAAGCCGTACTTCGGATAGGCGACGGTGGCGCCCCAGGTGCCCTTGTCGACCGGGTAGATGACCACGGTGCGATAGCCCTGGGCCTTGAGCCAGCGCGGCAGGGTGTACTTGACGCGCGGCAAAATCCGCGCCGTCGCGTACTGGCCGGCCTGGCCGAACAGCGAATGCGGCATGCCAGTGAACAGGGCGAACTCCGACAGCCAGGTCAGGCCGCCGGCGACGTGCACGCGCAACGGCCCCACCGCGGCGCTATTCGGCAGGCCGGTAAGCATAGGCCGCTCGCAGATCGCGGGTGTGCAGAACGGCAACACGGTCTGCGGATTGAACGTGGTTTCCTGCAACACGACGACGATGTCTGGACGGCCGGCGCCGGCGGCGACCGGCATCGCAGCCGGGCCAACCGCCACCCACGGCGCCTTGGGTGTCGCGAACACCGGGCGCTTGACGCCGGTGTGCAGCACCGACGCGAAGAAGCGGCTGATGACGTCCCAATCGCTATTCGCCGAGGCCGGATCCGTCGTCTCGGCGGTCGCGACGGCCAGCGGCCCCGGCCCGGGGATCACGATGGCCAGCCATGCCAGCGCCGCTATCACCGCGCTCACCGGCAGCCACCGGCGATTGCGCATTGGCCACGGGGCCTCGAGCGCCAGAGCGGCGAGTAGATAGGCGACCGAGGCGCCCAACGCCGCGAAGAATACCCACGCGAGTTGCGGATAGCCGTGCAGCAGGAGATCGCCGACCTCTGGCTTGAAGAGCAAGAACAGGTCATCTATCAGCACCGGCGCCCGCAAGTATTCGTACTTGGCGAACGACAATTGCTGGATGGCGATGATCAGCAGCGCCGGAACGCCCAGGCTGAACGCCGGGCGTCGAGAGATACCTAAGGTCAGTAGCACCAGCGCTGCAAAAATCAGGAAGACGTAAATCTGCTGCAACAGCCCGCTCTCGTCACGCAACACCAGATAAGTAAGGTGGCAGACGGCATAGAGCTGCCCCACGACCATCAGGCCGCGAAGCGCGCGGATGAGGCGGGAGCGAAAAGTGCGAACAGCGGCAGCGCGGTCGTGGTCCACGTGCGGATTATTCATGTAACCAAGGCGGAACTGTAAACATATGTGCAACAATTCTGTCAAATCCGAGGTCTTTGGCGGGCACCATCGGTGCCGGACGCATGCGCCCCCGCCCGGCGACACTGGATGCCCGCCCCACAGGCCGGTGTGATATGTCGCGTTATGGACAACGGCCATCCGCCTGACCGCCACGCCTCAGTGATCCGACTGTCGGCAGTGGCGGTGTCGGCGCGCGCTGCGGCTTGGGCGTCCTGGCATGGCGCAGTCGAAATCCTGACCCACGAGGCCGCCGGCGCCCGCGTCCTACTGGAAATACCTTTGGTATGTCACCTGCCGGCGACAGCACAACGCCTAGGTGTGGCGCCCTTCCCAGCCCACGATATCCTTGAACTGTTTGCGTTCGTCCGGCCGGCGACGTTCTGTCTGCCCACGGTACGCGGCTTGGCGGCGGCCTTGGACTTGCCGTTGCCCGGGTCGAGCGATGCCGAAGCCCGCACCCTGCTGGCGCTTGCCGCTGGACTGCTGGACGAACTGGCGGATCGGGCTCATCGCGAACCACCCGAAACGACGGCGCTCGCCCTGGCGATGCACCATGGCGGCTGGACCTGGGGCGTGGCGGTCCTGCGGGCGCTCGGCGTCGCCGAACAGACCACACGGCCGCGCGGCCTGGCGGGTCTCGACGCCTGGAAGCGCCTGCCGGTCTGGGAAGACGAGCCGCCAGCGACGCCACCGGCATCGTTGCCAGTCGAGCCACCGGAGGCGCGCCTTCGCCTGGCGCAATTGCTGGCCCGCGGCGGTGTGCCCGCCGAACCACGGCCGACGCAGAGCGACTACGCTTCGGCGGTCTCGCTTGCCTTCCGGCCGCGTGAGCGCGAGGGCGAACCGCATGTCGTGTTGGCCGAGG
>DATFGV010000611.1:0-3684 GCA_035249115.1 Vineibacter sp.
CATTCGCACCGCGTTGCTCTCCAGGGAACTCGACGCGGCGAACGTGCGTTAGTGACCCCCGCAGGCTACTGGAGCTGGCGTTCACGCGAGGGTGGATAGAGATGGACGCGGGTTTGGAACTGATGTCCACTAACATCGCAAGAGCCGAAAGAAGCATCGATGTTCAACTCGGCGTCGAGGATTTGCCCCGATGACGAATGGCAGCGCGAGTTCTTTGGCATCGGCGAAGGCGGCGACTGGAATCGCCGGCCTCGATGACGTGCTGGGCGGCGGTCTGGCGCGCGCGCGGCTGCACCTTATCGAAGGTGCGCCCGGAACCGGCAAGACGACCATAGCGCTGCAGTTCCTCATGGAAGGGGCCCGACTGGGCGAGCGGTGCCTCTATGTCGCGCTGTCCGAGTCGGAGACGGAGCTGCGCGACGGCGCGGCCTCGCATGGCTGGTCGCTGAGCGACAATATCGCGATCTACGAGCTAACGCCGCCCGAGAGTCTTCTCGATGCCGACCAGCAGCAAAGCCTGCTGTACTCCTCCGACCTCGAACTGGGCGAGACGACCAAGCGCATTTTCGAGGTCTTCGAGCGGGTCAACCCAAGCCGGGTTGTGCTCGACAGCCTATCGGAGATCCGCCTTCTGGCGCAGAGCTCGCTGCGCTATCGCCGCCAGATCCTGGCCCTGAAACATTATTTCTCGCGGCACGCCGCCAGCGTCGTCCTGCTCGACGACCTGACCAGCGAGGTCAACGACCAGGCCATCCACAGCATCGCACACGGCGTCATCCGCCTCGACCAGCTGACGCTGACCTACGGCGCCGAACGGCGCCAGCTGCGGGTGATGAAGTTCCGTGGACAGCCATTCCGCGGCGGTCTCCACGACTTCACCATCAAGACCGGCGGCGTGCAGGTGTTTCCGCGGCTTGTCGCTTCCGAGCAACGGCGGACTTTTGCCCGCGACCAGCTGGGCAGCGGCATTCGTGAACTGGATGCGCTGCTGGGTGGCGGCCTCGAACGCGGCTCAAGTTCGCTGCTGATCGGTCCCGCTGGCGGTGGCAAGTCCCTGATGACCTTGCAGTTCATCGTCGCGGCTACGGGCCGCGGCGAGAAGGCGGCGTTGTTCGTGTTCGATGAGGAACTCGGCCTGCTGATCGATCGGGCAAAGCCCTTGGGGATCGACCTGCAGCGACTGCGCGACGAGGGCAAGCTGCACGTCGAACAAGTGGACGCCGCCGAGCAGTCGCCGGGTGAGTTCGCCCACAAGGTGCGCGCGATGGTCGAGCAACAGGACATCCGCACCGTGGTGATCGACAGCCTCAATGGCTACCATGCCGCCATGCCGCAGGAGCAGCATCTGCTGCTGCACATGCACGAGCTGCTGCAGTACCTGAATCGCCAGGGCGCCACGACGTTCCTGACGGTCGCCCAGCACGGACTGGTGGAAAGTGGCAGGGCGCCGATCGATGTCAGCTACCTCGCCGACACGGTGCTGCTGATCCGCTACTTCGAATTGCTGGGACACATCCGGCGGGCGATCTCGGTGGTCAAGAAACGCGCCGGCGCGCATGAAACGACGATCCGCGAACTGGTGCTGAGCAGCCGGGGAATCCAGATCGGCCCGGTGCTCGAGAATTTGCGGGGCGTGCTGCAAGGCATGCCCACTCTTGCCGGCGGACCGGACACATCGCCATGAGTGGTTAGTTGATGCCGACGTCCGAACGCATACTGGTTCTAGCGCCTCGTGGGCGGGACGCCGCCGTCGCCGGCGCGATGTTGGTCGATGCAGAATACACGCCGCATATCACGAGCGACCTGAACGATCTGGTGCGCGAGCTCGCTGCCGGCGCTGGTTTGGCCGTGGTGACGGAAGAGGCGCTGCACGGCGTTGATCCGAGGCCGTTGGCGCAATGGATCGGATCGCAGCCGCCGTGGTCCGATTTCCCCTTCGTCGTGCTGACCCGAAGGGGCGGCGGTCCTGAGCGCAATCCGCAGGCTGACCGGCTGGCGCGGATGCTGGGAAACGTCAATTTCATCGAGCGGCCGTTCCATCCGACGACCTTCGTCAGTATCGTGCAGACGGCGCTGCGCGGCCGGCGCCGCCAGTACGAAGCGCGCAGCCATCTGGAAGCCCTGAATGACGGCGCGGCGCGGCTGCGGTTCGCCCTGACGGCGGGGCGGCTGGGATCATGGGAGCTGGAGCTGCCGTCGATGACCTTGCACGCGTCGGACGCCTGCAAGGCGATCATGGGCCTGCCGGCCGAGAATGCGCCCACCTATCGCGACTTCCTGGCCGCGGTTCATCCCGCCGACCGGCACCTGGTCGACGCGGCGGTATGGCGGTCGGTCAGCAGCGGCGCCGATTGCGAGATTGAGTATCGTCCGCGGCCGGCGAACGGCGGCGATCACTGGATCGAGTTGCGCGGGCAGGTGGTCCGTGACCGGTTCGGACACCTCGTGCAGATGGCCGGAGTTCTGAGCGACGTCACCGAACGCAAGCGCGCCGCTGAAGCCGCCCAGGCAATCGAACGCGCCGACTCGGAACGCCGGTTCCGGGCGATCTTCGACAGCGCCTTCCAACTCACCTGGGTGCTGGACCTCGACGGGCGCATTCTGGTGGCAAATCGCACGGCGCTGCATTCCGCGAGTGCGAGCAATGTCGCCGGCGTCGCCATCTGGAGTTCGCCATGGTGGATCGGATCGCCCGCGGAGTCAGAGCGGGTGAAAGCCGCGTTCGGTCGCGCCGCGAGTGGGGAGATCGTCAACTACGAGGTCGCACTGACCTTCGCGAAAGACCAGCGGCAGGTCTACGACCTGTTGCTGAAGCCGGTCCTTGACTCCACCGGTGGCATTGGCCTCGTGGTGGTCGAGGCCCGCGACATCACCGACCAGAAGCGTACCCAGGCGGCGCTGCTGCAATCCCAGAAGATGGAAGCGATCGGCAAGCTGACCGGCGGCATTGCCCATGACTTCAACAATCTGCTGTCGGCCGTGATCGCCAATCTCGGCCTGTTGCGCAAGCGGCTGTCCGGCGAGGCGCAGCTGGTCAGGTTGGTCGACGGCGCCATGCAGGGAGCGCATCGCGGTGCCTCGCTGACGCAGCGCCTGCTGGCTTTCGCCCGCCGCCAGGAGTTGCATGCCGAGTCGGTGGACGCTGCCGAACTGGTGCGCAGCATGCACGATCTCCTGGACCGTTCCGTCGGGCCGGTGGTCGAGCTGCGCGTCGAGGCGCCCGACCGCCTCGCCGGCGCCAGGATCGATCCCAATCAGCTCGAGCTTGCGATCCTCAATCTCGTCGTCAACTCGCGCGACGCGATGCCCGACGGCGGCACGATCGTCATTCGGCTCGATGAAGTCGACGTGGACGCGTCCCGCGATGGCCTCGAAGCCGGACGCTACATCCGCGTGCAAGTCGAGGACAACGGCAGCGGCATGGATGCCATGACGCTGCAGAAGGCGATCGAGCCGTTTTTCTCGACCAAGGAGATCGGCAAGGGGACCGGGCTCGGACTGTCGATGGTGCATGGCCTGGCGATGCAGTCCGGTGGTGCGCTGCAACTGGCCAGCACACCCGGCGAGGGCACCATCGCAAGCTTGTGGCTGCCGCGCGACGACGCGCCGCCCGCCCCGACGCAGAGGACGGCGGAACCGGCATCCGATAGCCGGCCCTCGACGATTCTCGTGGTCGACGACGAC
>DATFGV010000612.1:0-2249 GCA_035249115.1 Vineibacter sp.
GATCATCGGCATCTTCGACCTCTTGAACGCCGGCGAGCAGGCGATCGTCGATCGCAACTGGTCGGGCTACGCCAACGAGATCCACGTCTTCCTGGCGATCATCTACTTCGTCATGTGTTACTCGATGTCGCGCTACAGCAAATACCTGGAGCGCGAGCTCAACAAAGGCACACAGCGCTGAGGCGCGGAAGTCCGGGGAACAACGTCATGGCAGTCCGCAATCTCGACGCCGCACCGACCGTCATCGAGCTCGACCAGGTCAACAAGTGGTACGGCCAGTTCCACGTGCTGACCGACATCGACCTGCAGGTGAGGCAGAGCGAGAAGATCGTGATCTGCGGCCCGTCTGGCTCGGGCAAGTCAACCCTGATCCGCTGTATCAACCGTCTGGAGGAGCATCAGCAGGGAACCATCGCGGTCCACGTCGATGGCAGGCGCATCGAGCTGACCAACGACGTCAAGAACGTGGAGGCCATCCGCAAGGAAGTCGGCATGGTGTTCCAATCGTTCAACCTGTTTCCGCACCTGACCATCATGGACAACCTGACCCTGGCGCCGATCTGGGTGAAGAAGATGCCCAAGAAGGAAGCCGAGGACATCGCCATGAGCCTGTTGAAGCGGGTGCGCATCCCGGAACAGGCGCTCAAGTATCCCGGCCAGTTGTCGGGTGGACAGCAACAGCGGGTGGCGATCGCGCGCGCGCTGTGCATGCGGCCGCAAATCATGCTGTTCGACGAGCCGACATCGGCGCTCGACCCCGAGATGGTCAAAGAAGTGCTCGACGTCATGATCGAGCTGGCCGGCGAAGGCATGACCATGCTGGTGGTGACGCACGAGATGGGGTTCGCCCGCTCGGTCGCCGACCGAGTCATCTTCATGGACCGCGGCGAAATCGTCGAACAGGCGCCGCCGACCGAGTTTTTCGCCAATCCGCGCAACGAACGGACCCGCACCTTCCTGAGCCAGATCCTGCACCACTGAGCCGACTGGTCGGGCCACGCCAGGTCCGCATCGCCTGAAGCGTGAACGTAGGGCGACGAGCGCGAGAAAACAGATGCGCCCGATATCAAACGGCCGTCACGGCTGTTTGGCGACGCGCGGCATCGGAGCGGTGCGCCGGAGCCCGAGCGACAGTATTCAGTCCAGCGCCTTGAGAACCGCCAGGGTGTGCAGGTGCACCCGGCTGCGCCAGCGCGGCCCAAGACGCCCGGTGAGGCGTTCGAGGCCATCGACAAGCCAGCCCGGCAGTAGAGGCAGCAGCTTCGTGGTCCAGAGGTGGCCACTGGACAGCGGGTTGATGAACTGCTCGAGCTCCACCAGCCGCAACTCGGCCTTTGCCGAGAACACCACCCATTCGTCGGGGTGGAGCAGGAAGACATGCCCGTCCGGGTCCGGCGTTGACCGCATCGATTGATCGGCCGACGGCTCGGGGCAATCCGACAACCGCGGTAGCGTGTTGCGCAGATACGCGCCGTTGGGTGTGGCCAACACGATGACGCCACCGGGCATCAGCAGCGTGGCAAGCCGGCGCAGGAAAGCGTCGGGATGCGCTACATGCTCGATGATCTGGGTCGCCACGATCGCCTCGAAGCGCCCAACCCGTTCGGGCGGCAGCTTGAGCAGGTCGCCGGGCAGGAAGTCGATGTCCGTCCGGTCGGTCTTCAGCCGGACGTAGTCGACCAGATCGTCGCGATGGTCGTTCCAGGTCACGCGGTAGCCCAGCTCGGCCAGCATGATCGACACGTTGCCCTGCGCGGCGCCGACATCGAGGACGCGAGAGCCCGGCGCCGCATGCCGCAGCACGGCGTCCAGCGCCCGCTTGACCCGGTAATAGAAGGCGCGCCGATAGCCCAGCTCGCTTCGGCCCGGCCACACCGAATGAGCATCATCCCGGAACGAGCCCTTCCATCCGGCAGGCCAGTTCGGTTGCTCGACAGGCCGCTTGATCCGGGCGAAAAGGTCGGCCGAGAAGCGGCGTGGCTCGATCACGGCGACGGACGGTGAGGGCAAAACGACCTCGCTGGCCGCCGAGGGTTGGTCAACAATCTGCATACGATGTGCGCGACGATGCGCCGCGGTGGAGTATTGCCCAATGATTTATCATTCATCGCTTTGCGTGTCATCCGATCCGCACCCGCCGGCCAGGGGCGCGCCAGCCGCCAGGGCCGCGATTGCCCGGCGATCTGGCCACGCGGTCGGAGGCCCGCGATGAAGGTCATGGTGACAGGCGGCGCCGGCTTCATCGGCTC
>DATFGV010000613.1:0-3007 GCA_035249115.1 Vineibacter sp.
CTTCTGCTGTCCGCCCGACAGCTCCTCGGCATGATTGTGGCGCAGCTCGATCAGCCGCATGCGTTCCAGCATCGCCTCGGCGCGGCCGATCAGCTCGGCGTCCGAGGCCCGGTGGTCGAGCACCGGCACCAGAAGATTGTCGATCAGCGACATCTTGCGGAAGACACGGGGCACCTGGAAGGTGCGGCCGACGCCGCGATGAGCGACGACATGCGGCGGCTGTCCGGTGACCTGCTCGCCGGCCACGAAGACGTCGCCGGCGTCAGGCCGATAGAGGCCGCAGATGCAGTTCATCAGCGTCGTCTTGCCGGCGCCGTTGACGCCGATGATGCCCAGCGTCTCGCCGGCCTCGACCTTGAGATCGACGCCATCCAGCGCCACCAGGCCGCCAAATCGCTTGGCAAGCGCGCGAGTCTCGATCGCCACGCTCATCGTCGCGTTCTCGTGCCGAGGATGCCCGAGGGGCGGAAGAAGATCGTGCCGATCAGGATGGCAAAGCCCACGATCTGCGCCATGGCCTGGGGCAGGAACACCGTCGCCATCTGCTCGGCCAGACCGTAGATCACGCCCGCGAGCAGGGCGCCCATCGGATTGCCTAGCCCGCCCAGCACCACGACGATGAAGGCGATGATCGTGTATTCGGCGCCGGAGAAGGGGTTGAACGCCGGAAATACCAGTGCGATCAGGACGCCGGTGACGCCGGCCAGCGCCGTTGCGAGCGCGAAAGCGAACGCCGACAGCCGGACGATGTCGACGCCCATGATCTGGATCGCCTCGCGATTCATGATCGCCGCGCGCAGCGCCTTGCCCGGAAGCGTGCGGAACAGGAACCAGGCGAGCGCCAGCGACAGCACCGCGGTGATGCCGAGCGCCACCAGCCGTGCGGTCGAGACGTAGATCGGTCCCAGCGGCACTGACACCGGGCTGAACGTGTCGTCGATCGAGCGCGAATCGGCGCCGAACAGCAGCAGCATGAGGGCGGCCGCCGCGATCGACACGCCGTAGAACATCAGGAACGACATGAGTTCGGGGTCGTCGCTCAGCGCAAGACGCGGGATCAGAACGTAGTAGAGAGCCCAACCGGCGGCGAAGAAAGCGATGGCGGCCACGGGCAGCGCCAGGAGCGGCGGCACGCCCAACCCGCTGAACAGCGCGAAGGCGAGGAAGGAGCCCGCGATCACGAACTCGCCGTGGGCGAAGTTGACCACACGCAGCACGCCGTAGAGCAGGGTGAGGCTGACGCCGACCAGGGCGTAGATGCCGCCCACGATCAATCCGTTGGCCAGCCCGTTGAGGATCAGCAGTCCCATGGCGCCTCCTACGGCACGTAGCGGCGCCATTGCGGTTTGCGCCGCAGCAGCGTGCCAACGATGCCGCGAGGCAAGAACAGCACCAGCGCCACCGTTGCCACGCCCAGGATCAGGAGGTTGAGCAACGGGAAGCGTCGCCAGATGAGCTCGTCGAGCCAGACCATGGCGACCGCGCCGACGACCGGTCCGGTGACGGTGCCGAGGCCGCCCGCGACGGCGTAGATGACCGTCTTGGCGGTGATCAGCGTGTTGAAGGCGGTCTCTGTGTCGACCACGTTGGTGTACCACGCCTCGATGCCGCCGCAGATGGCGGGAAAGACCGCCGAGATCAGCCAGCCATAGAGCCGGATCCGCGGGACATTGACGCCCATCATGTCCGCCGCATCGGGGTCGTCACGCGTCGCCCGCAACGCCTTGCCCAGCCGCGAGCGCGCGAGCCAGAGGATCGTCGCCAAAGCCGCCACCATGACGGCCATCATCACGTAGAAGCTGTGCACGGGTTCGGCGCGGCTGCCGAGTTGCAGGCCGAAGCTGCCGCCGGTGAGCCAGTCCGGCATGTTGGTGATCGCAAGCCTGCAGACGCCGGCCAGCGCCAGGTTGACGATACCGAAATAGATGCCGGACAGGCGCAGCGTCGGCGCAAACAGCAGCGCCAGCACGAGGCCTGCGACGCCGGCCAGGGGCAGCGCGAGGAAAATCGGTACCGCCGCCTTCTTCACCAGGATCGCGGTCGTGAAGGCACCGACGCCGTAGAACGCCACATAGCCGAACGGCAGGTAGCCGGCGAAGCCGGCCGCCACATTGAAGGCCGACGCCATGGTGATCCACAGCATCAGATAGAAGTGGAAGGCGAGGTTGCCCCCCAGCAAAGGCACCGATGCAAAGTAGACGAGCAACACGCCGCCGATCAGGGCGGCGAGCATGAAGTAGATCCGGTCTGCCGGTTCAAGGGTGCGGGAGGACAGGGCCATCGGGTGTGGTCAGGGGATCTCGTAGACCGCCATTTCCGAGGCGATGCCGCGCAAGGCGTGCTGATGCACCGCAGGCGTGAGACCGTCGGCTTTGAGCAGGCTGGCGCTCAGCGCATTGCCGATCACGCTGCCGGTCGCCAGGATCGAGGGCGTCGAGGCGAGGCCCTGCACCCGCGAGGCGATGTTCACGGTCTGGCCGAAATAGTCCTGCCGCTCGTTCAGAGTCACGGCGAGGCACGGCCCTTCGTGGATGCCGATCTTGAGCAGCAGGTCGTCGCGGCCGTGCGAGGCGTTCAGCTTGCGCATGGCCTCGCGCATGCGGAGCGCGGCAGCGAGCGCATGGTCCGGCGTGAGAAAGGTCGCCATCACGGCATCGCCGATGGTCTTGACCACGGCGCCGCCCTCGGCCGCGACGATATCGTGCAGGGTGTTGAAATGCTCGCGCACGAGGTCGAAGGCGACCAGATCGCCGACCCGCTCGTAGAGCTCGGTCGAGCCCTTGAGATCGGTGAAGAGCACCGTCAAGCTGCCGATCTTGAGGCGCTGATCGACGTCGAGCATGTCGGTCTTGTACAGCTCACGGAACGTTTGATTCGTGAGCAGGTGCTTCGCGGTCAGGCTCGGCCGGCGTTGAGAAAAAATGGCATGAAACTCGTCGTTGGCTTTGAAGACACCGGGAAGGATCCGACGGTTCGTGCTGTTGTCCAAGACGAGCCGCAGCGGTCC
>DATFGV010000614.1:0-3976 GCA_035249115.1 Vineibacter sp.
CGCTGTGGCGGTCGAGCCGAAGGTGCGCAAATTGCTAGTGGCGGCTGGCTGGGAGCCGGCCGGATTGACCGGAAGGGCGGTCAGGGTCCGCGGATGGCTGCGCCAGAAGGGCGGCGCACCGGTCATTGACCTTGTAGTGCCGGAACAGTTGGAGGTAGTCGAGTGAACAGCGTGGACCTGCCGTGGGGGCAATTCGCACGCTTCGTCCGGGTAGCGCTGACGGCGGTTCTTGCCGTTGCGCTGGCGACGGCGTGCGGTGCGCCGGACGGGCCGCCTGCCGCGCCATCGACGCCGGTAACAGCGCCGGCGGCACCGCAGTCCGAACGACCGGCCGGTGCCGAGGCAGCGCGTGCCTCGGCCTTGCAGCGCTATGGCGGCGCCTACGTCGAGGGTGCGCTGCCGACCTATGTCGAGCGGGTCGGGCGGCGGCTGGTCGAGGCCAACGCCATCGCCGGGGACTGGCGGTTCACCATATTGAGCTCGCCGGTGGTCAACGCCTTCGCCACCGACAGCGGCGACGTGTTCGTCACGCGCGGGCTGCTGGCGGTGCTGCAGGACGAAGCCGAGCTGGCGGCGGCGATGGGCCATGAGATCGGCCACGTCCTGGCGCGTCACGCCGCCCTGCGTCGCGCCCAGGAGGCGCGCATTTACCAGACCGCGGCCGACGTGGCGCGCAGCACGCGCGACCCGCAGTTGGCGCTGGCGTTCGCGCAGATCGAGCTGGCGCAGGCGCGCGCCTTCTCTCGCGAGCAGGAATTCGAGGCGGACCGCATCGCCATCCGCCTGCTGGCGAAGGCGGGCTACGATACGGCGGCCGTGCCGCGCAGCCTGCAGCGCCTGCAGGAGTACAACGTGCTTCAGGCCCGAACGCTTGGCCTGGCGCCGGACGCGTTCGAGCGACAGAGCCCGTTCGCCACCCATCCGCGCACGCTCGCGCGCGCCGAGGCGGCGCGCGCCGAAGCGGGCGCCGGCGGCGGTCGGCGCGAGGTCGGCGCCTATCTCGACGCTGTCGATGGCATGCTGTTCGGCGATCCGCCGCACGAGGGCTTTGCGCGCGGCCGACGCTTCCTGCATCCGCAGCTCGGCTTCGCCTTCGAGGCGCCGAGCGGCTACACGTTACTGAACAACCCGCGGACGGTGCAGGCCTACGGCCCGGACAACGCCTACCTGGTGTTCGCCTGTTCGTCCCGGCCGCCCGATGGCGGCATGGTCGACGCGATGCGCCGCCTGTTCCCGTCGTCGCCGCTGACCGACGCCCGCACCTTGACCATCAACGGCCTCGAAGCGGCGACCGGCATCACGCAGCGCTCGTCGGACAGCGGTGATATCGATAGCCGGGTCGTCGCCATCCGTTACCCGCCGGGTGTCTGCGCCTTCGTGCTGGTGTCGCGCGCTCTCGGGCCGCCGGCACGTGCCCAGGAGCTGTTCCAGGCGGCCCAGACGTTCCGCCGCCTCAGCCCCGCCGAATTGTCGCGAGCACGGCCGTTGCGCCTGCGCGTCGTCGCGGTTCGGGCGGGCGACACGCCGGAAAGGCTTACGGCGCGAGGCCCCGCCGACGAGAATTTCCGCGTCGAGCGCTTCCTATTGCTCAACGGCTTGCGGCCGGGCGAGCGGTTGGATTCCGGCCAGCGGGTGAAGACCGTGGTGGCGGAGTGACGGTCTTCCGTGTCGCCGCCGATTCCTTCAGTGCGACGCGCGGCCACGTAACGCTGGCCGACGGCGACGACGTGTCGTGCGCGCTCGGGCGCGGCGGCGTGCTGACCGACAAAGGCGAGGGCGACGGGGCGACGCCGCTCGGCACCTGGACGTTGCGCTGTGTCTGGTATCGCGCCGACCGGCTCGCCGCGGCGCCGGCGACTGTGCTGCCGACTCGGGCGATCCGCGAGGACGACGGCTGGTGCGATGACCCGCGATCACCCGACTACAATCGGCCAGTGACCCTGCCGCATCCGGCGCGCCACGAGCGGCTGTGGCGGAATGACGCCGTCTACGATGTCGTGGTCGAGTTGGGTTACAACGACGATCCGCCCGTACCGGACCGCGGCAGCGCGATTTTCCTGCACGTGGCACGTCCCGACTATGGTCCGACCGAGGGTTGCGTCGCCCTGGCGCTGAACGATCTGCTGCGTCTGTTGCGCGCCTGTGATGGCTGCGACGCGCTGCACGTGATGTCGCCGCACACCGATCGCCCTGTCTCAGGGCCATGATCGCCGGCTCGCCCCCGTCATGTAGCGTGGCTATAATCGTCGGCGACAACAATAAGGACCGGGCTTCCCCTCATGACCGCTTCCTACGACGTGCTCGGCATCGGCAACGCCATCGTCGATGTCCTGGCGCGTACAGACGACGAATTCCTGCGCCTGAATCGCCTGGCCAAGGGCGCCATGTCCCTGATCGACGCCGAGCGCGCCGAGGCGCTGTACCAGACGATGCGCGGCAGCGTCGAGGTGTCGGGCGGCTCGTGCGCCAACACCATGGCCGGCGTCGCCTCGCTGGGCGGCAAGGCGGCCTATGTCGGCAAGGTGGGTGACGACGGGCTGGGCTGGACCTTCCGCCATGACATTCGCGCCGCCGGGGTCGCCTTCGACACGCCGGCCGCCACGTCCGGGCCGCCGACGGCACGCTGCCTGATCTTCGTCACGCCCGACGCGCAGCGCACCATGAACACCTATCTCGGCGCCTGCGTGACCCTGGGTCCGGCCGACATCGACACCGACGCGGTCGCCGCCGCCAAGGTGACGTATATCGAGGGCTATCTGTGGGACCCGCCGGCAGCCAAGGCGGCAGTGCGCAAGGCGATCGATGCGGCGCACGCCGCCGGACGCCAAGTGTCGCTGACCCTGAGCGACGCGTTCTGCGTCGATCGCTGGCGGGCCGAGTTCCTCGACCTGGTCCGCACCCAAGTCGACATCGTATTCGCCAACGAGTCCGAACTGATGTCGCTGTATCAGACCAAGACCTTTGACGAGGCTTTGCAGGCGACGCGCCGCGACGGCAAGGTTGCGGCGTTGACCCGCAGCGCCAAGGGTTCGGTCGTGGTGCGCGGCGAGGAGGTCCATGTCGTCGATGCGGCGAAGGTCGAGAAGGTGGTCGACACCACCGGTGCCGGCGACCTCTACGCCGCCGGTTTCCTCTACGGCTTCACGCGCGACCTGCCGCTGGCGGAATGTGCCCGCATCGGCGGCGTGGCGGCGGCCGAGGTGATCTCGCATTTCGGCGCCCGACCGGAGAAACCGCTCAAGACGCTGCTATGAGGCTTGTCGCCGCCAAATCCATGCTCGTCCCTTCTCCCCGCTATGGCTGGGAGATGGTGCCCGAAGGGCGGATGAGGCGCTTGGCGGCGGCAGTATAGGCAAGGCCACCAGATGGAAGCGCTTCATCACCGATGGTCTTGTAGACCGCAGAATCGCGAAGCCCCTCATCAGGCGCTTCGCGCCACCTTCTCCCCGCCTGCGCGGGCTGAAGGCAGTCACGGCGCACGCGTTGGCTGACCCTGCGCCATCCGAACACCGACGTAGCTGGGCCGAGGCGGTGCTGGCCTACCGCCACGGCGCCGTCCGCGCATCGCTGTTTCTCGGCTTTTCCAGCGGCCTGCCGCTGCTGCTGGTGTTCGGCACCTTGTCGGCGCGCTTGCGAGAGTCGGGCGTCGATCGCACGACGATCGGCTTCATCAGCTGGGTGGCGCTCAGCTATGCGTTCAAGTTCGCCTGGGCGCCGCTGGTCGATCGCCTGCCGCTGTGGCCGCTGACGACGTGGCTCGGACGCCGGCGCGGCTGGATGCTGCTGGCGCAGGTGGTGATCGCCGTCGGCCTGCTGGCGATGGCGCAGTTCGACCCGACGCTCGATATCGAGCCGCTGGTCATCGCCGCCGTGGTGGTTGCCTTCGCCTCGGCCACGCAGGACATCGCGGTTGATGCCTGGCGGATCGAGGCGACCGGTCCGGACCTGCAGGGCCCGACCGCCGGCGCCTATCAGC
>DATFGV010000615.1:0-2480 GCA_035249115.1 Vineibacter sp.
TGCTGCTGTTGAGCATGCGATAGTGGATTGTGGCCGCATCGGCGGCGCGGGCAATAAAGCCATCCAGCGCGTCGACTTCGCGCACCAGATGGCCCTTGCCCAATCCGCCGATCGCCGGATTGCACGACATCTCGCCGATCGTCGCCGGATCGTGCGTCACCAACAAGGTACGCGCCCCCATGCGCGCCGCCGCAGCCGCCGCCTCGGTGCCGGCATGCCCACCGCCAATCACAATTACGTCGTACGCATCGCGCGAGGCGCAGCTGTTCCCCATACCCGGCAAAGTGCGAATCGTCGGCGCCGAGTCAAGGCCCTGTCAGCGGGATCGTCATGGCGAACACGCCGCCGTGCCGGCCATCCCCACCACCCGCAAACCTGGTCGCTGCGACTGTCACTGATACCGGTAGTGACATGCGCGTTGGCGACTTACGCCGGTTTTACCGGCGCGCCTTGCCTATCACTGATCCTG
This sequence comes from Vineibacter sp., assembly GCA_035249115.1. GTDB lineage: Bacteria > Pseudomonadota > Alphaproteobacteria > Reyranellales > Reyranellaceae > Vineibacter. The sequence continues at coordinate 470 of DATFGV010000615.1, forward strand.
TCATGCCGATACCAGTAGCGGCACATACCCTGATGCGGCCACCACCCGTGCTGTCGTTGATACTGTTATTGAGATCGCATAGGCCACACGCCGCGACGCACCAGGCGCGCGGCCCAAAAGAGACTCCATGTCGCGACGCCTATCAACGATCCGACGAAGTCGTGGCTGCAGCAACATTCCAGAACCTTGGCCTAGTTGCGTCACCATCGTCGCCGCGAGACAGTTACCCGGAGCACGGCGCCGAAGCCGGCGACCGTTCCAGCCACCACCTGGTGCGGAATTGCAACACTAACAGCGCGGCGGTGAACCTCCCCACGGCAAGTTACCGTTGGTGCCAATACCCGTCTCACCTTTCACTCGCGCGCTGGCGTGCCTGATCATGCGTGCTCCGCGGAAACCCTACACGCCTACACGCCAGCAGCCGCTGCCACACCGAACGGATCTGGCGGGAAGACGGAGCGCGACTGCAAAGCCGCAGCGATGCCGGGCATGCCCGGGTTGATTGGCGGCCTCTGCCGCCCTGATCGAGCACCTCCACAACTCAGACCGTGACGATCGGAGTGGAGGCGCCGCGCAGCTTGCCGTACGCGTCGACCTGACCGCCGCCAGGCTGCCCGGACCGACGCTCGGGCGGTCGCGCAATCGTCCCCCAAACATTCCTACTTTCACACCATCGCGTCAGTCGTGCTCGAGTCACCCCAGCCCGGCCGAACCCGCATCGAAGTTGACGTTCCACCATCTCCACCGCGCGTTGCTTTGCAGGCGACCGGAATCGGCCTAGTCTTACGCCTTCCATCGTCTGGCCGCGACGCGGCCAAGGGGAGGCGATCATGTCTATCACCACGCTGTCGCGCCGCCGGGCACTCGCGGTCGGCGCCGGACTCGCGGCATCGAACCTCGTCACGGTCGGCAGCAACGCCCAGGGCAAGACGGCGATCAACCTGCAGCTCGGCTGGCTGCTGAGCGGCAACCAGCTGGGCGAGGTCTGCGCCAAGCAGCTCGGCTACTTCGACAAGGAGGGCATCAACTTCACCATCCAGGCCGGCGGCCCGAATATCGACGGCGTCGCCGTGGTTGCCGCCGGCCGCTACGAGCTGGGCCAGGTGTCGTCCAGCCCGTCGCTGATGCTGGCGGTGTCGCAAGACATTCCGATCCGCTGCTTCGCCGCCGGCGCGCAGCAGCATCCCTTCACGTTCTTCTCGCTCAAGAAGAACCCGATCGCCGCGCCCAAGGACATGGTCGGCAAGAAGATTGGCCTGCAGGCGACGGCGGTGATCCTGCTCAAGGCGCTGCTGGCCAAGAACAACATCCCCGAGAAGGACGTGACCATGGTCACCATCGGCGCCGACATGTCGCCGCTGCTGACCGGCCAGGTCGACGCCATCACCGGCTGGCTGACCAACACCACGGCGCTCAAGCCGCTGGGCGCCGACCGGGTCGACCTGCGGCTGTGGGACACCGGCGTGCGGCTCTACGCCCTGCCGTACTACGCCACCACCAAGACCCTGGAGACCAAGGCGGACGCCCTGGCTGCGTTCGTGCGGGCAGCCGCCAAGGGCTGGGAGTACGCCCACGCCAACCGCGACGCCGCGATCGACCTGCTGGTCAAGGAGTTCCCCAACCTCAACAAGCCGGACGAGCGGGCCGCCGCCGACGTCATGCTGAGCTACGTGTTCAACGACAACACCAAGGCCAACGGCTGGGGCGCCATGGACCCCAAGGTGTGGCAGGAGCAGATCGAGCTCTATGCCCAGCTCGGCCAGTTCAGCAAACGCACGCCCAAGGTCGAGGAAGTCATGACCTTGGGCGTGCTCGACGCCACCAAGGCGACGCGGCCCAAGATCGGCTGAGTGGACCTGTCATTTCCTCCCCACGACAGTGGGGAGGTGGCCGGAAGGGCCGGAGGGAGCCAACGAGATCTCTGTGGCGAGCATCACGATAGCTCCCCTTCCGCCGCTTCGCGGCACCTTCCCCGCAATGCGGGGAAGGAACAACGGGCGAGCAGCGCTGT
>DATFGV010000616.1:0-5041 GCA_035249115.1 Vineibacter sp.
GCGGCGAGCGATCGGCCGATCGGCCGCACCGCGCGCCACGCGATGCGGATCGCGACGGGATCGACGATCTGCAGCCGCCGGCGCAAGCAGCCGAGCAACAGCGGCAGCCAGCGGCGGACGAGCGCCGCGAGCCACGGCGGCGCGAGCGCAGCGAAGACGACCGGGGCCGCGAACGCCATGGCCGCGATCACCGCCGCCCCCGCGATGACGAGCGCCCCCGCGAGGAGCGCGGCCGGGAGCGCCACCAGGGACCGGGACGCGATCGGCGCCGCGAGCGCAGCTGGGACCGCGATGACGGGCCACCCGTGGTCGGCTTCGGCGATTTCACGCCGGCGTTCCTGTCACGGCCGGTGCCGCCGCCGCGGCGGCGCGGCTCGGGCGACGAGCCGGTCGCCGAAGAAGCCGCGTGACCGCAAACGGCCTGGCGGCGCATTCCGGTTGAACGCCGGGAAGCGTCGAACTGGCAAGCGCACGACGAAGGCTCTACGCTTGGCTTGGCCAAGCCGCCCGACCGCGGCCTGCGCGGGAGAACGGCGCGATGCAGACCATCTTCATCCTGGTCAAGTGTGAGCTGGGCAAGGCCTACGAGGTCGCCGACCATGGCGTGCAGAGCGTCCAGCAGGTCTCGGAGGTGCACTCGATCTCCGGCTCCTACGACCTGCTGATGAAATGCTACCTCGACGACGCCACCGATATCGGCCACTTCGTGACCAGCCGCATCCAGACCCTGCCCGGGGTCAAGGACACCTACACCTACATCACCTTCAAGGCGTTCAGCTGACCCTGCAACGCTCAGGCCAGCGACAAATGACGCCAACTGACGTTGGTGTTGACCGCTTCATGGTGAGCGTAGTCGAACCATGAAGCGCCGCACCACGGTCGGTGCGAGAGCCTTCATGGTTCGACAACGCTCACCATGAAGGCTTGCGGCACCGAGCTATGAGAAAGGTTCGGCTGGTATGACGTCGATGCCGTCTGTGGCGCTTACGAAGTCCTGAACGCCTGCCGCGCCAGCAGCTTCCAGCTGGTGCCCTGCTTCGTCCATACCTGCATGACGCCGACCTTGGCCGCGCCCGGCTTGCCCTCGGTTTCGAACTCGACCGAGAAGACGTGGCGCGCGATCGCGTTGCTGCCGGCGACGACGACGCTGTCGTCCGACAATGTGATCGTCTTGTAGACCGTCTTCTTGCTGCTGACGATGTCGACGAACTGTTGCTTGGTCTCGACGACGCCGCCGGAGTGGCCGTAGCTCAGCTGATCGGCGACCAGCGCCTCCAGCTGCGCGCGATCGCCGGCGATCATCGCCTTGCGCAGCGCCTCGACCGCCTGCTTGACCGCCGCTTCGTCGCCGGCTTGCGCGAAGGAAGGCGCGCCGGAGACGAGGCCCGCCGCACCGAGCACGACGATGCCGGCGAGAGTGAGATGTCGACGCCTGACGCCCATGGTTCCCTCCGCTTGTTGGTTCGCCGTCCTGGCATGGCCAGTCTAGGTCCGACCCGATGGAGCGGCAATCGGCCGGCCGATTCTTGCGCGCCGTTGTACCGATCCAACGCAGGCTCGCGGTGCCCAGCGAGACGCGCATGCGCCACCGGCCGCCGCAGGGGAATCGCATTTGGCCACGCACAACCTCATCCTGAGGAGCCGGCGCAGCCGGCGTCTCGAAGGATGGGCGACAGCCTCCTTCGATCGTTCCACCGATTGTCGCAGCAGTCGTGCAGTTGCTCGCCCTTCGAGACGGCCGCTGCGCGGCCTCCTCAGGGTGAGGACTGTGTCGTATGCGACAGCCCTGCCCGCCGCCGGGCGTCGCCTGGGCGATCGTCGCCGACGGCGGCCGGACGGGTTGGACTCAGTTGATCAGGCCGTAGAACTTGCCGGCGTTCTCGCAGGTGATCTTGCGGGTGTAGTCGGCCGGCAGATGGCCGAACTGCTCCTCGATGTACTTGTCCGATTGCGGCCACACGCCGTCGCCGTGCGGGTAGTCGGAGCCCCACATCAGGGTCTCGACACCCATGTCGTCGATCAGCTTGGTGCCGATGCGGTCGAACTGGAACGTCGCCTTGCACTGGCGGCGCCAGTAGTCGCTGGGCTTCATCTTCAGGCCCAGGTCGGTGAAGCGGTCTTCCCACTCGTAATCCATGCGGTCGAGCGCGTAGGGAATCCAGCCGCAACCGCTCTCGCCGAAAGCGATGCGGATGTTGGGATAGCGCTCCAGCACGTTGGCGGCGATGATCGCCGCCAGGATGTTCACCAGGTTCATCTGGAAGCCCGACACGACGGTAAAGAACACCGAGCGGCCGACCCGTCCGCCATGCTTCTGGATGGTGTCGGGCGGCACGTTGGGGAAGGTGTGGAAGTGCAGCGGCAGTTGCACCTCGTTGACCGCCTGCCACAGCGGCTCCCACATCGGGTGCCACATCGGCTCCATGTCCCATGAACAGGACAGCTCCAGCCCCCTGATGCCCATGCGGGCCACGCGGTGAATCTCCTTCACCGCCGCCTCGATGTCGCCGTACGGCAGGCAGGCCAGGCCGATATGGCGGTCGGGATAGGGCTTGCAGAACTCCTTCAGCCAGTCGTTGTAGATGCGCAGCATCTCGTTGGATGCCTCGGTGTCGTTGAGCCGGCCGGCGGCACCGAGGATGCCGTAGATCACCTCGGCGTCGACGCCGTCGCGGTCGAGATCCTTGATGCGCAGATGCGGGTCCGACACCCGGCGCACGCCCTTCTTGCCGTCGTCATACAGGCCGGTCTCGGCCATGACGTCGACCCGGTGGTGCTTGCCGGGAACGTATTTCTGGCCGGCCGGGCCGACGCCGTTGAGGAAGCCGAAGGAGGCGCCGTTCCTGGCCACCCAGCGCGGCCCGTCCGGGCTGTCCTCGACAAAGGGCATGCGGTCCTTGAGCTCGCGCGGCGCCTGCGAGGTGAACAGGTCGGGCGGCATCCACGGCAGGTCGAGGTGGCAGTCGGCGGAAATACGCTTGTACTGCATGGTGTCTCCTCCGGCGCATCGTCGCTTCGGCGGCTGGTTCGCGGCGCAGCGCGCGCTGCCGGGAACCGAATCCGGTCGACATAGGTCCAGTATGGGCGCGATCAGCGGCAGTCGACAACGCCCTGTTTAACCGCGAAATACGGCCGCTTTCGCATGGCTGGGGCGCGACGGATGCGGGCAGGGCCCGCCATCCGGCAAGCCTTTCGTCCGCGTTGAACCAAACAACCAAAGACTTGGCGGCCGCCGCGTCCTACTCAGCGATCGTTCGCAGTCGCTCTGTAGTTTTGTACGACCGATCGGCGTGACGTCATCAGAAGCGAACCCGATCGGTCGGCTGTCCCAAGCAACGAGGAAGCGCGTACCGCCATGGTCAAAAAATTCTTCGTCCGCCCCGGGCATTTCGCCCATAGCAGCGGCCTGTGGTATGAGGCCGGCATCCTGCTGATCGTCGAGCCGCACGAGCGGGTCGAGATCTTCGTCAACCGCAACGGCGCGCCCGGCGCCTGCCTCGGCCGCCACGGCTTCGCGCAGCTCAACGAGAAGGCGCCGCCCAGCGGCCTCCTGCGCGTCGACCAACCCGCCGATCTGCGCCTGCACCTGCGCTCCGGCCCGCGCGCCGCGGCGTGATTCGGTCACCGCCTCGAACGGCGCGCGATTTGGTTCACGCCTCGCTGCAATTCTCCGTCAGAGCCACCAGTCGCCGCAGGGATGTCTGAGCGGCCGGAACACTGCCAAGCTTCCTGTCAACATCGGCTCATCAGCGATAGTGCCGTCCCTCGTGTTCGTGGACGCCCAGTACAACACAGACGATTCGCATCCTTGAGTTTGAATGATTGTAAGTATCCAGCCGTAGCGTCGAGTTGGGCAGGATAGAGCGCATTTCTCTTCGCTCCACCGCAACTTCAAACTGCATCACCTAAACGCCTCTGGCGCCATGACGCCTTTGATCGCGAGAATGAGGGTGCCGATACCAATCAACGTGGTGAACGCAATCGCCGTCACCGGAGCTCCACGTTGTTGAATAAGAAGCTGCCGCGGTCGAACTGGTGTTTCCTCTACCAAAGTGGATGCAAGCACATGGATGATGCTGACGACGGCCGCCAACACGAATGCTTGAACACCGAACATTAGGACCCCGGCGAACCAAGCCATGAACGCCCCGATGATGAATATCCCGAGGAACGGCAAGGACGCCGCCACAAAGGCGACCCCGGGCGCGATCAGCGTAACCAGGATAATGCGCTCCAATCGATACATCGAACGGCGCGTAACATGATAGGCAACCGCGCCTCCCATGAACATGCCCGCCGCGCCGAATGGCACAGGGAAGAAACCCGAACGATCGGACAGCGCGCCGCGCGAGACCGATGACCGTGCTCCGATGACGAACAACATCACGACAATTGAAAGTCCGGCCAGCACCAGCCCAAATCGAATGGCGTCGGCTGAGAAGATGCCTGGCTGGCGATTATCCATCATTTCAGTATTCCTCGCCGAGAATAGCTACGCATGCCGGCGTAACTCGCAAACTCGCTTGCCACATTTCCGCTAGCTGAGAATCGCCTCGACGATCGACGGAATCCGCATGAGCCCCTTGGCGAAGCGTCCTGCCCCCGCCAATGAGAGACAAAGCGCAATCAGACCACTTGCGCGAAAGGTAAGCTCAAGCCATCTCAGTCTGGCCACATCGCCTGTCACCAGTTCGCGACCTGACAACCTGAGGACAAGGCGTTCGGAGGCAAGCACCAGTGCGGTCCAAAGGCCAACTGCAAGGATTGCCTCGACGCCTGCCCCGGCAGCTGCCAAGGCAAAGCCGATAAATGGGATGAACGGCGCGAGCGGGATGGACGTATAGAGCGAGGCCGCAATGATCGGCGCGAAGAGCGCTAGGCTGCTCAGCAGAAAAGTTCCACCGAGGGCGGTGATTACCGTAGCCGCCCAGCGCTGAAGAAAGCGCGGATAACGCGCCGATAGTCGGTAAGAAACGCCACCGGCTATCAGCGCCGAGATCAAAATCAGGCTGCCAAATGCCGTGTCGCCACCGCGCCGTGA
>DATFGV010000617.1:0-4420 GCA_035249115.1 Vineibacter sp.
GCAATCACGTTGGTGGCGTCGAACTCGCCGCCGAGACCGGTCTCGAGCAGCAGGATGTCCGCCGGCATGCGGCTGAACGCGAGGAAGGCGGCCACCGTCGTGATCTCGAAGAACGTGATGGCATCGCCGCCGTTGGCGCGCTCGCATTCCTCGATCAGGTCGACCAGCGCCTGCTCCTCGATCAGGTCGCCGGCGAGGCGGATGCGCTCGTGGAACTTCACCAGGTGCGGCGAAGTGTAGACGTGGACGCGCTTGCCGGCGGCTTCCAGCATGGCGCGCAGATAGGCGATGACCGAGCCCTTGCCGTTGGTGCCGGCGACATGCACCACCGGCGGCAGCTGCTTCTCGGGATTGCCCAGCGCATCGAGCAGGCGCTGGATGCGCCCCAGCTCCAGGTCGATGACCCGCGGATGCAGCGCCATCAGGCGCGCCAGCACGGCATCGGCGGTCATGGCACTGCACCCGCGCCGCCGGCGTGAAGATGATTCTCCGGCAAGGGCGGCGCGATCGGGGAACTGCCCTGCTGTCGTCCTGAGCGAAGCGAAGGACCCTGCGACCTCGCGGGCGATGCACCATGGCGCCGAGGACTCACGACTGCTGCCACTCCGCGTACGAAGTACCGCAAGGTCCTTCGCTACGCTCAGGACGACGGCAATCGCCATCTAGCCGCATGGACGATCCTCCGCCCGTGTTCGGGGCAAGGTACGGTCGCCGTCCCCGCCCACGCCTAAGCCGCCGCCGGCGCCTCGGCGGGCGGGCGCTTGAGCAGCAGGTCTGTGAGGCGGATCAGGGTTTCGCGCAGCTTGTGCCGGTGCACGATCATGTCGACCATGCCGTGATCGTATTGGTACTCGGCGCGCTGGAAACCTTCGGGCAACGTCTCGCGGATCGTGTCCTGGATGACGCGCTGGCCGGAGAAGCCGATCAGCGCCCCGGGCTCGGCGAGATGGATGTCGCCCAGCATGGCGAATGAGGCCGTGACGCCGCCGGTCGTCAGATCGGTCATCACCACAATGTAGGGAAGGCCGGCTTCCTTGACCCGTTGCACCGCGATGGTGGTGCGCGGCATCTGCATCAGCGACAGGATCGCCTCCTGCATGCGCGCCCCGCCGGAGGCGGAGAACACGATCAGCGGCGCCCGCTTGTCGACCGCCAGGCCGGCTGCCATCAGCAGGCCCTGACCGACCGCCACGCCCATCGAGCCGCCCATGAAGGCGAAATCGCACACCGCGGCGACGGTGGGGTTGCCGCCCATCTCGCCGCTCGCCACCACCAGTGCCTCGGCCTGGGCGCCGTGCTCGGCGTGCGCCTCCTTCAGCCGGTCGGTATAGCGCTTGCGGTCGCGGAACTTCAGCGGATCGATCACGCTCTTGGGCAGCGGATGCGTTTCGTACTTGCCGTCGTCGAACAACGCGGCCAGCCGCGGCGTCGGCCGGATGCGCAGGTGATGGTCGCAATGGGTGCAGACCTGCAGGCTGGTTTCGAGGTCGCGGTGGAACAGCATCTGTTCGCAGCTCGGGCACTTGAGCCACAAATTCTCCGGCGCTTCCTTGCGCGCCACCAACGCCCGCAGCTTGGGCCGCACGAAATTGGTCAGCCAGTTCATGCCCCGACCTGCACCTCCGGGCCGCGACCGCGCCCTTGCTCACGTCCCTATGGCACGAAACAACGCCCGTCGTAAGGGGCAAATTCTACTGCAATATCAAACGATTATCCTGACGTTGCCGAGGCGATGCCGGCGCTGGCGCTCAGAAAGCGGTGAGCCCCGCGACCCGCGGGCCGAAGAAGGTCTGGGGAAACGAGGCGATCGCATCGACCTGTGACTCGCGCCGCTCGACGCAGGCCCGGACACGCTGCGCGATCGCCGTCCATGGCTCGCCACGGCGCAGCGAGTCGAGGAAGCAGTGGTCGTAGAAGGTGAACTGGTAATCGTTGGAGCAGCCGAACGACGTGCGATCTGCGCGCGCCGCCGTCAGCAGGATCCGGTTGGCGCGACGCATGCCGGGATCGTCGGTGTAGAGGCCGGAGTAGCAGCCCGAGGTGACCACCACCGTCGGCCGGTCGCCACAGCCGCGATTGACCACGAAATCGAGATGGGCCGGCGCCAGCATTATGCGCGCCCGCTTGAGGTAGAGGCCTTCGTTGCGCTGACCGTGCGAGGTGATGAACACGAAACAGCCGCTGCCGGCCGGCCCGACCAGGCGAGCGGACTGGGCGTCGAAATTGGCGCGGTCGGCGATCGTCGCGCGATCGCGTGAATCGGCGGTCAGGACGCTGATGTCGGTCGGCGCCACACCGAAGCCCGTGAGCTGTCGGCGCAGGGCAGCGATTGCGTTGCTGAACACGTGCTGTGCGTCGTCGCCGGCCACCAGGACGGCCTTCCACGACGTCGGCTGGCTGCCAGCGGAATGCGGCGCGGGGTCGGGCGTGGGCGGCGGGCTGACCACCGGCGGCGGCGCGGTGCCGCGGTTGCGCCAGGGCAGCTCGCGCAGTTCCTGCGCCTGGGCGGCGGCCGCCAACCCGATCGCGAGCAAAACGCCGGCCACGCATAGCGTGCGCAACGTGCCGCGACAGCGCGCCGTCGCGGTGGAAATGGGTAGCGGCGGCGAAGCGATCGACCGCGAACCTGTCGACATTGGATGCATTTCAGCCCGGCAGACTTTAGGGCCCAGATCGGGAATCGCCTATAATTTATGAGCATTGTGGAGTTCTTTGCCACCAATCTGAACCGCGTCGACGGCCGGACCGCAGGCCTTGCATCCGGCGGATCGGCGCGCAACAGCGTCGTGGATTTCCGGCAATGGCGATTTGGACGATGAATGGCGATGGCGCCGTCGGCACGGCCGGAGCGATCGAGGGCGGCTATCGGGACGCCCTCAACCGGCTGATCGAGGCCATTGGTCGGGATCAGCTACGCCGCCTGATGGCCGTCGCGCTGCTGGCCTGCGTCGCGCTGACCACGGCGGTTGCGGCACTCACGATAGAAGTCGCGGCGCATGATCCGGCCCGTTGGACGGGCTGGGTGCCGGGCGCCCTGGCGATTTGCGTCGGCGCGCTGATGGCGATGCTCGCCGTGTTGTGGCGCATCGTGACCATCGTCGTCAGCCGCCGCCAGGCGGCCGCCGGAGCCGACGCGCGTCATGCGAGACTCGACGAAACCTTCGACGCTGTGCCATTCGGCATCGCGCTTTACGACCGCGACGAGCGGCTGGTTGCGTTCAACGCCGCCTACAACCGGATGATCGGCCATATCGGCGGGCTGGACGAGTCGATGATCGGCCGCACCTACGATGAGATCCTGACCCATCTCGAGGGTCAGCTGCGCGAGATGTTCCCCGACCGCGACCTGACCGGCTGGAAATCGCAGTACCTGGACCGTTTCCGTCGGCGCGAGACCGCCGACCTGCTGTGGGAGATCGGCAAGACAGTCCGGCTGATGCAGGTCGCCACCGCGAGTGGCGGCACCGCCCTGTTGCGCATCGACGTCAGCGACCTCAAGCGCCGCGAGGAAGATGCGCAGACTGCGCAGCGCCGTTTCGACCGGTTGGTCAACACCCTTTCCGACACGGTGTATTCGACCGATCGTGAGGGCAGGTTCAACTATCTCAGCGGCGCCGTGACGCAGCTACTGGGCTATAGGCCGGAAGAGCTGCTTGGCCAGGCGTCGCGCAACATCGTCCACCCCGACGACCACACACGGCTCGCCGAAAGCATCGACCAGCTGCGGCGCAACCGCGGCCGGCCTGTCGCCTTCGAGTTCCGCGGCCAGCGCAAGGACGGCGTCGAGCGCCGCATGGAAGTCCGCATGACCGCGCTTGGCAAGGCGGACAATCTCGACGGCGAGTTCGCGGTCACTGGCGCCATTCGCGATATCCACGAACAGCACGTGTTGGCGAGGAGTCCGGAGCGCCAGTTGCGGCTGCTGGACGCGCTGGTGCAGTCGACCGGCGCCACCATGGTCCTGATCGACCGGGAACTGCGCGTTGTCATCGCCAACCAGGAATTCATGAACGCGGTGCCTGGCCGGACCCCGGAGACCGTCCTCGGGCGCCACATGCGCGACGTGATCCGGAATCCTCCCGACGACGCGATTTTCGCCGGCTGGTTCGCTGCCGGCCCGCACGATCCGATCTCCCGGTTCGAATACGAGAACAGGATTCGCGACGCGCAGGGCCGCGAGCACTTCTTCCAGGTCACCGCCAATCCGGTGCGCGACGCCAGCGGCCGCATCGAGCATATCGTCATCCTCGGCGTCGACAACACGGACCGGCGCGCCGCCGAGCTGCAATTGTTCGACTCGGCGCGTCTGGCGACCGTCGGCGAAATGGCCGCCGGCGTGGCTCATGAACTCAACCAGCCACTGACCATCATGCGGCTCGCCGCTGAAAGCCTGCTGGAGCAGCTGCAGGACACGCCGCCG
>DATFGV010000618.1:0-7652 GCA_035249115.1 Vineibacter sp.
CAGGGTCTTCGGATCCTACGTCTCCCAGACGTGAAGCCTCCCTGTTTGACTTGGCCGGGTCCTCGTGACCCGGCCTTTTCTTTGCCTGGCCAGCGCGGGCTTGGCTTTCACCGACCGTCTTTGGCTGAGGCCATGTCCCCAGAACCAAGGCGGCGCGCCGCGACGGCCATCGGGATTTTCCACCATGGGCTGCATCACAGGACCGGTCACGATCGCAGAGGGGGAGGCGCGCCTGTGCGGCATCGCTGTGCGTCGATGGCGGTGGGTTCCGCGATGCGGCATGCTGCTAGCGGCTGGCCGCAGCCAGCCTCAACGACGCGGCCCAGCCGCGCAGGGAGGAAAGTCATGACTGCATCGCGTCGCCTCGCCGTCGCGCTGTTGCCGCTGCTGGCGTTTCCGTCGGCCGCGCTGGCGCAGGCGCCCTATCCGTCTCGGCCGATCACCCTGGTTGTGCCGTACCCACCGGGCGGTTTGAACGACGTGGTCGCCCGCGGCTTCGCCGACAAGATGACCCAGGATCTCGGCGTAACTGTCATCGTTGACAACAAGGCGGGGGCGGCGACCACGGTGGCTTCCAACGCCGTCGCAAAGGCGCCGCCGGACGGCTACACGATCTACGGTGCCGGCACGTCGCTGGTGATCAATCCCACCTTGCAGGGCAACGTCCAGTACGACCCCAAGAAGAGCTTTGAGCCGATCTCGCTGATGTCGGTCACGCCCTTCATCTTTCATGTCAACGCAGCCTTTCCGGCCAAGGACATGAAGGAGGCGGTGGCACATATCAAGGCCAATCCCGGGAAGTTCAACATCGCGACGTCCGGCATCGGCGCCGTCAACCACATGTCGGCGGAACTCTTCAAAGCGATGCTCGAACTCAACGTTGCGATCGTGCCGTATCGCGGCGGCGCCCAGGCCGGACAGGATCTCGCGGCAGGCCAGGCGCAGATGATGTTCTCGGCAGCGCTCGAAGCGGTGCCTCTGCTGCAGCGTGGTGCCACACGCGCGCTCGCGATCTCCAGCGCCACGCGCTCGCCGGCCTTCCCGGCTCTGCCGACGGTCGAGGAAGCACTGGGCATCACCGGCTTCGCCACGGTGTTCTGGCAGGCGCTGGTCGTTCCGGCCGGCACGCCGAAGCCGGTCATCGAGCGGCTGCGCGCCTCGATCGTCAAGGTCACGGCCGATCCGGAGATGATCGAGCGCTTCGCCAAGCAAGGAGTCGACCTGAAGAGTTCGACGCCGCAGGAACTGATCGCTCTGATCGACCGCGAGGACCAGCGCTGGAGCAAGCTGATCAAAGAGAAGGGCATCAAAGGGGAGTGACTGGCGGCCGAGTCACCCGCGATGGCGTCACGCAACGCGTTCGACACTGACGAGATTCGGACGGGAGCCGACGTGGTGCCCGTCGAGGACGCACCACGTCGGGTTCCCTCCGCCCGTTCGGGGCAGCTGGCCACTTCATGGGGAGGATCATGCGAGGCCGTTGTGCTCGCCGATCGAGGGTGCGCGCGAGTCGTCAGCGGCGCGTGCACCATCGAAGGAAATCGGCAGGCCGTGGAACAGGCTGGGCGCGCCGGCGAATGGCCGGCTGAACATTGCCAGCGCCGCGACCTGCGCCAACGCGAGTACCTCCGGCACGGTGTTGAGCGGGCCGTTGGGTACGCCCCGCTCGTCCAGCTTGCCGGCCCAATGCGCGCGGCTTTCGCGGCGCATGATGTCGCCGATCGTGCTCAGCAGAATATCGCGATGCTGCATGCGCTCAACATTGGTGCGAAAGCGCGGCTCGTCTGGCCATTCCGGATGGCCCAGGGCGTCGGCGAACTTGCGCCACAGCCGGTCGTTGCCGGGACAGACCATCAGCGGCCCGTCGCTGCACTCGAACGCCTGATAGGGTGTCAGCGACGGATGACCGGTACCCTGGCGCGGTGCCATCTTGCCGGTGGAAGTGTAGCCGGCAATATGGTTCGAGGCCCACATCAAGCCGGTCTCGAACAGCGAGGTGTTGACGATGCAGCCCTGGCCGGTCTGCGCCTTGCGCCACAGCGCAGCGAGGATGCCGATGGCGGTCCACATGCCGGTGCTGAGGTCGATGATTGACACGCCGACGCGCGCGGGCGGGCCCGACGGATCGCCGTTGAGCGAGATCAGCCCTGCGACGGCCTGGATGATCGGCTCGTAGCCCGGTCGCTGCGACCAAGGACCCTTGTGGCCGAAGGCACCGAGGTCGGCGTAGACCAGATGCGGGAAGCGCTGTGACAGGCTGCCGGCATCGATGCCGAACTTGGCCGGCACGTCGGCGCGCAGATTGTGGACGAAGACGTCGGCGGCGCCGATGCGTGTCACCAGCTCCTTGCGCTGCGTTGGGTCGGCGAGGTCGATGGTGATCGACTTCTTGCCGCGGTTGAGCGCGATAAAGCCGGTCGCGTCGCCCTCGATGAAGGGCGGCCCCCATTTGCGCGCATCGTCGCCCTCGGGTCGCTCGATCTTGACAACGTCGGCGCCGAGGAAGGCGAGGATCTGGCCGCAATAGGGTCCGGCGAGGTTTTGGCCGAACTCGACAACCGTCACTCCGCTCAGGATGCCGGGGATCATGGTCTCACGTCTCCTAATGTCGTCCTTCGCTGCGCTCAGGACGGCAAGAACCTATCGCGCCGTGGTGCCGCTGCTACCGAGGATCTCACGCGCGATCAGCATGCGTTGCACCTCGCTCGGGCCTTCGCCGATGCGGCGGATGCGCATCTCGCGGTACCAGCGCTCCAGCGGCAGGTCCTTGGTCATGCCCATGCCACCGTGGATTTGCATTGAGCGGTCGACAACGCGCCAGCCGCCCTCCGACGCGGTCAGCTTGGCGATCGCCGCCTCGGTGCGGAAGGGATGGCCGCGGCGCGCCTTCTCGGCCGCCTGCAGCGTAAACAGCCGGGCGGTACGGATGTCGAGCTCGTTGTCGACCAGCATCCACTGGATCGCCTGCCGGTCCGACAGCCGCGCGCCGAAGGTCTCGCGCATCTTCGACCACTCGACGGCCATCTCATGGGCGGCGATGGCGACGCCGATGCAGGCGGCAGCATAGGGGATACGTTGACGAGTCAGCCGGTCGTTGGCGACGGCAAAGCCGCGGTTGACCTCGCCGAGGATCTGGCGATCGGACACCCAGCAGTCCTTGAACTCCAATTCCGTGGCGTAGCTCGACGAGCGCAGGGTGTGCACGACGCGGCGCACGTGAAAGCCCGGCGTGTCGTGGTCGATGATGAAGCAGGTGATGCCGCCGCGACCCTTCGAGGCATCGGTGCGGGCGAAGACGATACCGTACTGGGCGCGGTCGGCGCCGGAGATGAAAATCTTGCTGCCGTTGATCACCCAGCCATTGTCCTTGCGCTCGGCGCGGGTGCGGATGGCGCGCGCCGGGTCGCTGCCGCCGGATGGCTCGGTGAGGCCGAAGAAAGGCTTCTTCTCGCCGCGCAGGGTGGGATAGAGGTAGCGTTCCTTCTGGTCTTCATTGGCCTCAAAGATCTGCGCTAGGCCGGCGCCGCCGAAGGCGCCATAGCATGGCGCGTAGAGGCCGGCGCGGTGCTGCGCCATCTCGACGGCCAGCAAGGTGCGGGTGACGATGTCGATGTCCGGCCCGCCGAACTCGGGCGGGATGTCGATGCCGTACAGGCCCATCGCCTTGGTCCGCTCGACCAGCGGCGCGAGGTCCTTGGGGTCAAGCTCCGATGCGTCGGGGTCGAGCTTGGCTTCCAGCGGCAAGACCTGCTCGCGCACGAAGCGGCGCACATTGTCGATCAGCATCTGCTGTTCGGCGGAAGGTTCGAAATCCATGGTCGGGGTTCCGTTGCGAGGGTCGTGGCCGGTCGCGGTGGCTTGGAGCAGGAAACTCAGCGCGGGCTGAGCTTGCCCAGCCGGGGTGGTGGGTTCTTGGCGTTCTCGCGCGGCAGTGTGCCGTGGTCGGCGTGGTGCAGCATCAGCAGCTCGGCGAAACGGGTCGTGTACTGCATATTGATCTCGACCCGGAACCGAAGGCCTTCGCCCAGCGTCGCCAGTTCATCGAGCAGGGTGCTGCGCAGGCCGAAGGCGGAGCGCCCACCCGCAAAGCCGATCTTCACGACGGCGCCGGCGGCATCGGCGATCTGGTAGACGCCGAGCTGGCCCGGCAGGCGGCGCGCGTTGGCCTCTGTCAGGTCCTGCCAGGGCTTGGAGGGACGGAGCTCCATGGTCAGCGGCCCTGGAAGACGGCGGTGCGTTTCTCCAACCGCGCCTTCATGCCCTCCTGGGCGTCCTGGCTCTTCATCGCCGCCTGCACAAGCGCATCAACGTCGGTATGTTGGATCTGGTCGCGGAACTCGAGATGCCGCACCGTCAGCGCCTTCATCGCCTTCAACGACAGCGGTGCGTTGGCGGCCAATCGGTCGACAACCTTGCCGGCCTCGGCTTCCAGCTGGTCGGCCGGCACACAACGCGCGATCAGGCCCAGCGCATGCAGCTTAGTTGCCGGCAGCGGATCGCCCAGCAGCAGCATCTCGCGGGTCGTGACAGGACCCAGTACCTCCATCAGTTTCTTGGCCAGGAACCAGTTCGGCGCCAGGCCGACCTGGGCGAGCGACATGCCGAAGCGCGCCTTTTGGCTGGCCACCACGATGTCGCAATGCAGCGCCAGCTCGTTGCCGCCGGCGATGGCGTCACCCTGCACGACGGCGACCACCGGCAACGGGCAAAGCTCGATGGCGCGCAGCATCACCTCGATGCCGCTGGCGCTGCCGGATCCGATGGTCTCGCGGCGTTCGGCCATGTCGAGGCCGGCGCAAAATACGTCGCCCTTGCCGCGGATCACGAGCACGCGATCGGTCGGCGCCACCGGCGCCTGCATCGCCGCGGTCAGGTCGCGCAACAGCTCGCTGTCGAGCGCGTTCTTCTTCTCCGGCCGGTTCATCCAGATGGTGCGAACTGGCCCGCTGGTTTCAATGATGGTCTTCGACATGCGATGAACTCCTGATCCCGCGACGTCAGCCGCCAACAAACTTCGCCTTGCGCTTTTCGACAAAGGCGCGGCGCGCCTCCTTGGCGTCGGCCGAGCCGTTCAGGATGCCGCCGGCATTCGAGGTCATCACCATGGTGGTTTCCAGCGAGCTGTCGAGTGCCGCCCGCATGATGCGCTTGCTGATCCATTGCACCATCGGCGGGATGCTGATCATACGTGCGCAAAGCCCGCGCGTGGTTTCCTCGAGTTTCTCTGACGGTACCAGCTGGTTGAGCATGCCCCACTCGTAGGCACGCTCAGCGCCGATCTCGCCGGTGTAGGCGAACTCCAGGGCGCGGCCGAGCCCGATCATTTTGGGCAAGTAGTAAGAGCCGCCGTTCTCAATGATCTGGCCGGCGTTCTGGTAGCCGATGAAGCGCGTCTTCTCGCAGCCAATACGAATGTCGCAATGCAATGCCATGTCCATGCCCGAGCCGACGGCCGGCCCATTGATCATGGCGATGGTCGGCTTGCGGATCAGCGAGATGTCGCGGTGCAGCGCGGTAAAGCCGTGGAAGAAGTGCTGGCGAGAGTAGTCGGCGCCTTCGTGCGCGCCGCGATTGCCGGGAAACTCCGGGCCGGTCACCGACTCCGGCTCTCGGCCCTTCAGATCGGCGCCGGCGCAGAAGGCACGGCCGACGCCGGTCAGCACGATGAGACGGATGTTGGGGTCATCGTCACCGGCCCGCATGTATTCGCCGACCTTGGCGACCGTACCGTTCATTTCCGCGGTGCCGACCAGCGCATTCAGCCGGTCAGGCCGGTTGAACTTGATCCAGAGGATGCCGCTGTCCTCGGGTTCATACAGCAGATAGTCGACCAGCTTTGGGGCCATGGTTTCCTCCATGGCCGAAGTCTGCCGCACGGGTGTTGCAGCGTACAGGCTCCGTCGCCGCCCGAAATCGCATGGCGGCGCCCGAGCCGGCTCATTGCTGGCCGGCGCGGCGATCCTATTCCGGCTTGATGCCGGCCGCCTCGATGCCCTTGCGCCAGCGCTCGATCTCGCTTTTGGTGAAGGCCGCGAACTCGGCGGGCGGCATCAACACGACATCAGCGGCGCCGGCGGTCATCAGGGCGCGGGTGGCCTCGTCGGCGGTGATGTCGCGCAGCTTTGCATGTAGCGACTCGACGATGTTGGCCGGCGTCTTGGCCGGTGCATACAGCGCCTGCCACCAAGTCAGCTCGTAACCCGGCACGCCGGCTTCGACCATGGTCGGCAGGTCGGGCGCCGCCTTGGTTCGCTGCCGACTGGTCACGGCCAGTGCCCGCACCTTGCCGGCGCGCATCTGCGGCAGCGCGTTCTGCGGATCGGAGAACATGATCTGAACCTGTCCGGCGATCAGGTCCTGCATCGCTGGCGGGCCGCTCTTGTAGGGGACGTGCACGATATCGACGCCGGTCAGCTGCCTGTATTGCTCAGCTGACAGGCGTTGCGAGGCGCTGCCTTCGCCGAAATTGAGCTTGCCGGGATTGGCTTTGATGTGTGCGGTCAGCTCCTGCACCGACTTGGCCGGTACATCGGGATGGACCACCAGAATGTTGGCACCGAGCACCAAGCTGGTGACGGCCTCGAAATCCTTGATCGGATCGTAACTCAGGTTCCGGATCAACCAGGGATTGGCTGCATGCGTGGTGTTGGTGCCGACCAGCAGCGTGTGACCGTCGGGCGTAGCGCGTGTCACCTCGCTGGCGGCGAGCATGCCGCCTGCGCCCGGCTTGTTGTCGACCACCACCGGCTGCTTCCAGGTCTCCTGCAGCTTGGCCGAAAGTGCACGCGCCAGGATGTCGGTGGCGCTGCCGGCGGCGAACGGCACCACCAGTCGCATCGGCTTGCTCGGGGCCCAGCCGGTTTGGGCGCGCGCCGACGTGGCGACGAGCGCAGTGGCGCAAAGTATGGCGTTGCGACGGGTGAACATGTGGCAATTCCCTGCTCGAATCCGCGGCAGTCGATCACGCACGTAGATGCGATGCAAGACAATGGGCGATTCTACCCTTCCCCATGCTTGCGTGGGGAAGGTCGGCTGGGGGCGCGCGACTCCAGTCGCGCGTCTTCGGTGGTCAAGACACATAACGCGTCACTGGAGTGACGCGCCCCCAGCCCTCCCTACTTCGCGGGGAAGAAACTACATGAACAGCTTCTCGCTCTTCATGTCCTTGTACAGGTCGGCGACGAACTCGCCGTAGCCATTATACAGCAGCGTTGGGATGCGGTCGTCGCTGCCCAGCAGCTTTTCAGTCGCCTGGCTCCAGCGCGGGTGCGGCACCTGGGGATTGATGTTGGCCCAGAAGCCATATTCCTGCGGGATCAGCTTTTCCCAGAACGACACCGGCCGCTGATCACTGAAGGTGAAGCGGGCAATCGACTTGACGTGCTTGAAACCGTACTTCCACGGCACGGCCAGGCGCAGCGGCGCGCCGTTCTGCGCCACGATCGGCTTGCCGTAGAGGCCAGTGGCGACAAACGACAGCTCGTGCGTCGCCTCCGCCATAGTGAGGCCGTCGGTGTAGGGCCAGGGATAGTAGAATTCGCGTTGACCCGGGAAGATCGCGGGGTTCGACAGGGTCTGCATCACCAGGTACTTGGCGCTCGCCTGCGGTTGCGCCAGATCGACCAGCGCCTTGAGCGGAAAGCCGCTGTACG
>DATFGV010000619.1:0-2433 GCA_035249115.1 Vineibacter sp.
AGGTGCTGCCGACGAGCACGGCGCGGCCGCGGTCCTGCAGGGCGGCGCCAAGAATCTCGGCGGCCGAGGCAGAACGGCCGTTGACCAGGGCGACCATCGGCACCCGCGGCAGCAGCACGCCGCCGCTGGCCCGGAAGGTCATGCGGCTGTCGCTGTGTCGACCCTCGGTGGTCAGCACCGTGCCGCCATCGAGCAGCATGCCGGCGGCGGTGATCGTGCGATCCAGCAGCCCACCAGGATTGTCGCGCATGTCGAGGATGATGCCGGCGAGCTCGGCGCCGATCTCGGTCTGGGCTTTCTCGAGCGCCGCCTTCAATGACTCCGGCGTGCTCTTGTTGAACCCGGTCAGCTTGATGTGTGCGATGTCGCCGCGCCGCTCGTAGGTGACCGTGGTCGGGATGATGTAGGCGCGGCGGATATTGAAGCTAAGCTCACGGCCCTCGTCGGGCCGGAACACGCCCATCGTCACCGACGTCCCGACCCGGCCGCGCAGTGCCCGCACCACGTCGCGCATCGAACGGCCGGCGACCCGGCGGTCGTCGACCGACACGATCCGGTCGCCGACGCGCACGCCCGAGTCGGAGGCCGGCGCGCCGGTCTGCACGGCGCGCACGACGGTCTGGTCATTTTCGCTTTCGACCGTGATGCCGATGCCGCCGTCACCGTCGCGGCTGAAGCGGTTGTCGCGCGCCTCCAAAGGGTCGGAGTAGCGCGAATTGCGGTCGAGCTTGCGTAGCGTGCCGTCCAGCGCCGCCCGCAGCACCCGGTCGCGGCCGGCGGCGCGCAGCGATGCCGACGTCTCCATCGCCGCCCGCACCATTGTGGCCGTCGCCTCGCCCCAGGCAGGCCCATCGCGGCCATCGGCCGGACGCGGACGCTGCGCCACCAGCTTGTCGCCGTTGAACAGCAACAAGGCGCCATCGCGCTCTTGGACGGAAAGTTGGCTGTCGATTGCCGCGACGCTTCGGATCGCCTCTTCGCTCAGCGGCGCGAAATCCTGGACGGGGGTAATGTAGCGATCCGCGATGGCACCGTAGCTACGGACCAGGACGCGATCGACCATCGCGTCGCGGATCGGTGAGGCCGGGGTCGGGCCATCTGCGGCCAGACACGACGCCACCCCCATGGCGGCAGCAAGCACCAACGCGGCGCGACAAGCGATATCCATAAGTAGCTTCCTGCCACGCCGGCCCAAACGCAACCACGCCATGCGAACCTACCCAACGACTACAACACGCCAGACCGAACCATCCGGCGACTTAACATGTGATCACTCTAACACAGGCGCACGCAGCGAAAAGAGTCGCGTCGATTCAACTCACATCGTGCGGTCATCGCGTCGAGCAGCGTCGCGCGCGCGCGACGCAGTTTGTCGCGTGAATGACGCGCTGTAGCGGCGGCAACTTCACACCGAAAAGTAGGGGCAATCACAACCCGAGACGCGGCAAAGGCCGCGATCGCTACAGCGTCTCATCAGCGAAAATCGCCGTGTTGATGATATGATCGACACTGAAGATCATTGTCTAAGTACCAAGCTGACGATCGTCATCCATGAGAGAATATTCATTTTCCTCAAATATCTAAGAACGAAAGCTCGTATATCGTCTGAGGAAAGAATTCTCGATCCGCAATGACCAGAGTTAGATTGAACCCCGAAATCAGTGCCAAAGGGGACGCTTGGCATGCGGCAATCCAATCGCATGCGTGGGTGAAATTGAACGCCTAATCCAATGTTTGAAAGATGAAAATCTTGTTTTGTTAAAGCGTCGAGCAAACACGATTGTGCGACCCAAGGTCATGCGCCTTGTCGACCTCGCGGATCAGCCGTCGTCGTACCTGGCATGCTGTCGATTATGACCCTGTGCGTCGCGACGTAAGCAGGGACTCGGTCGGGTTATGCGCGGCCAGTCAAATCAGGCGAATGTGGCACTGCCAGGCGCCTCTCAGCGTGCCGGCCGTTCACCCCGCGCGGTCCTGCGGCCACCGGGCCGTCGATCCCGCATCGACCGCTGCCGCGCCGTCTTGCCCGGCGCACGCTGCTGTGGGCCGGTCGGCCTGCCTCCTGCGGCGGGATCCGTCCGCTCCAGCATCTCGAACAGCAGCCCGCCGGTCGCGACGTCCGCCTCGCGGAGTCGAACGCGCACCCGGTCACCCAGCCGCCAGGTCGTGCCCGAGCGGCGGCCGACCAGCGCCTGGCCGGGTTCATCGTGATCGAAGTATTCCTCGCCGAGGGTCTTGATCGGGATCAGGCCGTTGGCGCCGCTGTCGTCGAGCTCGACGAACAGACCGAAGCGGGTGACGCCGGTGACGCGGCCGGCGAAGTCGGCGCCGACCCGGTCGGCCATATAGGCCGCCATGTAGCGGTCCATGGCCGACCGCTCGGCCGCGACAGCGCGACGCTCGCACATCGAGATGGCCTCGCCGATCGCGGCG
>DATFGV010000620.1:0-3314 GCA_035249115.1 Vineibacter sp.
TCAGCGCTCGCCGTGGTGCTGGCCTCGAGCCGCGGCGCCTTCACGGGCATCGCGCTGATCAGCGGCCTGATCAACGTGCTGATGCTGACCGGCTCGATCTTCATGATCCAGATCTACGACCGCGTGCTGGGTAGCCAGAGCACTCCTACGCTGGTGCTGCTGTCGCTGATCGCCATCGCCGCCTATCTCTTCCAAGGCGGCCTCGACATCGTGCGCAGCCGCGTGCTGGCGCTGATCGGCGAGCGCATCGACGAGGAGATCGGGCCCAAGGTGCATGCGGCCGTCGCCGACCTGCCGCTGCGCCTCCCGCGCGGCAGCCTGGAGGCGCTGCAGCCGTTCCGCGACCTGGAGGCGGTGCGCGGGTTCCTGTCGGGCCCCGGGCCGGGCGCGCTGTTCGACCTGCCGTGGATTCCCATCTACCTGGCGGTGCTGTTCTACCTCCACGCCTGGCTCGGCCTGCTGGCCGGCGCAGCGGTGCTGGTGTTGATCGCGCTGACGGGGCTCACGGAACTGCGCAGCAAGGCGCCGACCAAGGCGGCGCTGGAGGCCCAGTCGCTGCGCAACCAGCTGGCCGACCAAGCGCAGCGCGGCGCCGAGGTGGTGCGCGCCATGGGCATGCTGCCGGTCCTGGCCGGCCAATGGCAGGAGACGCATGCGCGCTACATCGCGGCGCAGCGCCGTGCGACCTTCGCGGTCAACACCCTGTCTGCCGCCGCCAAGACGTTCCGTATGGTGCTCCAATCGGCGGTGCTGGGGCTGGGCGCCTATCTCGCGATCAAGGGCGAGCTGACGGCCGGCGCCATCATCGCCGGCTCGATCCTGAGCTCGCGGGCGCTGGCGCCGATCGACCAGGCGATTGCGGCCTGGAAGGGTTTCGTGGCCGGCCGCCAGGGCTACCGGCGGCTGGGCGAGATGCTGGCGCTCTATCCCGAGAAGCAGCCGCTCTTCGAGCTGCCGGTGCCCAAGCAGGTTCTCACCGTGGCCGATCTCGCGGTCGCCGCGCCCGGCGCGCGCCAGCCGATCGTCAAGCGGGTGTCGTTCACTTTGCAGGCCGGCCAGGCGCTGGGCGTGATCGGCCCGTCGGCCTGTGGCAAGACCTCGCTGGTGCGGGCGTTGGTTGGCGCCTGGCCGGCGCTCGGCGGGCGTATCACCCTGGACGGCGCCGGCATCGAGCAGTGGGACGCGGCGGCGCTAGGCCCGGCGATCGGCTACCTGCCGCAGGACACCCAGCTGTTCGACGGCACCATTGCCGCCAACATCGCGCGCTTCGAAAAGGACTGCGACAGCGAGGCTGTGATCGCCGCCGCCCGCGCCGCCGGCTTCCACGACCAGGTCGTGGCCATGCAAGAGGGCTACAACACGCGGATCGGGCAGGGCGGGGCGCACCTGTCGGCCGGCCAGCGCCAGCGCGTCGGGTTGGCACGGGCCCTCTACAAGGATCCTTTCCTGGTGTTGCTCGACGAGCCAAACGCCAATCTCGACGCCGAGGGCGAGGCGGCCGTGGTCGCCGCCATCCGCGCGGTGCGGGCGCGCGGTGGTGTCGCCATCGTCGTCGCCCACCGGCCCAGCGCCGTGGCGGCCGTGGACATGATCCTGGCCATGAAGGGCGGCGAGGTCGTCGCCTTCGGTCCGCGCGACGAGGTGCTGGCCAAAACCGTGCAGAACGCCCGCAAGGTCATCCCGCACCCGGCGGTGCGGGCCGAACCTGTCCTGAGCGAGAGTGGAGCCTGATGCGCAACGCCCAAACCACGATGCGGCTGCACCTGCGGTTCGCGTTCTTCTGGACCGCCCTGCTCGGCGGCACGGCGGTCGCCTGGAGCATGATGGCGCCGCTCGACGGCGCCGTGGTGAGCCAGGGGACGCTGACGGTCGAATCCAACGTCAAGAAGGTCCAGCACCCGACGGGCGGCGTGGTCGGACAGATCCACGTCCGCGAAGGCCAGCGCGTGCGCGAAGGCGAAGTGCTGGTGCGGCTGGACGAGACGGCGGCGCGCGCCAATCTCGGCGTCACCCTGAACGAGCTGACGGCGATGCGGCTGCGCCAGGCCCGACTGATCGCCGACCGTGACGGCAACGCCGAGCTCGAGGTGCCGGCGGATATTGCGACCCGGGCGGCGGGCGAGCCCGAGCTGCGGCAGGTCATCGCCGGCGAGCGCCAGCTGCACCGATCGCGCATGACGACGCGGCAGGGCCAGAAGGCCCAGCTCGCGGAACGGATCGGCCAGCAGCGTCAGGAGATCGCGGCGCTGGCCGAGCAGCGCCGCTCGACCGAGATCCAGCTCAAGATCGCCAAGGCGGAATTTGCCGATCTACGCGACCTGCAGCTCAAGGGGCTGGTGCAAAAGCAGCGAGTGACCGCGCTGGAGCGCGAGATCGCGCGCAACGACGGTGTCATCGGCGAGCTCGCGGCCCGCGTGTCGCAGACGCAGGGCCGCATTGCCGAGACCGAGCTGCAGATCCTGCAGCTCGAGAAGGACGCCGCTACCGAGGTCGCCAAGGAGCTGCGCGAGGTCGAGACCAAGATCGGCGAGCTCAACGAGCGGCGCATCTCGGCCGAGGACCAGCTGCGCCGGGTCGACATGCGGGCGCCGATCGACGGAATCGTGCACCATCTCAACGTGCATACCATCGGCGGCGTCATCAACCCGACCGAGCCGCTGATGCTGATCGTGCCCCAGACCGACCGGTTGCTCGTCGAGGTGCGCATCAACCCGCAAGACATCGACCAGGTGCATGTCGGGCAGGCGGCCCGCGTGCGCTTCGCCGCCTTCAACCAGCGCACGACGCCCGAGTTGCAGGGCGAGGTCCTGCGCGTCGCGGCCGACCTCACCCGCGAGCCGCAGACCGGCGTCGGTTACTACGTCGGCGCGGTCGCGATCGGCGAGGCGGAGTTGGCGCGGCTGAAGGGGCTGCGGCTCATCGCCGGCATGCCGGCCGAGGCCTATATCAAGACCGGCGAGCGCACCTTCGCCAGCTACCTGCTGAAGCCCCTGGGCGATCAGATCGAGCGCGGCCTGCGCGAGCGGTGAGGGCCGCGCGGCCGCGTGCCGATCGATAGCCGGCGGCGCGTCATTCGAAGAGCGTCACGATGCGAGCTAGGACCTGGTCCATGACGCTGTCCGGCCCGGTCTCGAGCCGGCGGCCGCCGCGGGCGCGCAGGTCGAGCGCCCGCGGCTAACCCAACCCCGACATTTTCCGCCTCGGCTACGCGCGCACTCTCGCACGTAGGCTGAAAATATGCCGCGTAATCAAAAAGATTGGCGGACCCGACACGATTCGAACGTGCGACCTCTGCCTTCGGAGGGCAGCGCTCT
>DATFGV010000621.1:0-6019 GCA_035249115.1 Vineibacter sp.
CATCAACTACTGTCTCTGCCGCATGGCGTTCGGCGACCTCTCCTACGAGGAATCGGCTCGTTCCATCGAGCTGTTTGCCCGTGAGGTGATGCCAGCGCTCTGAGCCCCGCCCCGCGGGGCGCGCTAGTCGATCTTGATCCCCGCCTCGCGCACGATGCGGGTCCATTTGTCGATGTCGTCGGCGATGAAGCGCACGAAGGCATCGCGCGGGCTTTCCAGCGGATCGGCGCCGTGGGTGGCGAAGTGGCGGCGTACCTCCGGATCGCGCGTGGCGGCCAGTACCGCATCGTGCAGTTTGCCGACGACCTTCGGCGGCGTGCCGGTCGGCGCGAAGACGCCGTACCAGATACTGGCGTCATAGCCTGGCAGCACCGACTCGTGCAGTGTCGGGATGTCGGGCGCGATCGCCGAGCGGGTCGGACCGGTGACGGCCAGCGCCCGCAGCTTGCCCGCACGGGCCTGCGGCAGGGCGGTCGGCAGACCGCCGAAGTAGAAATCGACCTGGCCAGCGATCAGATCGGCGAAGGCTGGGCCGGCGCCGCGATAAGGAACGTGTACGACGTCGATTTTCGCCATGGCGCGGAACAGCTCCAGCGCCAGGTGTGGCGAGCTGCCCGAGCCCGCCGAGGCGACGTTGAGTCGGCCTGGCCGAGCCTTGGCCAGCGCGATCAGCTCGGCCGGCGAGGTTGCCGGCAGGTCGGGCTTGACGACCAGCAGCATCGGGCCGCTGGCGACGATGCCGATCGGCGCGAAGTCGCGCCGCGCGTCGTAGGGCAGTTGCCGTCCCAGGCCGGGGCTGATCGAGATCGCGCCGCTGGAGGCAAACAACAACGTGTAGCCGTCGGGAGTCGCCTTCGCGACCAGAGCGGCGGCGATCTCGCTGTTCGACCCCGGCCGGTTGTCGACCACCACCGACTGTCCGAGGATTTCGGCCAGCTTGGGCGCGATGATGCGCGCCAGCAGATCGTTGGGTCCGCCGGGCGGATAGCCGACGATCATGCGGATTGGGCGGTCCGGCCACGCCGGATCGCTTTGCGCCGCCGCGTCCGGAACGATCAAGGCTGCCGTCACGGCCGCCAACCAGCGGCGGCGACGCAAGAGCAGCGTGGCGCCGCCGGCGCGTTGCATCATGTCACCTACCGTGGATGCGGTGTGCGGCGAGACCAGATCAATGCCGCCGGCAGCAGCGCGGTGGCGCCGAGCAGCCATAAGCCGGGTGGCAGCCAAGGCAGCATTGCCTTGGCATCCGCCGCCTTGTTGACCTCGACCGCCACCATGGTCATGCGCGAGAACGCTGCGAGCGCGAACAGCGTCGACAGGATGCCGATCATCAGCCCTTCGCGCCCCTTGTGGCCGAACGCCATGCTGCCGGCGAATGCCGCCATCATCGCGCCGCCCCAACCGCCACCGGCCAGGAAGTGGCCGACCAGCAGCATCGATAGATTGCCGGCCGTCGCCGCCAGCACCATGCCCGCCAGTCCGAGCATCGCCGACATGGCCATCACCGGCAATACGCCGAAGCGGTTGGCCAGCGCCGCGCCGGGAAACATCAGCAGATTGAAGCCGATCCAGAAGACCGGCATCAGGTACTCGAGGTCGGCCGG
Source organism: Vineibacter sp. (assembly GCA_035249115.1). Lineage (GTDB taxonomy): Bacteria > Pseudomonadota > Alphaproteobacteria > Reyranellales > Reyranellaceae > Vineibacter. The sequence continues at coordinate 1,605 of DATFGV010000621.1, forward strand.
TTTGGCGAAACGCAGATACTGTCCAGCCGAGTTCAGGAAAAAGTGGATCTGGAAGCCGAAGGCCAGGACGGCGCAGCCGAAGAAGAAGGCCGCCAAGACAGGATCGACCGCACCCGTCGTCGATGCTGGTCGCAATCCTGAAGCGGTCGGCGTTGCGTTGCGCCCGCGGGCGAGATAGCGCTCGACCCAGATCAGGCCGGCCGTTGTGGCCAGCAAGGTCAACGCCGAGATGGCAAACGGCAGGCGCGGATCGAGGTCGCGCAGCCGCACGCCGAGATAGGGTGAGATCGCGCCGCCGATCGCCAGCCCGCTCAGTGTCAGGGCCGACAGCCAGGGCATTCGGGGAGTGGCGGCGTATTTGGACAGCAACACCCAGGGCGGTGCCCGCAGTGCCGACGAGGTTGCGGTCCACAGCAGGATCAGCGCGCCGGCCACCACTGGCGCCCCGAGCGGCCCGTCCTTCTCCAGCCGCACCGCGTGCGGCAGCAGCAGGAAAGCCAGGCACGAGAGCGTGGAGATCGCCAGGATCAGCGGGCCCAGTCGCCGTAGCGCGCCGACGACGCGATCCGCCCACACGCCCATCGCCAGGTCCATGGCGGCGAACACCACCTGGTCAAGCATCAGGATCCAGACCACTGCCGCTTTGCCGATGCCGGCCGTTTCGGCCATGGCCGGCAGGAAGATCACGTAGACGATCCAGGTGCAGCCGAAAAAGAACTGGACCACGGCGAGGTAGACCGCGGCGCCATAGGGCGCCTTGCCGGACGTGGCGCCATCGTCGGTGCTCAAACGGGTCTTCTCCCTCCGATACGGTAGTCGCGCAATCTAGCGGTCCTGGTGCTGATCAGGAAACACCCGCAGCGGGCGCCACATTCCGTTGATGCACGTCGGCAAGAACGGCGACACTGCGGCCATCGCCGAACGATCCGCGCGGTTCGTGCCCTATGATCGGGCGATGAACGAGTCGTCGTGGCAGTATCCTGGCTGGCGCACAGTCGTCGCCTGCTTCTTCGTCGCCGTCTGCTCCTGGGGCTTCGGCTTCTACGGACACGGCGTGTTCCTGGCCGAATTGCAGCGACAGCACGGCTGGTCGTCTGGACTGATCTCCGGCGCGACAACCGTGTACTACCTGGTGGGCGGCGTGCTGGTAGCGTTCGTCGGCGACGTGGTGAACCGCTGGGGGCCGCGGCACTTCGTGTTGGCGGGTCTGCTGGCACTCGGCCTGTCAGCGGCCGTGGTGCCGTTTATCACCGCACCGTGGCAGCTCTACGCAGCGTACATCCTGATGGCCTTCGGCTGGGCCGGCACCAGCCTTGCGGCCATCGTCACCATCCTGGGTCTGTGGTTCGACACCCGGCGGGGCATGGCGATCAGCCTGGCATTGAACGGTGCCAGTACCGGCAGCATCATTGTGACGCCGGCCATGGTGGCGCTCACAGCCTGGCTCGGTTTCGCCTGGGCAGTGCCGTTGACGGTGCTCGGCATGGCCGTCGTGCTGGTGCCGATGGTGCTGGCGTGGGTCGGTTGGCCACCATCCAGCGGCCCGATGGCAGGCCGTGCACCGACGTCCGGCGCGACAGTGCCGTCAGCCGGCTGGAGCAAGGCCCGGGCACTGCGCACTTTGGCGTTTTGGAGCGTCGCCCTGCCCTTCGCGCTGGGCATCGCGGCACAGGTCGGATTCATCGTCCACCAGCTGGCGATCCTCGAGCCGTCGGTCGGCAGCGTCAACGCCAGCATCGCCGTAGCACTGACCGGCGTTTTCGCGATCGGTGCGCGGGTGCTGTTGAGCTTCTTCGTCGACCGCCTGAACCAGCGACTGACCACGTCGATTCTGCTGGTCAACCAGGCGGTGGCCCTGTTTGCGATCACCCGGACCAGCGATCCATTGACCCTCTATATCGCCTGCAGCGCGTTCGGGATCACGGTCGGCAATCTGATCACGTTTCCGGCGCTGATCGTGCAACGCGAGTTTCCAGCGGCGGCGTTCGCGCTGGTCTCTAACCTTGCGACCTCCGTGATGGGACTAACCTACGCCTTCGCGCCGGGTATCCTGGGTGTCCTGCGCGACGCGACCGGCGGCTACACCGTGCCGCTGTACGTTTGCATCGCGACCGAGCTGCTGGCGGCGGCGATCGTGCTGCTAAGGGCACCGCCCAACTCGGCCGTGAACGCTTAGACAGCCTGGATCATAGACGGCGCCAATGTCCGCTTTCGAGCTGAGGGCGGTCTTGGTCCCGCCGCCTCGCCTGACTGCCATATCCAGATGTCAATCAGTGGTCAGGAAGGGTCGAACCTCGTGGTGGATGCCCCTGTTACGGACCGTGCTGCGGATGATTGTGTAGGGGTCCCAGTCCGGTCGAACCTTCGTCTCATACGGTACAAGATGTTGCCGGCCAACGGCCGTGCTCTTTCCCCCGTCGGGCGAAGAGCAGAAGACCGGTACGAAGTTCCAAGTCTTCTCAACCATCGTCGAGACCAACAATCGACGTGCAATCTCGTGCTACTGACAGCGGGGTGCTGTAGGTTCCGGTACAACGCTGCCCTTTACCCGCGCTGCCAAGGGCCAACAACGAACGGGGAAACGCCATGGAACGATGACTTGCCGCGATCCTTGCCGCCGATATCGCCGGCTATAGCCGGTTGATGGGAGAAGACGAAGTCGGGACGCTACGTGCGCTCAAGGAGCATCGGCGGCAGTTGGTCGATCCCACCATCGCCGGCCATCATGGCCGCATCGTCAAGACCACGGGCGACGGCATGCTGGTGGAGTTCGCCAGCATCGTCGATGCGGTGGCCTGTGCCGTCAGCGTCCAGCGCGGCATGATCGGTCGCAACGCCGCCGTGCCGGACGACAAACGCATCGTTTTCCGCATCGGCATCAACGTCGGTGACATCATCATCGACGGCGACGACATTTTTGGCGACGGCGTGAACGTTGCCGCCCGGTTGGAGGCACTGTGTGAACCAGGCGGCCTGTGCATCTCGCGAGGCGCCAACGAGCAGATTCGCGACAAGCTTTCCCTCGCCTTCGCCGACATGGGCGAACGGACGGTGAAGAATATCGCCCGCAGCGTCGGTGTATTCGGCCTCGCCGCCGGGGAAATCGCGCAGTTGCCCGAGGAGGCATTGCCGACGCTGGACGATGGGGGCGCGCCGCCGCCGACGCCAGTTCAGGAACAACAGATCCGCTTCTGCCGGTCCTCGGACGGCGTGCAATTGGCCTATTCGCGCATCGGACAGGGTCCACCCCTGGTCAGGACCGGCAACTGGATGACGCATCTGGAGAAGGACCTGGAAAGTCCGATCTGGCGGCATCTCTGGCACGACCTGAGCAGGGAGCATGAGCTGATTCGCTACGACGCCCGGGGCAATGGGCTGTCGAATTGGGAGGTCGAGGAAATCACTTTCGACGCCTTCGTCCGTGACTTTGAGGCGGTGGTTGACGCCGTCGGCGTCGAACAGTTCGACCTGTTTGGCCTCTCCCAGGGCTGCGCCGTGTCGGTCGCGTATGCGGTGCGGCATCCGGAACGGATCAGGCGCCTCGTGCTGTACGGCGGCTTCCCGGTGGGTTGGGCCAAGCGGAGCCTCAGTGCTCCTCAGCGCGAGCAGGCCACTGCCATGATAACGCTGATGCGGCTTGGCTGGGGCCAGGAGAATCCGGCATTCCGTCAATTGTTCACGTCGCAGTTCGCACCGGAAGCGACCAAGGAGCAGGCGGACTGGTTCAACGATCTGCAGCGCGTGTCATGCTCGCCGGAGAATGCGGTGCGCAATTTTGAGGCCAACGGACAGGCCGATGTGACCGACTTGCTGGGCAAGGTTGCGACGCCAACCCTGGTGATGCATGCCCGTGGCGATGCGCGCGTCCCGTTCGATTCTGGACGTCGTCTGGCCGCTGGTATCCCCGGCGCGCGCCTCGTGCCACTCGACAGCAACAATCACCTGATCCTAGAGGCCGAGCCCGCCTACGCCCGTTTCCTTGAGGAAATCAGAACCTTCCTGCGCGCGTAGTCGTTCAGCACATCACTGTTCCGTCACTCGCCCAAGCAGGGGCGATCTCCACGCCACACAGGCTGAAACAATCGCCGCCAGTCGTCGTAGCTCGCACGCACTCGGGTCCCCTACAGGCAATGGAGTCGACGCTGGCGAATAACTGCTGACGTTGGCTTCTGGCTGGCCAAGACCCGACGCCGATTAATGTCCGCAATGGGTCAAAAGGCACCGAACTGCCGCGCTGCGGACCACGTCCGGTACCAACCACAAAGCGGACCAGGCGGCGCCGCGAGCGGACGTTTACGAGTACAGTCCTAGTCAATCGCGGTACGTCGGATCGAGCGCGTCGAGCTTGCGCAGCAAGGCCGGCCACTCCATCAGGCCAAGTCGCCGGCGTACGCCGGGCTTGAAGAGGTGATTGG
>DATFGV010000622.1:0-13761 GCA_035249115.1 Vineibacter sp.
CGTCTACGGCAAGGGGCCGTACGTCGTCATTCTCGGGCCGGAGCATGCGCAGACCCTGCACCGCGACGGCTGGACCATCGAGAGCATGCAGGCGCACCTGTTCGACAACGCCCGCATCCACGTCTCGCGCGTGTCGAAGGAGAACCAGGAGAGCTACGCCGGCTCCGGCCACGTGCCGGAGAACGACTCCTACCGCGTCTCGCCGACGGCACAGGACATTCACATCCTGGTCGCCGGCGGCCCCGGCAAGCACTCGGCCTGGATCCCGTCTTTCGGCGGCACCGCCGTCATCTCGACCCGTGTCGCCACCGGCTGATGACCGACGACGGCCTGCCGCTGGTCGAGGAATCGGCGCCCTGGGAGGATGTGCAGGCGGCGCTGGAAGCCGAAGGCCTCGGTGACGGGCTGCCGCTGGTGCCGCCGACCCGTCGTCGGTTGGAAGCCATGCTTGCCGGCGTCGATGTGCCGGGGCTGTCCTACGGCCAGATGCCGCCGCTGTTCGGCGACCTGACCGCCGCCAACGTCGCCTACAACTGCGTGTTGGCCGGTGCCCGGCCGGCCGAACTGCCGATCGTGATGGCGGCGGCGCGCGCTTGCCTGGAGCCTGAGTTCAACCTGCTGGGCATTCTAACCACGACCGGCACGACGGCGGTGGCGGTGCTAGTGCACGGTCCGGTCGCGCGGCGCCTCGGGCTGAACGCCTCGACCAACTGCCTCGGTCCGGGAAACCGCGCCAACGCCTGCGTCGGCCGGGCGCTGTCTCTGGTGATGCGCAATGTCGCCGGCGCGCGGCCGGAGATCGGTGACATGGCGACCATGGGCCAGCCCGGCAAGTACACGCTGTGTTTCGCCGAGAACGACGAGGCGTTGCTGCCGCCGCTGCCGGCGCGCCGCGGGCTTGCCGCCGACACCGACGCCGTCAGTGTGCTCGGCGTCTCCGGCACGGCCGAGATTCTTCCGGCGGGCGAAGGCGACACGCCGGAGGCGATCTTGCGGCCGATCGCCACCGCCATGCAGTCGGCCATCGTTGTGTCGAGCGCGGTGCGCAAGCAAATGCGCGGCGAGCAGGTGATGCTGCTGCCGCCGGAAATGGTGCGGCAGGTCACGCGACATGGCTGGGATCTGGCGCGCACCCAGCGCTTCCTGTTCGACATGCGCGAGGGCGTGGGCGCCTCATTGGCCGCTGCCTTGCCGGTCGCCGAGCGGCCCGAGGACATCCATCTGATCGTCACCGGTGGCGCCGGCATCAAGATGACGTATCTGCCGCTATGGGCCGGCGGCACGAAGGTGGTGACGCGCGCGCTGGCGCAGGCGTAGTAGGCCGCTGCGAACTGGCGCGGGCGAGTCCCGTCAAGTCGAGCGCACCCTTCCGAACGTCATGACGCCGCACGCCGACCTGACGCTCGAACCGGTGTTGCCTGCCGACCAAGCGGCGCTGCTCGCCATGGCGCGCGCCTTTCATGCCGAGGATGGGCACGCCCTGACGCCGGCTGGCGAACGTGCCGTCACGGCGTTGTGCGCCGGCGATCCGATGGCCCTGGCGTGGTTTCTGTCCGTTGGTGGCGGGCGGGTCGGCTACGCGGTGCTGTCGTTCGGCTTCAGCATCGAGCACGGCGGCCGCGAACTGGGCACGGCGGCGCTCGACGCGCTCGAACGTCAAGCTGCGGGGCACGGCGTGCAGAGCCTGCATCTGGAGGTCGAAGCCGACAACGTCCGTGCCGAGACGTTGTATCGACGGCACCACTATCGCGTCACCGGCCGGCGTCTGATGAGCAAACGATTGGCGCCTTAGTCTGCTGGCACGGCGGGCCGGGAGGCGGAACTTGAAGTCGACGGCGTCTATCTCGTCACCATCAGCAGCAAGAGCGAGGCGGCGCCCAGCACAATGATCAGCCCGGCGGCGGCCAGCGCGATCCACCTGCCCTTGCCGATTTGTTGCTGTCCATTCATCTCGACCACGCCACTACCTCAACACGCGCCGTTCAGTCGCCGCGACGGCGTCTGCGCCACTGGAAGCTATGGGCAGGGGGCGAAGCTGCCGGGAAGTCGGCGCGAAACGCCCGCGAACCTCCCCATTCTGGACCGAATCGCGCGGCGCCGGCGGCGCGGTTACGGTCGAGTACCCGACGGCCACGGCGTGCGCTGTGCTTCGCCGGTTGAGCCGCTCGCGAGGCGTTTGCGTGATGGCGTCGCTTCCGCGCCGTCCATCGCCTCGGCCGATTGAGCGCGTCGTTGCCGTTGTCGGCGACGGGCGGCCGCAGGCGCGCTAGGCTCGCGCCATTGCATGGAGTTCGCGATGGCCAGACAACCCCTGATCCTGATCCCCGGCGTGTTGTGCGACGAGGATCTGTGGCGCGACCAGCAGAAGGCACTGGCACCGCACGCCGACGTGACGATCAGCATGGAGCAGACCCGCCATGACAGCGTGCCGGCGATCGCCGCGGCGATCCTGCAACAGGCGCCGGCGCGCTTCGCGCTCGCCGGCCTGTCGATGGGCGGCATGATCGCGCTGGAGATCATGCGCCAGGCGGGCAGCCGCGTGACGCGGCTGGCGCTGCTCGACACCAGCGCGCGGGCCAACACCGAGGACGAGCTGGCGGTCCGTCGCGGCCGCATGGCGCTGGTGCGCGCCGGCCACGTCGACATCGTGTTCGGCCTGCAGTTGTCGCGCTTCGTGCCGCTGACGCGATTGGGCGACTTGGCGCTGGTCGATCGCGTCCTGAAGATGCTGCGCCGTGTCGGCGCGGCGACCTATCTGCGCCAGGAGCAGGCGGTGTTCGGCCGGACCGATCGACGACCGGAGCTGGCGGCTATCACGTGCCCGGCGTTGGTGCTGTGCGGCCGGCAGGACGCTGCGACGCCGCTGGCGCTGTCGGAGGAGATCGCCGCCGGCATCGCCGGATCGCGCCTGGTGGTGGTCGAGGACTGTGGCCACCTCTCGACCATGGAACGTCCCGATGCGGTCAACCGCGCGCTCGTGGAATGGCTTGGCGGTTGAGCTTCATCAGTCTGTCATTCCGAGCGGCGCGGCGAGCCATGGAGTACTGACCGCTTCATGGTTCGACAAGGCTCACCATGAAGGCTCGCGGCGACGAGGGGCGAGCAAGAGCTGTTGGGATCAGTCGCCCGACCCGACGATACGCTTGGTGCGCAGGGCTGCGATCTCGGCGTCGTCGCAGCCGGCAATGTCGCGCAGCACCTTGTCGCTGTGTTCGCCGAGCAGCGGCGGCGGCAGGTCGCTGCCGACCGGCGTGTCCGACAACCGGTAAACCGGCGCCAAGGTGCGGAAATCGCCCAGCGCCGGATGGGTCGAGGTGCGCACCACGCCGCGGGCGGCGGCTTCCTCCGACTCCAGCGCGGCACCGACGTCGCGCACCGGCCCGACCGGCAGGTGGCGCAGGCGCCTGGCCCAGTTCTCCTTGGTGTCGGTGGCGAACACGGCGTTCATCAGGGCGAACAGCGCGGCGCGGTTACGCGTGCGTTCGGTCGTCGTCTTGAAACGCGGATCGTCGACCCACTCCGGGTGGCCGACCGAGCGGCTCATGTCGGCGAACAGCTTCTGGTTCGACACCGCCATGTAGATCAGCCCGTTGGCGGTCGGGAAGGCGGCGGTCGGCGTCGAGGTCATGTGGGCGTTGCCGGTGCGCGGCGGCGACTGACCCGAGGTCAGGTAGTACAGCGCGGCGTTTCCCAGCGCCGCCACCGCCACGTCGAACAGCGCCAGGTCGACGTGCTGGCCCCTGCCGGTGTCGCGGCGCGCATACAGCGCCGCCAGGATCGCTGCCGTGGCGTGCACCGAGGTCAGCGTGTCGATGATCGCCAGCGGATGGCGCAGCGGCGATCCGTCCGGCTCGCCGGTCATCGCCATCATGCCCGACTCTGCCTGTAGCACCGGATCGAAGCCCGGCCGGTCCGCCATTGGTCCGCTCTGGCCGTAGGCCGAGATTGACACGTACACCAGACGCGGATGCCGGTCCTTGAGCGACCCGTAGTCGAGCCCGAAGCGCTTCATGATGCCCGGGCGGAAGTTCTCGATCAGCACGTCGCATCGCGCCAGCAGGCGCTGCACCATCGCCTGGCCTTCCTTCGTGCCGATATCGAGCGCCAGGCTTTTCTTGCCGCGGTTGTAGGCGACGAAGAAATGCGTCAGCGGCCCGACCATCGGGCCGGGCGAGCGGCGGGTGTCGTCGCCGCCGTCGGGATCCTCGACCTTGACGATCTCGGCGCCCATGTCGGCCAGCGCCTGGGTGCAGGCCGGGCCGGCGATGACGCGGGAAAAGTCGAGGACGCGGATGCCCTCAAGCGGCGGACGACCGGAGGCGGCCATGGCGATCCCGTTCGAATGCGATGCGCGCGAGGCTGACATGGCGCGCGCGGCGCTGTCCACGCGCGCACACGCACGGCTGATATCGCGAGGCCGGTCGTGCCCGGGTCAGGCGCGGTGGCCGCGGCTGCGTCGCAACGTGTCGGACGGAGTTTCGCCGAACCGGTCGCGATACTCGATCGCGAAGCGGCCGAGGTGGTTGAAGCCCCAGAGCAGGGCAATGTCGGTGACGCTGTCGGTGGGGCGGGCGCGCATCAGCGCTTCCCGCACCCGGGTCAGCCGCGCGTCGCGCAGATAGCGCATCGGCGACGTGCCCCACTCGTCCTTGAAATGCTTGATCAAGGTGCGACCGGGGATGCCCGACGCCGCGACGACGTCGGCGAGGGTGATCGGATTGCGCAGGCGGCTTTGCATGAAGTCGACGGCGCGGCGCACCTCGCGCGACGTCGGCCGGGCGGAATGGCGCTCGAGCGCGTCGCTGTAGGTGTTCGGCTGGTACAGCAGCAGGCCGGTGACGATCAGTTGCTCGTACATCCCGGCCATGATCGGGTTGACCGCCACCGCATCGTCGTCGAGATCGGCGATCGCCATGCGCACCTGGCGGTCGACGCGCCGCCCCGCGGCCGACGTGACGTCGATCGCCGAGGTGAACTCCAGGGGCTGCCGCGGCGTCTCGCCCAGCAGGGCCGCCAGCTGGCCAGTGACGGTGGCGGCGGTCAGCGACACGGTGATGCGCGCGCTGCCGGCCTCGGCGTGCATCACGTGGCCGTGCGGCGAGGAGATGACGCCCTGGTCCTGCCGGCACACCACGTTGCCCGAACTGTTGATGACTTCCGCCCGCCCGCGCAGCGGCAGGTGCAGGAAGAAATCGTCGCGCAGGCGCTCGCCCGGCACACGCACCGTCGTCGCCGATCCGTACTGGATGTAGCCGATGTAGCTGTTGGGCAGGTAGGCGGCGCCGGCCGCGAAATCGAAAGTGCGTGCCTCGCGTGGATGCAGGTCGAGATGGAACTCCTTGCTCCGCATGAACTCGCGCGTCATGTCGGCGTCGCGGCTCTCCATGATGCGGCGGTGTTGCAGGACATTCGCGCGGGCTGAAACCATGGACGCCATTCTCCACCCCTTTTGGAGAACACGCCGCGACGGCGGACATTCCGTGAAACATCCGCATTCTACCAGCAATCGGCGCCGCCGTATTGCCATTTCCGGATAGTCCGCCGGCCGGGATCGGATTTCGCGCCCGCCGGAGGATTCCTATCCTGTTCGTCGCTGCCCACGGTCGTCGATTGCGATGCGTCGGCCGGGCGGGCGGGCTGGAATGCAGGGGTGGAGGCTATGGCCCTCGATCAAAACGAAAGCTGGATGAACCTCAACGGCGGCAGCGAGAAGTCGATCACCGGCGACGCGATCATCGGGCAGATTTTCTTCGCGACCAACGAGACGAACCTGGACGTCAGTGACCTCGACGTGTTGGACGGCCTGGCGCACTACATGAAGCAGCATATCGCTTCGGCGGAAGGTCCCTTTGCGGGGGCATTCAAGATCGGATTCATCGGCTGGGCCGACCACCGGGGGGCCGCCGCCTATAACAGCCGATTGTCCGAAGCGCGCGCCAAGATGGTGCGTGCCTACTTCGACAGCCAGTTCATCGGCGCCGGCGGCACCAGCTACTGGCGTCAGCGGTACAGCTCGCTGCAGCATGGAGCCGGCGAGGGGAAGGCGCGTGGCGCGGTGCTGGCCCAGGACCGCCGTGTCGACATCACCTCGAGCCGCAAGTTCAAGCAGCGGATTGAATTCGGCGACACGCCGGTCAAGGGCCGCGTCAAAGACACCACGCTGTCGCGGATCTTCCGGTTTCGGGTCATCTTCGGCTACCAGCTGGACGTCGTGCCGGGCGTATCGTTCGGCGCGACGCGGATCGAAATCCAGAATCCCCGCAACGGCAAGACGATCAAGCTGAAGCTGATGAGCGCCGGCGGCGGTGTCGGCCTGCCCATCGGCATCTCAAAGCCGGGCGAGTGGGAGCAGGTCGATGTCGGCTACTTCATGGAGGTCACCGACTTCGAGGGCCGCGGCGAGATCGTCAGCGCGTCGGGCGGCTTCGATTCGTCGACCCAGTACTGCTTCTTCGGGCCGAATGACTATGGCCGGACACCCGAGCACCAGCGCTCAGCCGACGAACCGATCATCATCAAGCAGAGCGGGCCCGACCTGAGCGTTGGCGTCGGTTCCATGCCCGGCTTCTGGGAGCGCTACGAGTAGGCCGCGACCATACGGCGCGTCAGGGCAATCGCCACGCGAGGAGACATGGCCATGCAGAACGCGACGGGCGCCGTGCTCAAGGGCTCGGTCGGCCAGAAGGGCGACAACCTTCCGCAGGATGTCGCCACGGTGGAATTCCTTCTGAACCGGTCGATGCGCCGCGCCTACCCTGAACGGCGCGTCGGCGACATCACGCTATTGCGGGTCGACGACAAGGTCACCGCCGGCACGATCGACGCCATCAAAGCGTTCCAGAAGAAGTGGCTGGGTTTCAATTGGCCGGACGGACGCGTCGATCCCAAGGGGCCGACCTTTCGCGCCCTGTGCAAACTGTTCCACAAGGACGGGGGCGTGGTCCTGCTGACGCCGCAACAAGTCGCGATCCAGGCCGATCCGGTGTCCGTTTACCAGCACAACGGACCGGCCTATCTGCCGTCGGTGTTCAAGGGTGGCGACTTCATTCCCGGCCTCGACGGAACGAGGTTGGTGCTCTCGATCAACGCCAAAGACACAATTTTCATTCTGAGGGATAACCAGGGGCCGGGAGACGATTTCCTCGACCAGAACCCGATGCGCGGAAAGGTCGGGCATGTCTACGGCCAGGCGACGCCCGGCTTTCTGGATGAATGCGGCATCATCTTCTTCCAGAATCTGTCGTCGAAGCTGCAGCTCGCGAAATCGCTGATCCAGGCGGAGGCCGAGCTGATCCTCGGTCTCATCGCCGGCTCGAGCTCGATCGGGTTCGTCGCGGTCGTCGGGGCGACGATCGGGCCGGTGCTCTGGAAGCACCGCAAGGATTTCGACAACTGGGCGCGGATTTTGCTCGCGCTCGGCGTGGCGCGCGGCCGCATCAAGCAGTACGCGCCGACCCTCTGGGACAAGCTGTTCGAGAGCACGATCTACGTACTCATGTCGCGGCTGCCGCCGAACGTCAAACTGAAGACGGTGTCCTACTCCGTCGGGGTGCTCCTGGGCGGCATCGCGTCCAAGGTGCGCAGTCCCGCCGTGATCGAAGGGGCGGTGGCGCACGGCTACAAGGTCTTCAGCGTGCCGAGGTTCGCGCTGGCGCTGATCATCCAGGTGATCCTCATCGCGCTGAAGACCGTGCCGAACGCGGTCGTCGAAGCGACGCAGAACTGGCGCTCCGTCGGACCCGAGGTGTTCAAAAAACTGGAGGAGCTGGGCGTTCAGGTGTCGCCTGAGGATCGCAGGAAGATCGAGATCGAGATCCTGACCCATCCGCGCGAACTGCAGGACACGTTGACGGAATTGCATCGGGCGATCGAGGAGAACCTGCCGAACTAAGGCACGCGACGATCCGCCGGCCGCGACCAGGGAGCGGCCGGCGCGTTGATCCCGACACCTTCGATGGCGCCCGGTCCGACCCTCTCGCGTCGGCGGCGCGAATGCGCGACACTCCGGTCAATCGTGCCAACCGGAGGACAACGTCATGCCGCGTCGCTTCGTCGACCTGTCGATCTACCTGGAGAACGACGTGATCTCCGATCCCGTGCCGTTCGGCCCGAAGATCGACTACCACCGGCACGAAGACACGGTCGGCCAGATCGCCGGCTTCTTCCCCGGACTGAAGAAGGAGGACATGCCCGACGGTGCCGGCTGGGCGGTGGAGAACGTCCGGCTGAGCACGCACAACGGCACGCATCTAGACGCGCCCTACCACTTCCACCCGACGATGAACCGCGGCGAGCGCGCCATCACCATCGACGAGGTGCCGCTGGAATGGTGCTTCCAGCCCGGCGTGAAGTTCGATTTCCGCGACCGGCCGGACGGTTACGTCATCACGGCCAAGGACGTCGAGGACGAGCTGAAGCGGGTCGGCCATGAGCTGAAACCGCTGGAGATCGTGGTCGTGAACACCAAGGCCGGATCGCGTTACGGCAACAACGACTATGTCAACTCCGGTTGCGGTATGGGCTATGACGCCACGATGTTCCTGCTGGAGCACGGCGTGCGGCTGACCGGCACCGACGCCTGGAGCTGGGACGCGCCGTTCTATTTCACCGCCCAGAAATACGCCGAGACCAAGGACCCCTCGATCATCTGGGAAGGCCGCAAGGCTGGCCGCCACATCGGCTATTGCCACCTCGAGAAGCTGCACAACCTCGAGGCGCTGCCGCCCGACGGCTTCATGATCTCGTGCTTCCCGCACAAGATCCGCGGCGCCTCGGCCGGCTGGACGCGCGCCGTCGCGATCTTCGACGAGTAGCGCCACCCTTCTGCCCCCACTTCGTGGGCGGAGAGGGGCTGTAACGAGCAGCAGCGTGGGGTGCGGCACTATGCGCGTCGACCGTGTGCCGTTTTTTCCGTAATTTCTGTCTAGACAGAAATGGCGGAATGACCATGCGGCTGACTCCGGTCATGGAGCGCTACATCGTCCACTGGGGCGAGATGGGCACCCGTTGGGGCGTCAACCGCTCGGTGGCCCAGATCCACGCGCTGCTCTACCTGTCGCCGCAGCCGATTCAGGCCGACGAGATCGTCGAAACGCTGCAGATCGCCAGGTCGAACGTCAGCACCAGCCTGCGCGAACTGGAGACCATCGGCCTGGTGCGGCGCGAGCAGGTGCTGGGCGACCGGCGCGACCATTTCGCCGCCGTCAAGGATAACTGGCAGACGCTGCTGGCGATCGTCGAAAGCCGCAAGGCCAAGGAGATCGATCCGACCATCGCCGTGCTGCGCGAGTGCATGGCGCAAGCCGACAAGGACCGCGACACGCCGCCCGAGATCAAGGCACGCATCCAGTCGATGCTGACCTTCGTGGAGACGCTCGACGGCTGGTACGGCCAGGTCAAGAGCCTGCCGAAATCGACCCTGGTGGCGCTGATGAAGATGGGCGCCCGGGTGGCGCGGTTCGTGCACCGGGGCTGAGCCCGGCGCGCGTCATGGTGAGGTGGTCCGGTCGGACCAGAACCGATCTGGCGGCCTCGGGAGAGGAACATGGAGAATGAACGGACGCCGACCATCATGGTCGACGAACGGGTGCGCTCGGTCCGATGGCGCGACCTGCGCACCCTCGGCCGCGCCGAGACAATCGGCGAGCTGCTGATGCCGCTGCCGTGGCTGGCGCTGTCGCTGGGGCTGGCGCACGCCGGCCACTACGCCTGGGCGTTGCCGGCGTCCTTCATGTTCTTCCTGACCGGCCTGCGGCAGATCCACGACAGCTACCACGGTACGCTGGGTTTGAGCCGGCGCGGCGACGATTGGGTGATGCTGGTGCAGAGCGTGCTGATGATGAGCGCCATGCACGCGGTAAAGATCAACCACCTGCGGCATCACCGCCTGTGCATGGCCGAGGGCGACGTCGAGGCCAGGAGCGCCCGCATGAGCGCGCTGGGTGCCATCGCTTTCGGGCCGCTGTTCCCGCTGCTGCTGTTGCGCGAGGCGTTTCGCAGCGGCCCGGCGCGCGACCGGCGGTGGTTGAAGGTCGAGCTCGGCGCCATCGCGGCCTGGGTGGCGCTGGCGTTCGTCGTGCTGGAATGGGACGCGCTGCGCTACCACGTGATCGCCATGACGGTCGGCGAGTGCTTCACGGCGTTCTTCTGCGTCTGGACCGTGCATCACGGCTGTGACCGCGAGCACTTCATCGCCCGCACCTCGCGGCAGCGCTTCTGGAATGGGTTCTTCTACGACATGTTCTTCCACATCGAACACCACCTGTTCCCAGGTGTGCCGACGCGTCACCTGCACCGACTCGCAGCCCGGCTCGACGCTGCTGCGCCGGAACTGCGCAGCAAGGACGTGTGGGTGATCGAAGACATCGTCCGCGCCGCTGCCCCCGTCTCCACCCGCGTGGTGGGGCATCGGCGCTGACGTCGGTTGGCGAAGCTCTGGCGGCTTCGCGTGAAGTCCAGGGTTGTACGCGGAGCCAGTGGTCACCCTCTAGACGGCGGCTGTGCTGCGTCCTCAGGATGAGGGTGGCGGTTGACGTGGCGTGTATCCTCGTCGGCGGCGAAGGCGCTAGCGATGCTTTTTCTTCGCTGCCGCCTTCTTGCGCGGTGGCGCTTTGCCGGCGGCCGATTTCTTTTTGGCGGCCGCCGGACGTGGCGCGCTCGGCGCGGCGAGCGGTTCCTTCTCGCCGGCCGGCAGCGGCAGCTGGAAGACGTTCAGCGTCATCGATACCAGGCTGTAGTAGCCGACGGTGCCCACCAGATCGACCACACCGCGTTCGCCCAGCGCGTCGATCGCCCGCTTGAACGTGGCGTCGCTCACCCGGTTGGTGGCGAAGTATTCGCTGACCAGGTCGTAGATGGCGCGCTCGCTGTCGCGGCGGAACTTCGGCGCTTTGCCCAGCCGCACCGCTTCGATGATGTCGTCGGGCAGACCGGCCTCGCGCGCCAGACGGGCATGCGCCCAGAACTCGTACTGCGCGCGATAGCGCTTGCCGGTCATCAGGATCGCCAACTCGGCGAGGTCCTTGGGCAGCGAATTGCCGAAGCGACAGTATTCCCCAAGCTTCTGCGCCCGATCGGCCAGGGTCGGGCTGCGCAGCCACGGCTCGAACGGACCCCGCAAACCGCCGCGCGGCCCACTGATGATGGCATCGGCCACGGCGCGCTGATCCGGAGTCAGCCGGGCCATGTCGAGTGGCGCGAGGCGGTACTTTTCAGCCATGTCCTGGGTCTCCTCCGATGAACGTAGTTTCAATTCGTGCCGTCGTGCGGCCTAGGCCGGGCACTTGGCGTCGCCGCGGCGCGAGCGATTGGGATCGGCGAAAATGGCGTCGAGCATCGTGCGGCCCATGGCCTGGGCGCGACCGTCCCTGAAGGAGCAGGTCGCATAGGCGGCCCAGATCACCTCGCCGGTTGTCGCGGCGCGCACGGTCAGGGTGAGATTCAGCGTCTCCAAAGCGGCATCGGGCCGGGACGCCATGTCGCGAACTGGCCGATCCGGCATCGGCGGACGGATGTCGCTGCGATCGCCGGTCGGCCCGATTTCGCTCCGTGGCGGCGCGCCGGCCGGCTGCTGGCTTGAGGAGAAATGCTGCGTCAGGCCGACCTGCAGCTTCATCACATGGCCGCCGCTGAAACCGACCTGGTTGCCGCGCGCGGCCAGCTTTTCCATCACCACGCGCCGCAGGTCGCGACCCAGCGCCGAGTCAGTGTCGAGGTCGACGGCGTACTTGCCCGTCGGCAGCGGGCGCTTGGCCTGGATGTCGAGCGAGTGCGGTTGTGGCTGGGCCGGTGCCGGCGTCGGGGCCGGCCGTTGGGCGTTGGCCGGCACCGCGAGAGCGGCGAGGAGGCAGGCGATCACGAGACGACGCATGGCGATCTCCCGAAACGCGGTCAGTGACAGTCAATCTGGGTGCCCGTGTGTGCGCCGCCAAGGCATGGCCGCCCTGCCGTCAATGCAAGCGATCCCAACCCGGCTCGTCGCGGCTCATCATGCGCTTGAGCGCCTCGAAATGCATCTCTGCCTGCTGTTGGCTGCCATCGGCGATCTGGCGCGCGGTCCGCGCCACCACCTGGGTTGGCACGACATCCAGTGGCCGGCCGGTCTGCATGGCCAGCACCTGCACCAGCGCCGTGCGTTCCAGGAAATAGAGATCTTCGTAGGCCATGGCGACATTCGGGCCGGCGACGACGACGCCGTGGTTGCGCAGCATCAGGATCGACTTGTCACCCATCGCCCGGCACAAGCGGTCGCCTTCCTCGTTGTCCAGCGCCAGGCCGTTGTAGATCTCGTCGTAGGCGATGCGGTCGTAATAGCGGAAGGCGTTCTGGGTGCACATCTCGACCCGGCCATCGGTCAATGTGGTCAGCGCCGTTGCATAGGGCATGTGGGTGTGCATCACCACCTTGGCCCGCGGATTGCCGAGATGGATCCGGCCGTGGATGTAGAAAGCGGTGGCCTCCACGGGGTGGCGGCCCTCGATGATCGCGCCGCTGGCGTCGGTCATCACCAGGTCGGCCGGCGTGATCTCCGACCAGTGCAGCCCATGGGGATTGATCAGGAACCGGTCCTCACGTCCCGGCACGACCATGCTGAAGTGGTTGTCGATGCCTTCATTGAGCTGATGCCGCGCCGCCCAGCGCAGCGCAGCGGCCAGATCGACACGGGCTTGCATGACGGGATCGACAGCGGACATGGTTCCCCTCGAAGCGACGCGCACTAGATACGTCGAGCGGACACTAGGCGACAAGCCCCCGTGCCACCGCAACGCTGATCGCCCTCGGCCGTCGGCGCGGCCAACGTCCCGATTGGCGCCAACGCTTTACGCGTGACGCAGGAGGATAGCGCCTTGGTGATGCCCGCGCGCCGCGCGCCGCGTTCAGCCTTGACGGCGGAGGTCGCCTTTCGCCGGGCGGCGTGCTCGCCGCTGGGCGCCATCGTGGCGCGGCCGTGGATCGATCCGGTGGCGCTCGGCGCCATGCGGCGCTGGTTTTTCCCGCTGTCCCGGCTGTGGGCGGCGGCCAATGCCGCCGAGGGCGATATCGGCCGCTTCCTGGCCCAACCCGGCGTGCCGACCGGCGGCACGTGGGGGCAGCGCATGCTGGGGCCAATCCTGCGGCGCCACGAGTCCGCCCGCCGGCGCGCCGCCGAGGCCCGGGTGCAATGGGAGGCGGCAGCGTTCGGGACGGCGCCGATCGAAGCCGCGGCGCTGGCTGAACTCGACGCCGCCCGCCGGCGCGCCGCCTCGCTGCACCTGGCGACGCGGGGACTGTTCTACCCGCTGCTCCTGCCGCGCCGCCCGCCACTTGCCGCTTGGTCGATGCCGACACCGGCCAAGGTCGAAGCGGCCTATGGTGCCGGCCGGGCCGATCCAAGCGCGATCTACGCCGTTCCGGCCGAGTCGCCGACGATCGAGCTGTCGCAAGCGGCTTGCCGTCCGGGGGTGACCGAGCGCTGGCTGCGCTTTGTAACGCCGCACGCGCCGCTGCGGGCGCGGGCAGGTTGCGGCCAAGTCTACGCGCGTGTCGTCGAACCCGACGGGCTGGCAGACGATGCGCCGACGGTTATCGCCGGCAACGGGCTTTGCGTCGAAAGCGACATCCTGGTGAACACCGTCGACCCGGGCAGCGTCCTGTCGGAGGTCGGGCTGCGCGTAGTCGATGTCGTATCGCCTTATCACGGCCTACGCGCCCAGGTCGGCAGCTATGGCGGTGAGCCGTTCTTCGCCGCGGCACCGCTCGGCACGCTCGACCTGATCGTCGGGC
>DATFGV010000623.1:0-13803 GCA_035249115.1 Vineibacter sp.
TCGGCGGTGCCGGCGTGCTGGCCGCTGGGTACGCCGTAGCCGGCATCGCCCGTTCCGTTCTTTCGGTTGGGCCCCTCGTTCCAGTCGTCGAGCAGGCGCCGCAGATCGTGCATCAATTGGTCGTGCGCCTGTCCGACCAGCTTCTGAGTCGGCGGCAAGCGATACATCGCCTTGGCGACATCTGCGAGGTCGGCTGGTTTCGCCGGACTTGGGCCCTCGCCGCGTGAATAACCGGCCGGCGCCCGATAGGGCGGTGGCTTTTGCGGAGACAGCCGGTTGGGTACTGGACCAACGATCATGCCCCACTGCGGCAACAGCAATGGGAAATCGGGTTGCAGCCACTTCTGGATGATCTGGCGCGCGCGCATCGCCTGTTCAGCATCGCGGGCGGCGCGCTCGACTTGCGGATCGAGGGTGAAGCGCAATTCGGGCCAATAGCGCGGCGGCTGGACGGTCGCAGTGGGTTCACTCATTGACAAAGCACTTTCGTGTAGGGAGTTGGTCGGGAAGTGGCCGACGATGGCAGTGCAAGCTGGTCGCATTGCCGTCGTCGTTGAGAGCATGAACACGGCGACGCGCTTCGACTTCCCGCACCGCGTGCGCGTGCCAGGTCGCGTATTCACGGTGGTTCGAAGCCAAGCGTGACCTTCAGTCGCAGGTGCACCCCGAGGTGATTCGCGCGCGGTGCGACTTTGCAGGCGTCAACGCCTTCCGGCGCGCCCAGTGCGCCGGCCACTACACGAAGTCGTGTAGGCGCCCATGGAAGCGGCCGCGCCCGTGCGTGTTGATGGCTGACACGCGGCGGACATCAAAAGCATTCGGCGGTCCGCGACCGCAATCCACGTCATGGAGATGGCAGTGTCGGAGTTCACGGATCGTGTCGAGTTGCGTCAGTTCGTGCAGCGCGTCCTGCTCAGCACTGAATGCCAGAAGGTCAGCTTCCGCTACGACGGGCGTGAGTACCATGGCCTGGCGTTCGCGGCGGTGGCGCACGCGATGAACCCGCGACCGGGCAGCATGGGGCATATCTCAATCGACGTGAAACCGCTCCCGGCAGGGACCGGTGCGCAATATCTGACGCATAGCAACACGATGGTCTTCCCGCCGCCGGCGAAGGCGTTCGGCCTCACTCCGTTTGACCGGGCGAGCATCGTGCACGAAAGCGTGCATGCCGTGCGTGACGGCTGGGGCGTGAAGCCGACGCGGGGTGCGCGGTATCAGCCCGGCGGCACGCGCGCCGTCAACGACGAGGCGGCGGCCTTCATCGCCGGGGCGCTCTACGACATCCACTGGCAGACGCCCGGCCCGGGATCGACTCCGACGCGGCCGGCCTGGAGCCAGAACCTCACGCATCCGTTCGGCATCGCCTGGACCCTGGCGCAGAATATCTGGCAGACGCCGGGCGCCACCGTCAGCGACAACGACGCCGCCGCGTTGCGCGCCGCGATCACGTCGCTGTCGCCGACCTACAATCACATCCAGGCAAACCCCAACGTGATGTACGCCAACGACGGCTGGAAGCGTTAGCGGAGCGATCCCCGGCGTGTGCAGCGGTGGCGACGCTACGGCACCAGCACGGCGCGGCCCATGACGACGCCCTTGCGCAGGTCTTGCAGGGCTGCGTCGGCGTCGTCGAGCTTGCGGGTGGTGACCGGCACCGGCGTCACCTTGCCGGCGCGCACCAGGGCCATCATCTCGGCCATCTCGGCCGGGCTGCCGGTCACCGAGCCGACGAACTGGCAGCCGGTGAAGGCGAACATCGGCAACGGCGTCGAGAACGTGCCGCCGAACAGGCCGACGATCACCAGCCGGCCGCCGCGTGCCAGCGACCGCTGACCGAACTGCGTCGTCGCCTCGGCGCCGACAAAGTCGAGCGCTGCGCCGACGCCGGTGCCGCCGGTCAGCGCCATCACCTGCTTGCGCGCCTCGCCGTCGCGCGGGTCGATGGCGGCGCAGGCGCCCTGCTGCAGCGCCAGCTCGCGTTTCTTCGGGTCGATGTCGGCGACGATCGGATCGCGGCCAAGCACGGCGCGCGCGAACTGGACGCCCATCAGGCCGACACCGCCAGCGCCAATCACCAGGACCGGTTTGCCGCCGTCATGGCCCTGCGCCTTCTTGACCGCGCCGAAAGCAGTGATGCCCGAGCAGGCGTAGAGGCAGGCGAGCTCGGTCGGCACGCTACCGTAGTCGTAGAGGTACTTCGGATGCGGCACGAGCGCATGGTCGGCATAGCCGCCATCGGCGTTGACGCCCATCGCCCGCGGCGCCGGGCACAGGTGCTCGATACCGGAATCGCAGTACCAGCACTTGCCGCAGCCGATCCAGGGATAGACCACGGCCTTCTGGCCGACCTTGACGCCTTTGGCGTCGGGGCCCATCGCCGCTACCTCGCCGACGATCTCGTGGCCCATGGTGCGCGGCGGGTTCATGGTCTTCTGGGTGGAGTACTTGTTGCCACCGCCCATGTCGAAATAGCCTTCCCACAGGTGCACGTCGCTGTGGCAGACGCCGGCGGCGGTGATGCGCACCAGGACCTGGGTGCCGGTTGGTACGGGCGTCGGTTCCTCGATCCTCTGCAGCGGCTTGCCGAACTCGACGACCTTGTAGCTCTTCATGGACGTGCTTCCCTCTCACGGACCTTGGTGGCGGCCGGAGTTTAGGAGAAGCGATGGCTGCGGCGCCACCACGACGTGCCGGCGACCGTAACGACGGGACAGCAAGGCGCACCCTCGTCCCGTGCCGGGAGAGGGTGCGCCGTTTCGGCGTGTGGATGTCAGGCGGCGATCACGCCGCCCCGGCGTGCGTTACTCGGCCGCCTGCAGGACCGGGCGGTTGCCGCTCGACACCGGGATGACGCGCGGCTTCTTCTCTTCCGGCACTTCGCGCACGAGGTCGATGTGCAGCAGGCCGTTCGCCAGCGCGGCGCCGGTCACCCGCACATGGTCTGCGAGCTCGAAACGGCGCTCGAAGGCGCGCGCCGCGATGCCGCGGTGCAGGAAGCTCTGCGACTCGTCACGGTCGGCGATCTTGCCGGCGACCTTCAGGCCATTCTCCTGCTGGACGATCTCGATGTCCTTGTCGGTGAAGCCGGCCACGGCCAGCGTGATGCGATAGCCGTTCTCGCCTTGCTTCTCGATGTTGTAGGGCGGATAGCCGTTACCGGAACCGTCCTGGGCCATGTTGTCCAACAGCTGGAAGACACGGTCGAAACCGACGGTGGAACGGAACAACGGCGAAAAATCGAAAGCGCGCATGATTGACACCCTCCTTTTGAGCGATGCGTGCATATGGCCCCCAGAGGCGGGCCGCATTGTCTCCGACCCGTTCAGGGCATCGGCGACAACCGGGAGATAGGGTTCATCCGGCCGTGTTCAAGGTCTTGAAGCGGCGATCCTGCGGCCGGACCGGAGGGTTGGTGGCCGCGCTTCTCAGGCCGGGAAATACCGCGTGATCGTCCAGTCAAATGCCGGATGGAAGCCCAGGGCGGCATAGCTGCGCCG
Organism: Vineibacter sp.; assembly: GCA_035249115.1. Taxonomy (GTDB): domain Bacteria; phylum Pseudomonadota; class Alphaproteobacteria; order Reyranellales; family Reyranellaceae; genus Vineibacter. Next base: position 3,501 of record DATFGV010000623.1, read on the forward strand.
CGCCGCGGCATTGTCGTTCTGGACGGTCAGGCAGGCCCGCATGGCGCCGTCGCGGGCCGCCTCGAACAGCAGCCCGGCCACGGCGCAGCGGGCGTAGCCGCGGCCGCGTGCGTCCGGTGGGGTATAGACGGCGCCGACATTCACGTCGCCCTCGACCCGGCCGGTGATGGCGGCATAGGCCACCGGTTGGTCATCGACGGTGGCGACCCCGCCGCGGCGCTCATTGTAGACGGCGCGGATCCATTGCCGGGCCTTCAGCTCGCTGTCCGGCGACCGGCCATCACCGAACACCTCGTCGTTGAACGCCGCATGCCAGTCGCCCAACTGGCCCAGCTCCTGGCCGGTCGACGGCCGGAAATCGACGGTCCTGGACTCCAGCGCCGCCGGCACCACCAAGTCGGCCAGAGTCAGGTCCATGACCGTGCCGTCGTGCCGGCTCTTTAGCACCCGTTCGCGTGCCAGGCCGTGCGTCAGGGCGACCTCGACCTGCGCGGTCGGGCCCGCGAGCTCAATCATTTCGCGCGCCGCGGCGCCGGCCAGCATGTCGAGGATGTCGTGGCCATGTTCCGGCATCTGCAACAGGCAGATGCCGTTCCAGAGCAGCGCCGCCACCGACGTCACCGTGCCATCGTCGCGGACGGTGCCGACCCAGGTGCCGCCGCCGCGCTGGCCATCATCCTCGAGGCGGCCATCAGCGAGATTGGCGCGCAGGAACAAGTGGGAGTCTGGCCGGCTGCCGAGAAACCGGGCCAACGCCTCGCGATGATCGTCACGCAGCACGCGCACCGTCACTTCCGCCATGTCGTCGCCTCTCACGATTGAGCCGGCGGCGATTGACGCGTGATTCGTCTCTCGGCGCAAGTCGCGCGAGAAAATCGAGGGCTATTCCGTGGCCAGGTCGCTTCCGTGGCCCCATCGAGGAACCATCGCTAGCCCAGCCGATCTAGACCGACCGCGAGCTGCTTGCGCATCTCGATGCTGGTTGGGTAGGCGTAGCCGTCATGTGCACTGCGCGACACCTCGACATAACCGTGACGTGCAAACAGGCGCTGGTTGTCGGGTAGCGTGACGCGCACCCCCAACGCAACGCCGGCACAGCCGCGACGCCGCGCCTCGTCTTCAACAAAGCGAATCAGCGCACCGGCGACGCCCAGGCCCCGCGCCGCCGGCGGCACCGACAGGCGGCCGAAATACAGGTTGGCATCCTGCGGCTTGAACAGCACGGCGCCGACAACCTCGCCGATGGCACCAGCCCCAGCCATGCGCCAGGCGACGGCGCCGCCGGCCGGCGCCACGAGCTGGCGCGCGATCGAATCGGTCGTCTCGGCCAACGCGCCGGACTCCGGCTGGAGTTTGCCGCGGTACTCGGCGAATGCCGCATCGACCAGGGCGGCAATGCGCTCGGCGTCATCGACCGTCGCGCGGCGGACCACGATGGCACTCATGACTGAGACGCCGCTTACGCGCCAGTTGGCCGCAGACTGATCAAACGTACGGCCCAAGGGCCTCGACAAACCGGCGGGTGCACTGCAGGCCAAATGGCGTCGGCGCCATCGCAGGTGCGCGGTCGTAGATTTCGCTCTTGATGCCGATCCGCCAGGCGGCGACGCGCTTGCCGTAGCAAACCAGGGTGTCGATCGACTGCATGACGAACACGATACCCGGCAGGATCTCGCGATAAAGATTCTCGGCGACCTCCTCGTTCTCGGAATCGTCGACGCTCAACATCAAGCCGTAGACCCGCACCTGGCGATCGAAGAAGTCTGGCGCCGGGATCATCCCCTCGCAGCCGGCCCGCAGGTTGTCGGTCAACTCGAGCCCGCCGCGGCCGTTGAAGACCGCGATGCCACCAGCCGTTTCCTCGATGATGCGGCGGATGTTGAGCACCGTCGACTCGCCCTTTACCATCACCAGGTTGGCGTGCCTGCGGTGCAAGATCTTGATCGATGGCGGCGACAGGCCGACGCCAAGATACTCCGGCGCATTCTGGATGCCGACCGGGATCGGGCAGCCGTCGGCCACTCGGCCAAAGAAGCTGGACAGTGCCTCCTGGTCCGTAGGGCCAGTGCGTGGCGGCTGCAGGATGACGTAGGCGGCACCGGCCTCGGCGGCGAAGCGAGCGAACTCGATCTGCGCCTCTGGCGTGTCGCCGGTGACGGTGACGGCGAACGGCCGCCGCTTGTCGAGGTCCTCGGCCAACCACAGCACCAGGTCGTGGCGCTCGGCGTCGGTCAACTTGTTGACTTCGGTGGCGAGGCCGAGGATCGCGAGCCCGTGCGCGCCCTCACGCACGCAGGCCTCGACCTGCAGGCGCATGGCGGTGCGGTCAAGCGTGCCGCGTTCGTCGAAGAAGGCATAGAGCATTGGCCATATGCCGCGGGGCCGGTAGGTCATGTGACGTCAGCTCTCCTGCATCTTCGGCTGCAGTTCAGGCAACTCAAACGGGCGCACGCAATTGCGGGCACGCCCAGTCCCTTCATGTCCCGCTTCGCGCGACATGACAAGGGCAGTGAAATCAGGGGGCGCCAGCTCAATCGAAGCCCGGCGGCGGCTCGAAGGCGTAGTGTTCCCGCTCCAACAGGCGGGCAAAGCGCAGGCAGGTGCGGTCGCCGTATTGCGGGCCGACGATCTGCACGCCGACTGGCAGGCCGCGCGGGGTGCGGCCGATCGGCGCCACGGTACCGGGCAGGTAGCACACGCCATTGAAGCCAGCCCAGAACAGCTGGTCGGTGGTCGCCACGCGCCGGCCATTGACCTCGATGGTACGCTGGTAGCGCTCGCCCACGTGGTCGTGTGGGAAGGCCGCCGACGCGGCGGCGGGGCAAAGCAGCAGATCATAGTCCTCGAAGAACGCGGCCCATTTGCGGCGCAGCTGGTGGCGCCGCTCGTTGGCAGCGAGCCAGTCGCGGTGGCTGATCGTGTTGGCGCGCATCATGCGTGCGTAGTAGCCTTGGTCGTTGCCCGGCAGGCGGCTGGCCTCGGCTGCGTTCAGCGCGAACTCGGCGTCAGTTTGGCGACCCGAAGTCGCCGCCCGCAACAGCTGGATGTAGACGCGCTGCAGCTCGTCGGTATCGATGTCGGGCCGCGCGACATCGCTGACCTTCACGTTCAGCTTGCCGAGCCGGTCGGCCAGCGCCTGGATCAGGCTCTTGACCTCGTCGTCGACCGTCGAGTTGCGGTCCTCCAGCATTACCGCGACCTTGAAGTCACGCAGCTTCTTGTGTGCCGGCTTGGGCAGCTTGGCACGCCAGCCGTTGCCATCGATGGCGTCCGGGCCGGTCATCGCCTCAAAGGCGATCTCCAGGTCCTCGGCGCCGCGCGCCAGCGGCCCGATCACCGCGATATCGGCCTCGGCCACCTTGCCGGGCAATGCGTGCCCCTGCTGACTGAGGATGCCCCACGTCGGCTTGTGCCCGAAGACACCGCAGTAGTGTGCCGGGTTGCGGATCGAGGCGCCGATGTCGCTGCCCGCCTCGATCCCGGTGAGGCCGGCGGCGAGAGCTGCAGCAGAACCACCGGACGAGCCGCCGGGTGTGCGTGTGACGTCCCACGGATTGTTGGTGATGCCGTAGATCGCGTTGTAGCTCTGCCAGTCGGCCAGCATCAGCGGCACATTCGTCTTGCCGAACAGGACTACGCCGGCCGCCTTCAGGCGGGTGACCGCCAGCGCATCGCTGTCGGCGATATTGGACCGAAGCGCCAAATCGCCCCAGGTGGTGGGTAGGCCGGCCACATTGAAACTCTCCTTGATGGTCATCGGGACGCCATGCAATGGCCCCCAAATGTCGTCCTTGGCGAGTGCCTTGTCGGCTGCCCGGGCGCGTTTGCGGGCGCCGGCGACATCCAGCGCGATGATGGCGTTGAGCCTGGGATTGTGCTTTTCGATCCGTTTGAGATAGAGCTCTAGCAACTCGACACAGCTGATCTTCTTGCTGCGGATGGCAGCGGCCAGCTGCGTGGCGGTGCGGAAAGGCAAGACAGTCATGGGCGCGGCAACTCCCCCGGATGCCGCCAGCTTAGCGGGGGACCAACCCGTCTGTCGAACCTCGGGAGGTTTCGGCGGGTTGCTACAAACATCCCCTGTCATGTCGAGCGCAGCGAGACATCTTGGCGCTGACCCAAGATCGCTCGCTGCGCTGGGGATCACAGGCTCAAGTGTGACTCATCTGCCGACGCGATCGTGCTTGGCGCGCTTACACTGCGGACTCGGAAATGGCATGTCAGGCCGGCCAGGGCAGCGAGTAGGTCTTGACGTTGGTGAAGCTCTTCATCGCCTCGAGCACGCCTTCCTTGTAGCCGAGACCGGAATCCTTGATGCCGCCGAACGGCGACATCTCGATGCGGTAGCCCGGCACTTCCCAGACGTTCACTGTGCCGACCTGCAGTTCTTCGATGAATCGGGTGATGTAGTCCAGGCGGTTGGTGCAGACGCCAGACGATAGGCCGTAGGCGGTCGAATTCGAGACCCGGATGGCGTCGTCGATGTCCTTGACCCGGATGATTGGGATCGCTGGGCCGAAGGTCTCCTCGCGCACGAGCTCGCAGTCGAAGGGCACGCGATCGACCACCGTCGGTGGGAACAGCGCGCCGCGTCGGTCGTTGCCGTGCAGCAGGGCGGCGCCTTTGGCGATGGCGTCGGTGACCCGGGTCTGGAACAGGATCGCCGACTTCTCGTTGATCACCGTGCCGACGTCGGTGTCGGGGTCCATTGGATCGCCGGCCTTGAGCTTCTTGGCCTTCTGGGTCACCAGCGCCGCGAAGGCGTCGGCGATAGGCTCGACCACCAGGATACGCTTGACCGCGGTGCAGCGCTGGCCGGAATTCTTGGTGGCGCCCTGTACCGCCAGCTCGGCCGCCTTGTCGAGATCGGCGTCCTCCATGACGATCAGCGGATCATTGCCGCCCAGCTCCAGCACCAGCCGTTTGTAGCCGGCCTTCGACGCGATGTATTTGCCGACCCGGACCGAGCCGGTGAAGGTGATCAGGTCGATGCGCGGATCGGTGATCATGGCGTCGCCGATATCGGCCGGTCCGCCGGTAACCACCGACAGCATCTCGGGCGGCAGTCCGGCCTCGTAAAGCACGTCCGCCAGCAGCAGTGCTGTCAGCGGCGTCTGCTCGGTGGGCTTCAGCACCACGCAGTTGTTGGTGGCGATTGCCGGCGCCAGCTTGTGCGCCACCATGTTCAGCGGATGGTTGAACGGCGTGATCGCGCTGATGGCGTTGAGCGGCTGGCGCAGCGTGAAGATCTTGCGGCGCTTGCCGTGCGGGGTGAGGTCGCAGGAGAAGGTCTGCGAATCATCGTGTATGCAGAGCTGGCCCGCCAGCGAGAAAACGTCGAAGGCGCGCCCGACCTCGTAGAGCGAGTCCTTGAGGCACAGGCCGCTTTCGGCGGTGATCAGCCGGGCGATCTCGTCCCGGCGCGCCACCAGCTTGTCGGCGGCGGCCATCAGGATTTTCTGCCGCTCGTAGCGGGTGAGCGACGGCTTGTAGTCCCAGGCCATCGAGAAAGCTTCGGTAACCATGGCCGGAGTGGCGCGCGGCACGGTGCCGACGACGCTGTTGTCCCAGGGGTTGAGCACGTCGAGCCGGCCCTCGGCCTCAACCTTGCGGCCGGCGATACGCATCGCCTCGTGACGGGTCGGGGCGGGCGTGGTGATTCTGGTCTGCACGTTCATGTCCGGCCTCTAGGCGACGAGATTGAGCGCCAGGTCGAAGGCATCGAAGTTGCGCCAGCGCCTTGTATCGTGCGTGCCGGCAAGCCGACGGCTGCAGATCAGCGGCACTTTCTGCTCCGACACGCCGCCATGGCTGCGCAGCGGTTCTGTCAGGCCCGACAGATCGTGTTTGGCGGCCGACGTGCCCAAGACCTTGTGGGGGGTCGAGACCACCACTAGGTCGCCCAAGCGATCAGGTGGCAGCTCGTAGCGGGCGCAGGCCTCTTCGCGGGTCAGCGCCGCCTCGACGCCGGAGATCGCGCTTAGCCGGGCGATCACTTCCCATTGGTCGACGGCGGCCGGCAGGTAAACCACGGCGAACGAGCCCAGCGCGCCATGATGCACGACGTAGGGATCGGTGATCGGCAGGATGACGCGTGCGGCGCCGGCGCCCAGCCAGTCATCGAATGTGTCCTGCAGGTAGATCACGTCGGGCCGGCCGGCGGCGTCGTGCTTGGCGTTCATGCCGTGGTCGGCGGTCAAGACGATGGTGCAGTCCATCGCGTCCAGTTGCGCCACGTAGCCGTCCATCATGGCGTAGAAATCGTTGGCGACCGGCGTGCCCGGCGCGTGCTTGTGCTGGATGTAGTCGGTTGTCGACAGGTACATGATGGCGGGCCGGTCGCGCTGCATCAGCTTGACCCCGGCGGCGAACACGAATTCGCTCAGTCGGGCGCTGTAGACGTCGGGCACCGCCATGCCGACCAGCGCGTTGACGCCCTCGATGCCGTTGGCGGCGATCGTTGCCTGGTCGGACTTCTCTGACGAGAAGCTGCAGGCCTTGCCCGGCGCCAGGTCCAGGCCCTTGCCCAACAAGCCGCGCAGCTTGTCCTTGGCGGTAATCACAGCGATGCCGCAGCCGGCGCGCTGAAACGAGGGGAACAGCGTCTCGACCCGCAGGAACTTCGGGTCGTTCATCATCACTTCGCTGCCGGTCTCGGGATCGAGAAAGTAATTGCCGCAAATGCCGTGCACAGACGGCGGCTGGCCGGTGACGATCGACAGGTTGTTGGGGTTGGTGAAGCTCGGCACCACGCAATCGGCCAGCAGATTGGCGCCCGCCGCCTGGAAGCGGCCCAGGGTCGGCGCGCGGCCGGCGGCGACCGCCGCCTCGATGTAGCCCGGCTCCGAACCGTCGATGCAGACCACCACGGTCGGCCGTGTCGGCAAACGGTAGGTGCGACCGTTGACCGCTACCGAACCGGTCACGCCGCGCGTCAATGTATCAGGGGCCATGCGCCGCTCCTCATTCCGCTGCCAGCGCCGGAGCGCCGGTACCGACGCCCATCTCAGCCAGGATATCGCGCACGGCGGCGACGACGGCGCGCATGTGCGACGCATCGAGCCGGCCGATGCAGCCCATGCGGAAGCTGTCGGCCACCGTCAGCTTGCCGGGATAGATGACGTAGCCGCGCTCCTTGAGCCTATCGTAGAAGGTCTGAAAGGCGAATGCAGGGTCGCGCGGCATGTGGAAGGTCACGATGATTGGCGCCTGCAGCGAACCGGGCAACAGGGTGCGGAAACCTAGCGCCTGCATGCCCTCGACCAGCACGCGGCAGTTTTCGCGGTAGCGCGCGCCGCGGCCGGCGACGCCGCCCTCGGCCGCGTGCTCCTCGATCGCCTGGCCGAGCGCCACGATGACGTGGATCGGCGGGGTGAAGCGGTACTGGCCAGTCCTCTCGAACGCCTGCCACTGGTCGTGCAGGTCGAGCACCAGAGTGGAGGCGTTGCCGGCGCAGGCCGCCAGCGCATCGCGGCGGCAGACCACGAAACCGAGGCCAGGCACGCCCTCCAGGCACTTGTTGCTGGAGGCGGCGAGCGCATCGAACGGCACCTGGCGCGCGTCGATCTCCAGCGCGCCAAAGGCGCTCATTGAATCGACGAGCAGGCGGCGGCCGTGGCGCGACACGACGGCGGCGATGGCGGCGATCGGGTTGAGGATGCCGCTGGTGGTCTCGCAGTGCACGGCGAAGACGTGGCTGATGGCGGGATCGGCTGCCAGCGCCGCTTCCAGCCGCGCCACGTCCACCGGCGTGTCCTCGGCTGTTTCGTGCACGACCGTGGCTCGGCCGGCGATACCGGCGATCTTCGCGGCGCGCTGGCCGTAGGCGCCGTTGACCAGCAGCAGCAGCTTGCCGGCCCTCGGCACGAAGGTCGTGATCATCGCCTCGACCGCGAATGTGCCGCTGCCCTGCATCGGCACTGCCACATGCGTGCCATCGCCGCCAGCCATCGTGGTGATGCGCTCCAGCACCCGCCGGTTGATGGCGATGAACGCTGCGTCGCGCGAGCCCCAATCGTGCACCATCGCCTGCTTGACGGCGCGCGACGTGGTCAGCGGGCCGGGCGTGAACAACAGCGGATCGCCGGTTTCGGAGGCGGCGGGGGCAGTGCGGGCGATTGGCATGCTTGGGCTCGCGTGAGGATGGCGGTCACATGATCCGCTGGCTCTCAGTATAAGTCGAATATATAATCTTGATATCGAACATAGGTTCAACCTATGACCCCCAGCCAGTTGCGCGCCTTCCACCTTGTCGCCCGACGCGGCGGCTTCACGGCGGCGGCCGAAGCCGCCGGCGTCAGCCAGCCAAGCCTGTCGGGCCAGGTGCGGGCGCTGGAGGTGGCCTATGGCGTCACCTTGCTTGACCGCGACAGCCGGCCGACCCGGCCGACGCCGCTGGGCCGGCAGCTGCTGGCGATCACGACGCGGCTGTTCGCGGCCGAGGAGGAGGCGCGCGCGCTGCTGGGCGGCGCGGCGGCGCCGGCGCACCTGCGGATCGGCGCCGACAGCGCCTACCACGTCATGCCCATCCTGGCTGAGCTGCGCCGCCAGCTTCGGGGCTTCACCTTCGCCCTGCGCATCGGCAATTCCGACGAGGTGCTGCGCGAGGTCCTGGCGCATGAGGCCGATGTCGGCGTCATGGCGCGCCCGACCTCCGATCCGCGCCTGGCCTCGGTGCAGGTGCGCCGCGACCGGCTGGTGCTGTTCGTGCCGCGGGCACATCCCTGGGCGCGGCGCCGGCACATCCGGCTGGCCGAGTTGCGTGATCGCGACCTGGTGCTGCGTGAGCGCGGCTCGATCACCCGCGAGGTGTTCGAGCGGGCGCTGGCCGAACGGGCGGTGGCAAGCGGTGCGCTGATCGAGGTCGAGACGCGCGAGGGCGTGCGCGAAGCGGTCGCGGCCGGCTTCGGCGTTGGGGTGGTGTTCGAAAGCGAGTTCGGCGCCGACCACCGCTTCCACCCGCTCGAGGTCGCCGACACCGACCTTGCTGTCGGCGAATACGCCGTCTGCCTGCAACAGCGACGCCAGGTTGAGCCGGTGCGCCGCTTCTTCGACGTCGCGGCACAGCTGGCGACGCGGCGGCTATCGTCGCCATAGCTGTAACAAAATTGTCATGTCAACGCTTGGAGCGTATCGTTGCGTTGAGCGAGTTGGACGATGGACGGTCTTCACCTGCTGATCGAGCTGGTCGGCGCCGTGGCGCTGCTGCTGTGGGGCGTGCGCATGGTACGCACCGGCATGACGCGCGCCTTCGGCGCCCTGCTGCGACGTGCGCTGGCCGCTTGCGCCCGCAACCGGCTGGCCTCGTTCGGTGCCGGCCTGTTCGTCACCGGCCTGTTGCAGAGCAGCACCGCAACGGCGCTGCTGCTGTCGTCGTTCGCCGGCCGCGGCTTGATCGCCCTGCCGGCGGCGCTGGCGGTGATGCTGGGCGCCGACGTCGGCTCGACGGTCGCCGCCCAGGTCTTTTCCTTCGACATCGGTTTCGTCTCGCCGGTCTTGCTGGCGGCCGGCGTGTTTGTCTTCCTCGGGTCGAACGACGATCGCGTTCGGCACGTCGCGCGCATCCTGATCGGGCTGGCGCTGGTCCTGCTGGCGCTGAAGCTGCTGGGCACGGCGGCCGGGCCGCTGAAGAGCTCGCGCAGCTTCATGGCCGTGGTCGGCGGGCTGGCTGACGAATGGGTCATCGCTTTGCTGCTGGCTGCGGTCGCCACCTGGCTTGCCCATTCCAGCCTGTCGATCATCCTGCTGGTGATGTCGTTTGCCGCCGCCGGGCTGGTCCCGACCGCCACGGCGCTGGCCATGGTGCTGGGCGCCAACGTCGGCGGCGCCATCGCTCCGTTCTTCGACCAGGCCGGTCAGCCGGCGCCGGTGCGCCGCGTGCCGCTGGGCAACGCCGCGATCCGCGCGCTGTCCGCCGCCATCGCCCTGCCACTGATCCCGCTGGCGATGCAATGGCTGGCGCCGCTGGGCGCCGAACCGGCGCGGCTGGCGATCAACTTCCACACCGCCTTCAACATCGCTGCGGCGCTGCTGTTCCTGCCGCTGACCGGGCCGATCGCGGCGCTGTGCACGCGCCTGCTGCCTGACGCGCCCACGGCCGCCGATCCCGGCCGCCCGCGCTACCTCGACCCGCACGCCCTCGACACGCCCGGCGAGGCGATGGCCTGCGCCATGCGCGAGACCCTGCACCTGGGCGACAAGCTCGAGACCATGCTGCGCCAGACCATCGACGTTTTCGAGCGCGACGATCCGCGGCTGGTCAAGGAGATCGAGCAGGCCGACAACGCCGTCGACCGGCTGTACG
>DATFGV010000624.1:0-2739 GCA_035249115.1 Vineibacter sp.
GCGAAGTCGATCGCCACCTTGTAGGTGTCGGTGCTGATCGAGCGGGCGCCGATGCCGTAATCCGAATAGCGGTAGCCGCCTTCGAGCGACAGGTTCGAGAAGAAGCTGTCCTCGACGATCGGGATACGGACCTCGACGAAGGCCTCCTTGACGTCGAAATCGCCGGCGACCGGGAGCGTGGGCGCGCCCTGGCCGGCAAGGTCGGACGAAGGCAGCGTCGAGAACGCCTGGTCGACGAGCAGCTCGAGGGTCTCGCGGCGATACTCGACGCCGGCGGCGATGCCGACGCCGTTGTTCGCCCAGGGGAACTTCATCCCCCACGAGCCGAGGTCGCCGGTGACCGAGGCGTTGGCGACGCTCTGCTGCGTGACGCCGCGCTGCAGGCCCGGGGTCTGCAGATAGGCGAGCGCCGCGGGCGTGACCTGACCGGTCGCGAAGATGTCCCAGGGAACGCAGCTCGGGTCGCTGCCGCCGGCCTGCGCGGAACGGCAGATCGGATCGACGCCCGGAGTGGCCGGATTGTCGATGACGTCGAGCGCCAGCGTGAGACGGCGGACCGAGAAGTCGTTCGAATAGGTCTCGGCGAAGTTGGTCTGCCCGAACTGATAGTACATGTCGTACGACCAGGCATCGTTCAGCTGGCCGTTCATGCCCGCCACGATCCGGTAGCTGGTGTGCTGCAGGTCGTCGCGGCGGCCGCCGCCCTCGACGTTGCGGCGCAGGATCTGCAGGACCGCGCGGTTATAGGGCGTGCCGCTGATCGGATCGATGAAGACCTGCGGGAGGGTGCCCGGCGGGTTTTGATCGACCGAGAGGCCGTTGGCGGCGAGCAGATTGGCCGGCTGGCAGACGATCGCGCGCTGCTGAGCGGAGAGCAGCGGGTTGTCGCAGTTGATGCTGATCGTGTTGCCGAAGTCGCCCGACGGCGCGATCTGGGCGACCGTGCGGTCGTCCATGAACATCACCTCGAGATACGGGCGAAGCGAATCGCTGATCTCGTAATTGGCGAACGCGCCGAACGTGTAGCGCTCGTCGGGACGCTGATAATAGTTGGTCGGGGCGAAGTTGTAGGGCGTCGAGCCGGGGATGAAGGTCCGGTTCGGGCCGACCTGCAGGGTCGCCTGGTTGGTGAAGAAGGTGCCATTGGCCGAGGTGCCCGAGCCGCCGCAGAGGAAGGTCGTGGCGCCGGCATTGACGCCGCCGGCCGGATTGCCCTGCTGGGCGATCTGCAGGTTGGTGCGCGAGGTGAGAGCGCACGAGCTGTAGTCGCGCCGGCCCTGGGTGATCGCGTTGGTCTTGCGATAGCCGGCATAAGCGACGACGTGGCCGCGATTGTCGTCGAACGCGGCGCCGATCGCGAGGTTGGCATCCCAGGTGCCGCCGTCGGCGACGCTGCCCGTCGGATAGCCGAACTGGCGGTTCGGGGCGTTGAGGGCGGCGATGACGTCGTCGCGGGCGCCGTTGTCATGCTGGAAGAAGCTGTACTGCGAATCGAGGCGGACGCCGGTGAAGTTCGTGTCGAGCACGAAGTTCACGACGCCGGCGACGGCATCGGAACCGTAGACCGACGATGCGCCGCCGGTCAGCACGTCGACGCGCTCGATCATCATGCCGGGGATGACGTTGATGTCGGCGGCCGAGGAGTTGACGTCGCCCGGGACGAGGCGGCGGCCGTTGACCAGCACGAGGGTACGGACGGTGCCGAGGCCGCGCAGGTTCAGGGTCGCGGTGCCCGACGCGCCGTTCGAAACGGTGCTGCTCTGGCCGGCGAAGACCTGAGGCAGCGAGTTGATGAGGTCTTCGGCGCGGACCGTGCCGGTGCTCCGGACTTCGGCGCTGTTGACGACCGTGACCGGGCTGGTCGCGGTGAGGTTGGGCTGCGGAATGCGGGAACCGGTGATGACGATCGCTTCCTGATCGTCCGCCGCCGTCGTCCCTTCGACCGGACCGGCCTGGGGCTGCTGATCGTCCTGCGCAAAGGCGGGCGTCGCAATGCCGACCGCGCCACAGATGATGGTGGTCGCCAGCAGATTGCTCAGAAACTGATTCTTGTACCTCATGTCGGTCCCCTTAGATCGGCCGCAGCCGTGATTCGCGTACCAGCGACAAACTGGTTGAACGGATTGCGTTTACGAGATGAAACGAAAGCGACGCAATTGCCGCGACTTGATTTGGGCCCCATTTTTGCGGTGCGTGGCAAAATTGCCACAATGACTCGGCCCGCGAGCGCACACTTGCGCATTGCCGCCGCGCCCCGCAATAGTCGGCCGACGCACCGCCGGAGACCGCAATGACCCGCAAGCCGCTCTTGTTCGCCGCCCTCCTCGTCGCGCTGATGACCGCGGCGTCCGCCCAGCGCGGCGACCGGCCCGCTTCTCGCCCGCAGGCTCAGCCGGAACTGTTCCAGGTGCTGGTCCGCTGCCGGGCGATCGCCGACGCGGCGGCGAGGCTGCAATGTTTCGACGACGCCAGCGCCGCGCTCGCCCAGGCGGCGGAGCGGCGCGACATCGTCGTCGTCGACCGGGGCCAGGTGCGCGAGAGCCGCCGCCGGCTGTTCGGCCTGGCGCTGCCGAGGCTGCCGATCTTCGGCGGCGGCGACGACGACCGTCCCGATCCGGAAGAGATCACCCAGCTCGAAGGCACGATCACCCGCGCCAGCCAGGATTCCTACGGCCACTGGGTGGTGAGGCTCCAGGACCAGAGCCTGTGGGTGCAGACCGACGACAACGTGCTGGCGCT
>DATFGV010000625.1:0-2974 GCA_035249115.1 Vineibacter sp.
CGGCGTCCTACGTCGGCTTCCGCGCCACGACGTTGACCAGCATGGTCGGCATGTAGGCGCGCGACAGCGGCAGGCGCTGGCCGGCCTGGCGGGCCAGCAGGTTCTTGTTTTCGACGTGATCGAGGGTCAGCTGAAACAGGCCCTGTTCGATGGCGCCCATGGCGGGCGAAACCTCGACCACATCGCCCCGCGTCACGCGATAGGCGACGTCGAGGCCGGCGGCGGTGCCAGTGTAGAAGCAGTCGATGACCTGCAGCGCCTCGAACAGCAGCGCCACGCCGGCGAACGACATGCGCCAGTAGTCGTCGGGCCGGGCGTGGTGCGGCAGCACCCAAGGCACCGCCGCGATCAGATGGCCGCCCGGCGCCAGCAGCGCCTGGATGGCGACGGCGGCCCGCCATGGCGCCCGCAAATGCTCCAGCACGTGCTCGCAGACCACCAGGTCGAAGCGCCGTTGCTCGAGGGCGCGATCCAGCGCCGCCGGATCGTCACAAATGTCGAACACCAGGTCGACGTTGTCGCCGGCCTCGACATCGAGCCCGATGAAGTGCGCGCGCGACCCGTAGCGCTGCTTGATCAGCTGCCGCCAGTTGCGGTCGGCCCGATTGATCGGCGCGATGCGGGCGCCGACCTGCAGCACCGACACCGCCCGCCCGTCACAGGCAGCGTCGACGGCGGCCAGCAGCTTGTCGATCTCCTGCGCGGCGCTGCTGCCCACCACCTTGATCTGCGCCGGCTGGTTCATCGCGCGCCGCCGTCAGTCACGCACCAGCACGACGTGCAGGCGCCGCGGTCCGTGCGCCCCCAGCTCGAGCTGCTGTTCGATGTCACCGGTGCGTGATGGCCCGGTGACGGTGTTGACCGAGCGCGGCATGCCGCCCTCGCCGTACCGCGCCCGAAGGCGGGTGAAGACGTCCTCCAGCGGTCCGACCACATCGGCCTCGCGCAGCACGACGATATGCGTCTCGGGCAGCATGTTGAGCGAGGTCGGGTGCGCCGGGTCGGACGCGAACACCAGGGTGCCGGTCTCGGCGATGCCGGCCAGCGCGCCGGTGATCGCGACCCGGTCTGCGTCGACCGGCAGGCCGCGGCGCAGCTCCAGCATCGGCCGGCCGCTCCAAGCGTAGCGGTCGAGCGCGGTATCGGGCGCCATGACGGCGCGCGGCGGCAGGTTGACCGACGCCAGGTAGTCGGTGACGGCGCCCGGCACGTCGGCTGCCGCGGCCCGCGCCACCGTTGCTTGGTGGAAACCCGCCCAGCGCTCGAACAGATCGACGCGCTCCGCATCGGTCCCCGCGGTGCGCGCCGGCACGATGTTCACCGGGTGCTGGCGCAGGCGGGCCTCGACGGCGCCGCGGGCCGCGCCGGTCAACGGGCCGCGCTTGAGCGAGCGGCGCACGGCGCCCAGCACCTGCTCGCGGCCGTTCATCGCGTTGCCCCCGATCGTGCCTTCCACTGGGCGTGGAAGGTGCCGCCGGGCTGCGGCGCCGGAAAGTCGCGGTGGCGGGTCCAGCCGCCGGCCAGCGGCAGCCAGGCGTAGCGGCCCTCGGCGCGGCCGAGCAGCGCCAGCGCCCGGTTGGCAAGCCCGGTTGCGAGGCGATAGAGGCGCGGCCGCTTAGCCAGGAACGCCCATAGCGCCAGACCCTGGCGCACCGCCGATGGCGTCAGGCGATGCTCAAACTCGCGCTCGCGCCAATGGCGCATCAGCCGCGGCAGCGGGATGCGCACCGGGCAGACGCTCTCGCAGCGGCCGCAGAAGGTCGAGGCGTTGGGCAGGTTGCCAGCCTCCGCGACACCGACCAGCTGCGGCGTCAGCACCGCGCCGATCGGCCCGGGATAGACCCAGCCATAGGCGTGGCCGCCGATCGCGCCATAGACCGGACAATGGTTCATGCAGGCGCCGCAGCGGATACAGCGCAACATGTCCTGCATCTCGGTGCCCAGCACGTTGCTGCGGCCGTTGTCGAGCAGCACGACATGGTACTGCTCCGGCCCGTCGAGATCGCCCGGCCGCTTCGGGCCAGTGTTGAAGGTGGTGTAGCTCGACCATTCCTGGCCGGTCGCCGAGCGCGCCAGCACGCGCAGCAAGGTGGCTGCGTCCTCCAGGGTCGGGATCACCTTCTCGATGCTGGCCAGGACGATGTGCACCCTCGGCAAGGTGTTGGTCAGCTCGGCATTGCCCTCGTTGGTCACCAGCATCGAGCTGCCGGTCTCGGCGACCAGGAAGTTGGCGCCGGTAATGCCGACATCCGCGTCCTGGAAGCGTTTGCGCAGCACCTGCCGCGCCTCGGCGACGAGATCGTTGCGCTCCGTCAGCCGCCTGTTGAAGCCCAGCTTGCGGTGGTGCTCGAGGAACGTGTCGGCCACCTGGTCCTTGGTCAGGTGCACGGCCGGCGCGATGATGTGGCTGGGCGCTTCGTGGCGCAGCTGGATGATGTATTCGCCGAGGTCGGTCTCGACCGGCTCGATGCCGCTGGCCTCGAGGTGCTCGTTGAGCGCGATCTCCTCGGCGATCATCGACTTCGATTTGGTGACCGTGCGGGCGCCGGCCTGGCGGCAGATGTCGAGGATCAGCCGGCGCGCGTCGTCGGCCGAGGGCGCCCAGTGCACCTGGCCGCCCAGCGCCGTGACCTTCGCCTCGAACGTCTCAAGGTAGAAATCGAGGTGGGCGAGCGCGTGGTTCTTGATGTCGCGGGCGCGGTCGCGCAGCGCCTCGAACTCCGGCAGTCGCTCGACGGCCTGGCGGCGGCGCTCGGAGAAGCCGACCTTGAGCATCGCCAGCGACTGCTGGAGATTGCCGTCGGCCAGCGCGCGACCGACGTTCTCCTTGAAGGCATGGGCGGTGGATTGCATCGCCGTTTGTCATCCTGAGAGTTTGTGATCTTTTAGGCTGGAGGTGTAGGAGAGGTGACGTCGACAACTACAGCGAGTCCCGGTCGAATTCCGACCGTTGATTTTGCTCGCGATTTTCTGC
>DATFGV010000626.1:0-26745 GCA_035249115.1 Vineibacter sp.
ATCACATCGTCGGCATGGGCTGGGCGGAAGGTAGGGCACTGCTCGACGAACTACTCGATTTCGCGACCCAAGACCGCTTCGTCTACAAGCACACTTGGTCGGCCGATGAACTGGTGATGTGGGACAACCGCGCGACCTTGCATCGCGCCACGGCCTACGATACCGGCCGCGAGCGTCGCATTGTCGAGCGTACCGTCGTCCGTGGTGAGGTGCCGGTGTGAATGACCCCGGCCCCGCAAGGGTGCGAGGAGGGTGAACGAGGCATGCAGCTGCGTTTCATCGGTTGCGGCGACGCCTTCGGCAGCGGCGGGCGGTTCAACACATGTTTCCAGGTGATCTCGCCCTCGGCCACGGCGCTGATCGACTGCGGCGCCTCGTCCATGGTCGCCTTGCGAAAGTGGGGCGTCGATCCCAACAGCATCGACACGATCTTCATCACCCACCTGCATGGCGACCATTTCGGCGGACTGCCATTCCTGATCCTGGACGCGCAGCTCGTCAGCCGCCGCAGCCGGCCGCTGACCATCGCCGGACCGCCTGGCCTGCGCGACCGCTTGACCCAGGCGATGGAGGTCTTCTTCCCCGGTTCTTCAGGCATCGCCCACAAATTCTCACTCGATGTGATCGAGCTGGAGCCAGATGCGGCGGTGACGATCGGCGCCGTCGATGTGTTGCCAATGCGGGTCAAGCACCCGTGCGGCGCGCCGCCCTTGGCCGTGCGGCTGACGGTCGACGGCAAGAGTGTTGCCTACACCGGCGACACCGAATGGACCCAGGCCCTGATCCCGGTGGCACAGGACGCCGACCTGTTTATCGCCGAGGCCTACTTCCACGACCGCAAAGTTCGCTTTCACCTCGATCTCGAGACTGTCCTGGCGCATCTCGACCGATTGAGGCCTCGGCGGTTGGTGCTCACCCACATGAGCCCGGACATGCTCGGCCGCGACTTCGCCGGCCGGTTCGAGGTGGCCGAGGACGGGATGGTGCTGCAAGTGTGACGTACCGCGCATGCCGTTTGACCGCGCGTTTGACGGCTGCCGACATTCGAATACCCTTGCTGCCACCGTTGATGCAGGCCGCCGGCTTGGATACCGTGCGGCGCCATCGAGCCACGCCAGCCTGACGAGGGCCTGCCATGCATATGAACTTCACCGCGGCCGAGGTCGCGTTCCAGAACGAGGTGCGCGCCTGGCTGCAGGATAACCTGACGCCGGAAATCGTCGCCGAGACCAAGGTGGCGCGTAACGCCTTCATGAGCCGTGAGCGGCTGATGGACTGGCAGAAGCGGTTGGCGAAGAAGGGATGGCTGTGCACCAACTGGCCCAAGGAATTTGGCGGGCCGGGCTGGACGCCCGAGCAGAAGTACATCTTCGAGATGGAGATGGCGCGGGTCGGCGCGCCCGGCACGTCGCCGTTCGGGCCGCGCATGTGCGCGCCAGTGATCATGAAGTTCGGCAGCGACGAGCAGAAAAAGCGCCACCTGCCGCCGATGCTCAACAGCGACGTGATCTGGTGCCAGGGCTATTCCGAGCCAGGCTCGGGCTCGGACCTCGCCTCGCTCAAGACCCGCGCCGTACGCGAGGGCGATTTCTACATCGTCAACGGCACCAAGATCTGGACCACGACGGCGCACATCGCCGACTGGATCTTCTGCCTGGTGCGCACGTCCAACGCCGGCAAGCCGCAGGATGGCATTTCCTTCCTGCTGATTGACATGCAGACACCGGGCATCAAGGTCGAGCCGATCATCACGTCGGACGGCAACCGCGCCGGCACGCACGAGGTCAACCAGGTGTTCTTCACCGACATCAAAGTGGCGGTCGAGAACCGGGTCGGTGACGAGAACGTTGCCTGGACGTACGCCAAGTACCTGCTGGAGTTCGAGCGTGGCGGCGGCGCCTATAGCCCGCGTCTGCGCAGCTCGTTCGACAGGCTCAGGCGGCTGGTCGCCGCGACCACCGACGGCGACGGCAGCCTGTCGCGCGATGCGGCATGGAAAGACAAGCTGGCGCGTACCGACATCGAGATCGCCGGCCTGGAGATGTTCGAGCTGGAGTTCTATTCGCGGCTCGGCAGCGGCCAGAACCCCGGGCCGATGTCGTCGATGATCAAGCTGCGCGGCACCGAGGTGATGCAGCAGGTGCAGGAATACGCCGTCGAGGCGGCGGCGCACTACGCCTTGCCGTTTCCGGAGCAGCGGGTGCCCGGCGCAAACGTCGAGCCGATCGGGCCGGAGGGCTCCGACGTGCTGGCGCCGCGCTACTTCAACGGCCGCAAGATGACGATCTACGGCGGCTCGTCAGAAGTGCAGCGCGGCATCATGGCCAAGGCGATGCTGGGGCTGTGAGTGGCCTTCCTCCCCAACTTCGTTGGGGAGGAAAAGGGTTCACGGATGATCACGCTCTACGACCTGGAATTCGGCACCAGTGCACGACCCAGCCCGTTCTGCTGGCGCGCCAAGTTCGCCCTCGCCCACAAGGGGCTGATCTGGAAGGAGGTACCGATCGGCTTTACCGAGAAGGACAAGATCGCCTTCTCCGGACAGCGTCTGGTACCCGTGATCGTCGACCACGGGCGCACCGACAAGGAGGCTCACGACAGCTGGGAGATCGCGCTCTATCTCGACACGGCCTATCCTGATAAGCCGCTCTTGCAGAGCGAACAGGCCCGGGCCTTCGCGCGCTTCATCAGCAACTGGACGCGGGTCGTGGTCCACGCCGGTCAGTTCCCGATTGTGGTCGCCGACATGTACGCCCGCGTGCGACCGCAGGACCGCGACTACTTCCGTGAGAGCCGCGGCAAGTGGCTGGGCACCGAGGATTTCGAGGCCTTTCAGACCAAGGCGCGGGAAACACGACTGACGGCCTTTCGCCAGAGCCTGGAACCGTTGCGCCTGCAGCTCAAAGCCCGCCCGTTCCTAAGCGGTGCGCAGCCGGCTTATCCTGACTACATTGTGGCCAGCGCTTTCCTGTGGGCGCGCAGCGTCACGCCATACGCCGTACTCGAAGCCGGAGATCCGATCGCCTCCTGGGTGACGCGGACGGCCGACTTGTACGGCTTCGCGGATCGGCACCCATGGGCAGTGTGAGCCCCATTATGCTCAAAAGAAGATGTTGATGTGCAGAATGGGCAATTTCACCTTCTGCACCTGCAACTGATTGAGCACCAGGAAGTCTTCGAATTTCTTGATCGTGTCGCCCAGGTGGATCATGACTTGGTCGCCGAGCTCGGTACCGCTGCGTTTGACCGACACCAGGAACTCGCGTTCGATCATGCGTTTGGGCGTGTCCGGCGTGAAGTGGAAATGGAAAATGGCGTGTCCCGTATCGCCGTTCCAGACGAACAGCAGGAACTCGCTCGACACGCCGTAGATGGCTGATCTCAAGGCCTTGGCCATGCCGCCGAACTGGGATTCGATACCGTCAAGCAAGCCGGTAAACACGTCGCCAAGCTCATCCGGCGTCGTCTTGGAAAACAAATACTTCATCCACAGCTCGCCTTCGCTCGAGGCGCCTCGGCTGCGTGTGAACGTGGTGTTGCTATAGGCCTCGAGGTTGAATCCCCACATTCCATGCCTCCCCATGGGCCCACGGACCGGCACTGCGTCCAGCACAGTAGCCGTTTGGAGAACATGAACAGATAAAGATTATTCCCCGGCGTGCATAAAAAAAGTGCGCCGTGTGTGCCAGTCAGCAACCGCTACGGGCGCAAGACAACCCGACCGACGACCTTGCCGGCGCGCAGTTCCTCCAGGACGTCGGTCGCCGCCTCCAACGGCCGGGTGGCGTAGGGCATGGCGCCGATCTTGCCGGCCCGCACCAGCGCCATCAGCTCGTTGAGTTCCGGCAGGGTGCCGACATAGGAACCTTCAATCGCCGCCATCTTGAACGGCATGGCGATCGGCGCGAACGGTGCGTCACCGCCAAACAGGCCGACGATCACGAACTTGCCGCCGCGGCGCAGCGCGTCGAAGCCGAAGCGGAACGACGCCGCGGCACCGACGAAATCGATCGCGGAACAGACGCCGCCGCCAGTCCGCTGCTGCAGCTGCGTCAGGGCGCCCTCGGCCTTCGGGTTGACGACATGGTGCGCGCCGCGGTCGGTGGCGACCCTCAGCTTGGCATCGTCGACGTCAGCGACGGTGATCTCGCCGTCGAAGATCGCCTTGGCCACCTCAAGGCCGGCAAGGCCGACGCCGCCGGCGCCGATCAGCAGGAGCCGCTTGCGGTTCTTCACTGTCTCGGTCTTGCGGATGGCGCTGTAGGCGGTGAGGCCGGAGCAGGCGTAGGTGCAGGCCAGCTCGATCGGCGAGTTGCCGTGGTCGACCAGGTATTTCGGATGTGGCACCACGACGTGCGTGGCGTAACCGCCGTCGCGCCGCGTGCCCAAGGTGCGTGGCGTGGGACACAGCAGCTCGTCGCCTGCCTGGCAGGCCGGACACTGGCCGCAGCCGATCCAGGGAAAGACCACGAAGCGTTGGCCGACGCGCACGTCCTTGGCATCGGGTCCGACCGCTGCCACTTCTCCGGCGATCTCATGGCCCAGCGTATGCGGCAGCTTCATGCCGCGGTTGATGACTTCCAGCTTCTGCCCGCCGCCGAGATCGAAAAAACCCTCCCAGAGATGCAGGTCCGAGTGGCAGACGCCGCTGCTGAGGATGCGCACGATGACCTCACTGCCCTGTGGAGTGGGGTCGGCATAGGTGTTGAGCTTCAGCGGCTTGCCGAACTCGACGATTTGCATGGCGCGCATGGCGATTCCTCCCGTAGCATCACTTTCTCGAACAGATGGATATCCTAGTCGGAGGCAGGCGTGCCGGAAAATCTCGACACGGCGGCGGCGAAGTTCGATCCGCGAAACCACAGCTTCGGACCGACACACTATTTCGAGGACCTCAAGGTAGGCCAGCGTTTCTACGTCAACTCGCGCACGCAGACCGACGCGCTGTTTGCGGCCTTTCAGCTCGCCAGCGGCGACAACCATCCGATCCACTACGACCGCGTCTACTGCCAGGCGCGCGGCCACCGGGACATGTTGGCACACGGCTTACAGGTGACGATCCAGGCGGCGGCCGGCGCCGGCATCTTCCCGCATGTCGTTGGCGACTCGCTGGTCGCCTTCACCGAGCAGTCGTCACGCTTCCTGAAGCCAGTCTATGTCGGCGACACGCTGTTTCCCATGCTGGAGATCAGCGAGCTGCGGCCCGGCCGCACCACCGGCGTCGTCGTGGTGAAGATCACCATTCACAACCAGGACGGCGTACTGGTGATGGACGGTGAGCACAAATACCTGGTCAGGAAACGGCCGGTCGCGTGAGCGACGACAGGAGAGAACGACATCGCTGCATCAGCCTGAAGGAGGAACCATGCTGGGGATCATCGCCACCCTGACCATCAAGCCGGGTACCAACAAGGATTTCGAGGAGACCATGGGCAAGTTGGCCGCCGCCGTGCGCGCCAACGAACCGGGCAACAAGCTCTACGCCCTGCACAAGACCGACGACGCCAACGTATACGTCATGTTGGAGCGCTATGACGACCAGGCGGCCTTGGACGTTCATCGCGCGGCGCCGCACTTCAAGGAGCTGGGCCGCAAGCTTGGCGACTACCTGGCAGGCCGGCCGCAGGTGCAGGTAATGCAAGAGGTGGGCGGCTGACTACGGCCATTGCGCCACAAGGCTGTCGCGGCCGCGGCGCCGGGCAGCGTTGGTGCGCGCCATCAAGATGTGCCGCCTGATCGAGGCATGAAATGGAAGAGATTGCGCACCGTACCACCGAGCCCGGGGCGCCGCCAGGCACTCTTGCCGGGCGGGCGCCCGTTGCCGATGAAGCGTTGCACTTCACCTTGGTGGAGTACACCACCGACCAGGTGCAGATCGAACAGGAAGTCACGGTCGAGCAGTGCACCTTTCACCTCACGACACCGGAGAAAACCTGGATCGACGTCGCCGGCCGTGCCAGCGCCCGCATGCTGCAGTCGCTGGGTGACGCCTTCCACCTCCATCCCCTGGCGCTGGAGGACGTCTTCCATTCGCATCAGCGGCCCAAGCTCGATATCTACGACAAGCAGGGCTTCATCGTTCTCAACGATCCGGTCTATGTCGACGGCGAAATCAAGCCGCGGCAGGTGTCGATCTTCTTCGGCGACAACTACGTCATCAGCTTCCACGACTCCGACGAGGACGTGTTCCGGGCCGTGCGGGAGCGGGTACGCCGTGACGGTTCGCGCCTGCGTCGCAAGGGTATCGACTATCTTGTCTATGCGCTTGTCGACCTTGTGGTCGATCGCAAGTTTCCGGTGATCGAGAAGGTCAGCGCCCGGCTCGAGGCGCTGGAGGCCGAAGCACTCGACCGCCCGACGCAGGGCACGCTGCGGCAGATCCACCAGGCGCGCCGCGCGCTGGTGGCGTTCCATCGTATCCAATGGGCCGAGCGCGAGACGGTGCTGGCGCTGATGCGGCCGGAGGTGCCGCTGATCCTGAAGGAGACGCGGACGTTCCTGCGCGATTGCTTCGACCATACCGTGGCGGTGATGGAGCTGGTGGAGAGCTATCGCGACATGGCCAACGGCCTGATGGAAGTCTACCTGATGGATTCGTCCAACCGCATGAACGAGGTGATGAAGACCCTGGCGATCATCACCGCATTCTTCATGCCGCTTTCGTTCCTGACGGGCATCTATGGCATGAACTTCGAGACCGAAGTCGGAAACATGCCCGAGCTGAAATGGCGGTTCGGCTACATTTTTTTCTGGTGCGTGGCGGCAATTGTAGTCGCGAGTCTGTTTTTCTGGATGAAGCGCAGGCGATGGTTTTGACCGACGCCGCCGTTCCTGCCGTGCGCGATGACGAGAAGGGGAGAACCGGAAGATGACCGCCGCCACCTATCGCCTGATCGGATCGGAGCTGTCGCCATATTCAGTGAAGGTGCGTTCCTACCTGCGCTTCAAGGGCGTCGCGCACGAGTGGTTGGTACGTGGGCCCGCCAGCGCGGCGGAATTCCAGAAGTACGCCAAACTGCCCCTGATTCCGCTGCTGATCACGCCGGACGGGCAGGGGATGCAGGATTCGACCCCGATCATCGAGCGGCTGGAGGCGCAATTGCCCGAGCCTTCGATCCATCCCGACGACAAGGCGCTGCGCTTCCTGTCGGAGCTGATCGAGGAATACGCCGACGAGTGGGGCAACAAGCCGATGTTCCACTACCGTTGGAGCTACGAGGCGGACTGCAAGTCGGCGGCCGGCCGCATCGCGTCGCAGGTGGCAGGCCAGGGCGCTACGCCGGAGCAGGTCGCCAAGGCGGCCGACGCGGTGGTACAGCGTATGGTGCCGCGGCTGTCGTTTGTTGGCTCGAACGCCGTCACGCGCGAGACGATCGAGGGCTCCGTGCGCCGCGTGCTGGAAACGCTAGAAACGCATCTCGGCGCCCGCAAGTACCTGTTCGGCGACCGCCCGTCGCTGGCCGACTTCGGACTATGGTGCCAGCTCTACGAATGCTGGACTGACGTGACGGTGCGCCAGTTGATCGACGACCGTTATCCCGTCACGCGCTCCTGGGTTGAGCGCATGTTGAACCCCCAGGTCGAGGGCGGCTGGCACAGTTGGTCGTCGCTGCGATCAGGCATCGAGCGGCTGCTGACCGCCGAAGTTGCCGGCGTGTTCCTGCCATGGTCGGCCGCCAACGCCGCAGCGCTGGAAAAAGGCGACGCCGAAATGTCGGTGACCCTGGACG
Organism: Vineibacter sp.; assembly: GCA_035249115.1. Classification (GTDB taxonomy): domain Bacteria; phylum Pseudomonadota; class Alphaproteobacteria; order Reyranellales; family Reyranellaceae; genus Vineibacter. The sequence goes on from DATFGV010000626.1 coordinate 7,731, forward strand.
GCAAGCCCTTCACGCAGCAACCGCAGAAGTATCACGCCCGGTCGCTGGCTGAAATCCGCCGCAAATATGCCGCGGCCAAGGATGCGCCCGGCCTTGACTCGATCCTGACCGCGACGGGATGCAAGCGCTGGTTGGCAGTGTAACCGCGCCAGCCATCAGCGGCGCAGCATCGAAGCGTTGCTGCAGCACAGGCGGTCGTCAATCCGGCATCATCGCCGCGATTTCCGCCAGGGTCGGCGACCGTCGCCCGGGATGCTGGATCTTGTCGGCCGTCTCGAGCGCCTCGCGGAACGCACCGGTTGCGGCCTGCCTCAGCGCGATCTCGGCCGACAGGTTGTCGAAGGTGATCTCGTCGGCGAGGAACGAAACACGGCGCGCGTCTGCAAACCGTCCGACCGCGATCAGGCGTCGGGCCAGCACGGCGCGCGCTTCGCCGATCGCCCACGAGCCGGCGAGCAACGACTCGAGCAGCGTCTCGGCGGCGGCAACGTCGTCCTTGAGCCAGAAGGCGGCCGCCAGTTCGCCTGCGGCCGCGGCGAGCGGCCGAGAGGGCGCGGCGGGCAGATGCGTCTCCAGCGTCTTGCGGGCGCCGTCCAGCAGGCCCAGCGCGGTCTCGGCCTGGGCCAGCGCCGCCCAGACCTCGTCCTCCTGGCCACGTCCGTCGAAGCCGGTGGCATAGCTCCGCGCCTCGGCGAGCTGCAGGTGGTCGCGGCTGAGGGAGGCGATTCCCGCCAGCGCAAGTGCCCGGTGGTAACTGACCGCAATGGAACGGACCAGCCGCAGAGCGTCATCGATGCGTCCAAGCTCGGCATAGGCGATCACAAAAGGCGGGCGCAGTTCGCTTTGCTGATAGCCATCCTCAAGCTCGCGAATGATGGAAGCTGCTTGGTCGAGGTAGCGGGTATCTTTGCTGGTGCGGGCCGCGCGCAGCAGGGCGCGGACTCTCGCCTCGGGAGCGGCAAGTCGTAGCACGGCCGACGACGCGTCATGCGGCCGACCGGCGCCGGCCAGCGCAAGCGCAATTTCCTCGGACGCGAAGCCGCCATCGTCGCCGTCGTCCAGGGTGCGGATCGCATCGTCCGCCAGGCCGGCACGCGCTTGCGCCGCAGCAACCCAGCGCAACGCCGAGCGCCGCGATTCGACTGGCTGATTCGACTCGGCGGACCGCTTTGCCTGATCGAACAGCTCGCGATCCTTGCGCGCCGCCGCGATCTCGCTCAGTCGCAGATAAAGTCGTTGCTCCCACTCTGCAAACCGTGAATCGCCGCCCGGCGGCGCATCGTCGCGGTAGCGCGCCATTGCCTCGGCTACAACGCAGGCACGTGTCGGTTGCTGGCGGCAGGCCTGCCACTCTTCGCGCGAAGGCGCCGCTGCGACCGGTGTCGCGAGTGTTATCGCCATCAACAAAGGCCACCATCGCGCCGACAGCGAGATCAATCACGCCTCCTGTGGCCCTGGTGCAATCTGCGTCAGTTGGATAGCAAGGCGGCGATCTTCGCCAGCGCGGGCGAGCGTGCGCCCGGATCCTTGACCTTGTCGGCCGTTTCGAGCCCGTCCCGGATAGCGCCGGTTCTGGCTTGCACCACGGCGATATGGGCCAACGCCCAGTCGACGTTGGCCTCGTCGTTGAGAAACGCCATGAGCAGCGCGCTGTCGATCCGCCCGGCATCAGCCAGGCCAATGGCCAACGCATAGCGCGCCGGCGCCCAGAAGCGCTCGGCAAATCCGCGCAGGATGTCCATCAGGACGGCTTCGGCCTTCCGCGGTCCCTCTTTGATCCAATAAGCGGCCGCCAACTCGCCGGCATCATCGGCCAAAGTGCCCGTCTGGGCTTCCAGTCCAGGCCGCTTGAGCGTCAGATGGGCATCGGCGAGGCGACCCAGTGCGATTTGTGTGCGGACAACGGCACGCCAGGCCTCCAGGTCGATCAACCGCTCGTTGAGACCGCCAACCCGGCGTTTGGCCTCATCGACATGGGTGGCATTGCGGGTGACCCGGGCGATCTCGGCCAGCGCCAATGCCTGATAGGCGCGATCGCCGATGGCGCCAATGGTCCGAAGGGCGTGTTCGACCCTCCCGAGATCGGCCTGCGCGACGGCCAGATGTCGGCTTTGCGAGGCATGCTCGTCGGGATCCGCGATGTCCCGGATGCTAGCGGATGCCTTGTCAAACCAGACCGGGTCGCGCGTCGCGCGCGCCAGACGGATCCACGCCCAGGCGCGGGCGCTGGCCGACGATGTCTGTCCGATCAAGGCCAGGGCGTCTCCGATGCGGCCGGATGTCGCCAGAGCGACGGCTATCTCGGCCGGAACCGGTCCGGGGTCGCTTATCGCCGCGACGGTTTCGGCCGCGTCGGCGACCAAGCCGGCCCGCACTTCCGCCAAGGCAATCGCCTGCAGGGCGGTCTCTCGCGCACCATTGAGGACGGTGCGTGTGTTGACCAGCCGCTTCGCCTCGGCGAACAGCGCACGGTCTTTCTTCGCCTCGGCGATCTCGCTGAGCCGGGTGTAGAGGCCACCCTCCCAGACGACGTAGCGCGGCACGTCGCGTGCCGGTGCGTCATCGCGGGCGCGCTGGACCGCTTCCGTAAACACGCAGGCCTGGGTTGGCGACTGCCGACAAGCCTGCCAACCGGCAGACGACTGGGCTTGCGCGCCGGACACGACCAGCGTCGCCGCCATGAACCCCAGTGGACACCAGGCCCGAAGTCGCATCGTCGCGCATCCCTGCGGGAACGTGCGAAAGCATATCCCAAATGCTGTCCAGAGAGGAGGGTAACCCGTCGCCGGCCGTCCCCCCTCCTGTGGGAGCGGGACGGCGCGGCCTTACGCCCCGGTGAACGCCTGCATGCCGGTCATCGCCCGGCCAAGGATCAGGGCGTGCACGTCATGGGTGCCCTCGTAGGTATTGACCGCCTCGAGGTTCATGACGTGGCGGATGACGTGGTACTCGTCCGAAACGCCGTTGCCGCCGTGCATGTCGCGGGCCTGGCGGGCGATGTCGAGGGCCTTGCCGCAGTTGTTGCGCTTGATCAGAGAAATCATCTCCGGCTGCGCCTTGCCCTCGTCCTTCAACCGGCCGACCCGCAGGCAGGCCTGCAGGCCGAGCGCGATTTCGGTTTGCATGTCGGCCAGCTTCTTCTGGATCAGCTGGTTGGCGGCCAGCGGCCGCCCGAACTGCTTGCGCTCCACGGTGTAGTCGCGCGCCCGGCGCCAGCAGGCCTCGGCGGCGCCCATGGCGCCCCAGGCGATGCCATAGCGCGCGTTGTTGAGGCAGCCAAACGGCCCGCCCAAACCAGAAACGCTCGGCAACAGGTTCTCGTCGGGGACGAATACGTCACCCATCATGATGGCGCCGGTGACCGAGGCGCGCAGGCTGAACTTGCCCTCGATCTTGGGCGTCTCGAAGCCCTTCATGCCGCGTTCCAGGATGAAGCCACGGATGACGCCGTCGTCGTTCTTCGCCCAGACCACCGCCACGTCGGCGATCGGCGAGTTGGTGATCCACATCTTGGAGCCGTTGAGCTTGAAGCCGCCCGGCACCTTGGTGGCACGCGTCTTCATGCCGCCGGGATCGGAGCCATGGTCGGGCTCGGTCAGGCCGAAGCAGCCGACCCATTCGCCCGATGCCAGTTTGGGCAGGTATTTCTGGCGCTGCTCATCGGTGCCGTAGGCGTAGATCGGGTGCATCACCAGCGACGACTGCACGCTCATCGCCGAGCGGTAACCACTGTCGACCGCCTCGACTTCGCGCGCAACCAGGCCATAGATCACGTAGTTGGTGCCGGCGCAGCCATACTTTTCCGGCAAGGTGCTGCCCAGCATGCCGAGCGCGCCCATCTCGTTCATGATTTCGCGGTGGAACTTCTCGTGGCGGTTGGCCTCGATCACCCGCGGCATCAGCTTTTCCTGGCAATAGTCGCGCACCGCGTCGCGGATCGAGCGTTCGTCCTCGTCCAGCTGGGCGTCGAGGAAGAAGGGGTCCTGCCAGTCGAAGGGCGCGGCGCCTTCCTTGATGCCCTTGGCGTTGGCGGCCTTGGCGGCGGCGGCGATGGCGGATGACATGGCGTGCCTCCTGGGGTGCGTCCGTCTCTCGGACCGGACATCGCGCCAGTCGCGCATGCAACGAGCGTGACATCGGCGCGAATTCCGCCGGACGGGGCGGCGGTGACGCTTGCCCGCCTTCCGGCGAATCGGCTTATATCCGGGAACAACCGGTCCGCCAAGGATCGGGAATGAGCAAACAGGGGCGCTGCGCCGGAGTCGCCGGCCGCCGGCGGAGTGCATGGAATATTTCCTGCAGCAACTCATCAACGCCGTCACCTTGGGCGCCATCTACGGGCTCATCGCCATCGGCTACACGATGGTCTACGGCATCATCGGCATGATCAACTTCGCCCACGGCGACATCTTCATGATCGGCGGCTTCATCGCGCTGATCGGTTTCATCCTGTGCGTCATGCTCGACGTCGGCTGGGCGCCGCTGGCGATCCTGTTGGTGCTGCTGCTGGCCATGGCGTTCACCGCCGTCTATGGCTGGGCGGTCGAACGGTTGGCCTACCGGCCGCTGCGCGGCTCGTTCCGGCTGGCGCCACTGATCTCGGCCATCGGCGTCTCGATCGTGCTGCAGAACTTCGTGCAGCTGGCGCAGGGCGCCCGGCCCAAGCCGCACACCTCGGTGATTGAAGGCGGCATCCGGCTGCGCGAGGTCGATGGCTTCGCCGTGAACCTCAGCTACATCCAGATCGTGATCGTCGTGGTCACGGTGGCGCTGATGATCGGCTTCACGTTGCTGATCAACCGAACCGCGCTCGGCCGACAGCAACGCGCCTGCGAGCAGGACATGAAGATGGCGGCGCTGCTGGGTGTCGACGTCAACCGTACGATTTCCTTGACGTTCGTCATGGGCGCGGCGCTGGCGGCGGTCGCCGGCATGATGTTCATGATGTACTACGGCGTGATCGACTTCTTCGTGGGCTTCCTCGCCGGCATCAAGGCATTCACCGCGGCGGTGCTGGGCGGCATCGGCTCGCTGCCTGGCGCCATGCTGGGCGGCCTGCTTATCGGCCTGATCGAGGTCTTCTGGGCCGGCTACTTCTCCAGCGAGTACAAGGACGTCGCGGCGTTCTCGGTGCTGGTGCTGGTGCTGATCTTCCGGCCCACAGGATTGCTGGGCAAACCCGAGATCGAGAAGGTCTGAGCATGGCCGTCAGCGCGGCGCCGGCGACGGCCCGATCCCCTGCCGTATTCGATTGGCCGGCGGCATTGCGCGACGCCGGCGTGACGATGCTGCTGGCGGCGGCACTGGCCTTGTTCATCGTCGGCTTCCGCACGGTCGACAAGGGCGTGGCAGGCCTGGAGTTCGAGTATCAGTTCCTCGATATCGTGATTGCCTGCATCGCGATCTTCCTCGGGCGGTTGGCGCTGTCGGCCGCGGCAGGCGGACAATTCGTCATCACACTGGTGGTCGGTGCGGCCCTGCTGGCTGGCGTGTTTGTCTTCAGTCTGCCGTCGGCGTTCCTGACGGTGGTCATCGGCATGGTCGGTGCGGCACTAGCGTTGCGCGGCCTCTGGGCATGGCTGCAGGCAAACACGGCCGGTGCGGCAGCGATCACGGATGCGTCCAGTCTGGTCGGCCAGGCGACGCGAAACGTCTATCCCTGGTTCGGGGCGCTGTTGTTGGGGTTCGCGTTGCTGCTGCCGTTCCTGCCCTTCGCCGACCAGAAGGTGATGGATCTTGGTATCCTGATCCTGACGTACGTGATGCTGGGCTGGGGGCTGAACATCGTGGTCGGGCTGGCCGGCCTGCTCGACCTCGGCTACGTCGCCTTCTATGCGGTTGGCGCCTACACGTACGCTTTGCTGGCGACGCAGCATGGCTGGAGCTTCTGGACCGCCTTGCCGGCGGCCGGCGTCCTGGCGGCGCTGTTCGGGGTACTGCTCGGTTTTCCGGTGCTGCGCTTACGCGGCGACTATCTCGCGATCGTAACCTTGGGTTTCGGCGAGATCGTGCGGATCGTGCTGCTCAACTGGGTCGAGTTCACCGAAGGGCCGGCCGGAATCGGCGGCATTCCCGGTGCGACGTTGTTCGGCCATGTTTTCGCCGAACAGGCCCCCGAGGGCAGGACCACATTCCACCAGTGGCTCGGCATCGACTTCAACGCCAACCACCGGCTGATCTTCCTGTATTTCGTCGTGCTGGCGCTGGCGTTGATCACCAACGCAGTGACCGTGCGCCTGCGTCGCCTGCCGATTGGCCGCGCCTGGGAGGCGCTGCGTGAGGACGAGGTCGCGTGCCAGGCTCTGGGCATCAATCCGACCAATACCAAGCTCACCGCCTTTGCGATCGGCGCCATGTTCGCCGGTTTCGCCGGCACGTTCTTCGCCGCCAAGCAGCGCTTCATCAGCCCGGAAAGCTTCGTATTCATTGAATCGGCGATCATCCTGGCTATCGTGGTTCTGGGCGGCATGGGCAGCCAGTTGGGTGTCGTGCTGGCCTCGATCATCCTGATCGGCCTGCCGGAGTGGTTCCGCGACCTTGGCCAATACCGCATGCTGGCCTTCGGCCTGGCGATGGTGCTGATCATGGTCTTCAAGCCGCGCGGCCTGGTGGCGCATCGCGATCCCACCGTCCGACTGCATCCGGCGAACGGCGCGGGGCGCGGGTCATGAGCGCGCCGCTGATCGAGGTTGACCACCTGACCATGCGCTTTGGCGGCCTCGTGGCGGTCGATAACATTTCGTTCGCCGCCGCGCCGAAACAGATCACTGCCATCATCGGCCCGAACGGCGCCGGCAAGACCACGGTCTTCAACTGCATCACCGGCTTCTACCGCCCGACAGTCGGCCGGCTGGCGATGCGCCATGACGGGCGGGAATATCTGCTGGAGCGCATGGCCGGCTACCAGATCGCGGCTAAGGCACGGGTGGCACGCACATTCCAGAATATCCGCCTGTTCTCCGGCATGAGCGTGCTGGAGAACCTGCTGGTGGCGCAGCACAACAAGCTGATGCGCGCCTCGGGCTACACGTTGCTGGGGGTGCTGGGTGTCGCCGGGTACCGCAGCGCAGAAGCGCGCGCCATCGACAAGGCGCGAGCCTGGCTCGATCGCATCGGTCTCACCGCGCACGCCGACCGCGAGGCGGGCGAACTGCCCTACGGATTTCAGCGCCGGCTGGAGATCGCGCGCGCCATGTGCAGCGACCCGCTGCTGCTGTGCCTTGACGAGCCGGCAGCCGGATTGAATCCGCGCGAGTCCGCCGAGCTCAATGCGCTGCTGCTATCCATCCGCGACATCGATGGCATCGGTGTCCTGCTGATCGAGCACGACATGAGCGTCGTCATGACGATCTCGGACCACATCGTGGTGCTCGACTATGGCCGCAAGATCGCCGACGGCTCGCCGGCAGCAGTGCGCGCCAACCCGGCGGTGATCCGCGCCTATCTCGGCGAGGCCGACGACGAGGCGGCCGGTCATGCCTGAGGCGATGCTCGAGGTACGCGGCGTCGAGACGTTCTATGGCGCCATCCAGGCGCTGCATGGCGTCGACTTGGTGGTGCAGCGCGGCGAGATCGTGACCTTGATCGGCGCCAACGGCGCCGGCAAGTCGACCCTGCTGATGACAGTCTGCGGCACGCCGCAGGCGCGCGCCGGCCAGGTGCTGTTCGAGGGTGACGACATCACCCGACTGCCGACCCACGACATCATGCGCAAGGGCATCGCCCAGGTGCCGGAAGGGCGTCGCATCTTCGCCCGCATGACGGTGTTCGAGAACCTGCAGATGGGCGCCGTGTTCGCCGATCAGCGGCAGTTCGCGACCGACCTGGAGCGCGTCTACACGCTGTTCCCGCGGTTGAAGGAGCGGCAGCTCCAGCGTGGCGGTACGCTGTCGGGCGGCGAGCAGCAAATGCTGGCGATCGGCCGTGCGCTGATGAGCCGGCCGCGCCTGTTGCTGCTCGACGAGCCGTCGCTGGGCCTGGCGCCGCTGATCGTGAGGCAGATCTTCGACACGATCCGCGCCATTGCGCGCGACGAGGGCGTTACGATTTTTCTCGTTGAGCAGAACGCCTTCCATGCCTTGCGCCTGGCCGACCGCGGCTACGTGTTGGTCAATGGCCAGGTGAAGCTGTCAGGGACCGGGCCGGAGTTGCTGGCCAACCCTGAGGTGAGGTCGGCCTACCTGGAGGGCGGCGCGCATTGAAAATCCTCCCTCTTTCGTGGGGAAGGGAGCATCACTGTTCGGGTAAGCCATGATGGAACCTATCCTCGGCAACTCATTGGCGATCTTTCTGCTGCTCACCTTCGTGATGTTTGGCTGGGCGGCCGTGGCCACGGGCAACGGGGTTGCGGCGCGCTGGCAGCCTTGGCAGGTCGTTGTCGTGTATTGCTGTTTGCTGGCGGCGGCCGAGCGGTTCGTTGATCACGCATTGGCCGGGGGCGATCTGCTGTCGGTCGGCGGCTTTGCCGCCTCGGCGGCTATCCTTTGCACGCTTGGTCTGACCGCGTGGCGGGCGACACATGCGCGGATGATGGTGCGGCAATATCCCTGGCTATTCGAGGCGTCCGGGGTGTTCGGTTGGCGGCAGAAAGCGCCGCCATAGGACATGCGGCGACTTGGCGCGAGGCAGGCGGCAGGCTAGGCTTTTGGTAATCGCTCCAGCCGGGGCGGAGGGTGGGGCAGTGTTTCCCCGCTGACAATGCGAAGAGGGAGAGGATTCATGCATAGACTCGTCGTGTCGATGGGCACCGCGACGGCTGTGGCGCTGGCGCTGACCGCCGGCTCCGCGTGGGCCCAGATCAAGATCGGTTCGGCCGGGCCGATGACCGGCCAGTACGCCGCCTTTGGCGAGCAGCTGAGGCGCGGCGCCGACATGGCGATCGCCGACATTAACGGCGCCGGCGGCGTCAACGGCCAGAAACTGGTCCTGACTGTGGGCGATGATCGCTGCGATCCCAAGGACGCAACCGCGGTCGCGAACAAGATGGTGTCCGACAAGGTGGTGTTCGTGGCCGGTCACTTCTGTTCCGGCTCGTCAATCCCCGCCTCGAAGATCTACAAGGAGGCCAAGATCCTGCAGATCACGCCGGCCTCAACCAACCCCAAGCTGACCGACGATGCGGCGGCCGAGGGCAACAAGACGGTGTTCCGCACCTGCGGCCGTGACGACGTGCAGGGCCTGACCGTCGGCACCTACATGCTGAAGTATCACCGCGATAAGAAGGTTGCGATCCTGCATGACAAGTCGCCCTATGGCAAAGGCGTCGCCGACGAGACCAAGAAGACGATCAACAAGGGCGGCATGAAGGAAACATTGTACGAGGCCTACACCGACACCGACAAGGATTTCACCGCCCTCATCGGCAAGATGAAGCAGGCAAAGATCGACATCATCGTGCTGGGGGGCTACCACACCGCCGGCGCGCTGATCATCAAGCAGTCGCGCGAACAGGGCCTGGCTGCCCAATTGATCGGCTTCGACTCGCTGGAGACGGCCGAGTTCGGCAAGCTCGGAGGTGCCGCCACCAACGGCGTCATCATGTCTTTCCCGCCAAAGGCCGAGTCCGATCCGAAGAACGCCGCCCTGGTCAAGAAGTTCATGGACCAGAAATACAACCCGGAGGGCTACACGCTCTTCAGCTACGCCGCCATCAAAGTGTGGGCCGACGCGGCCAACAAGGCGAAGTCGACAGATGCGGCGGCGGTCGCGGCGGCGTTGCGGACTGGCAAGTACGATTCGGTCTTGGGCCCGCTGGAGTTCGACGCCAAGGGCGACATCAAGAACCCGGTCTATGACCTCTACGTTTGGAAGGACGGCAAGTCGTTCCCGACGACGAAGTAATCCTGGCGGATTGCTGCGGCGGCCCGGCGGACATTCTGCCGGGCCGTCGGTTTTCAAAGTTATTTCAATTAGTTAAAGAGTATTTTTGATAGTCTTCCCAAGGGCTGGTGGGAGATTGGCTTAAGCCGCCGAGATATGGTAACGGTGCCCGCCCCATCAACAGATGTTGGGTCCGCCCGCCGATGTCGGCCCAAACCATAGCCATGGCCTGCGACCACGCCGGGTTTGACTTGAAAGAACTGCTGAAGCGCGAGCTGCAGGCGGCGGGGCACGAGATTGTCGATCTCGGCACCTCCTCGCCGCAGTCGGTCGACTATCCGGACTTTGGCATGGCCCTGGCGCGGGCGATCCGTGACGGCCGGGCCGCCAGGGGAGTGCTGGTGTGTGGCACGGGCATTGGTATCGCCATCGCCGCCAACCGCGAACCCGCGGTGCGTGCGGCCGTGGTGCATGATTCTACTTCCGCGCGACTGGCCCGGCAGCACAACGACGCCAACGTCATTGCGCTCGGTGCCCGCCTGATCGGCGCCGAGGTCGCCAAGGACTGCCTGCGCATTTTCCTGGAAACGCCATTTGAAGGTGGCCGCCACGTCGCGCGCGTGGCGAAGCTGTCCGCCCACTAAACCCCTTGTCGGAACGCCCCGCCATGACCGCCACCGCCAGCAACATGCCCGTCGTGCCTACGGGCTTCTTCACCGCGCCGCTTGGCGAGGCCGATCCCGAGCTGAAGCATGTGCTCGATGGCGAATTACAACGGCAGAAGGACTGGATCGAGCTGATCGCGTCCGAGAACATCGTCTCGCGCGCCGTGCTCGAAGCGCAGGGCTCGGTGCTGACCAACAAGTACGCCGAGGGCTATCCCGGCCGGCGCTACTACGGCGGATGCGAGGAGGTCGACAAGGCCGAGGTGCTGGCTATCGCGCGCGCCTGCAAGCTGTTCGACTGCGGCTTCGCCAATGTCCAGCCACATTCCGGGGCGCAGGCGAATCAGGCGGTGTTCTTCGCCCTGATGAAGCCCGGTGACACGTTCCTCGGCATGTCGCTCAACGAGGGTGGCCACCTGACACATGGCTCGCCGGCCAACCAGTCGGGCAAGTGGTTCAAGGTGGTCTCCTACGGCGTAAGACCCGACTCGCACCTGATCGACTACGAACAGATGGAGCAGCTGGCGCGCGAGCACCGGCCAAAGATCATCGTCGCCGGCGCCTCGGCCTATTCGCGCACGATCGACTTCGCCCGCTTCCGCCAAGTGGCTGACGAGGTCGGCGCCTTTTTCATGGTCGACATGGCGCACTACGCCGGCCTGGTGGCGGCCGGTGCCTATCCCAGCCCGCTGCCGCATTCCCATGTCGTCACCACCACGACGCACAAGACGCTGCGCGGGCCGCGCGGTGGCCTGATCCTCGCCAACGACCCCGAGATTGGCAAGAAGATCAACTCGGCGGTGTTCCCCGGCCTGCAGGGCGGGCCGCTGATGCACGTCATTGCCGCCAAGGCGGTGGCTTTCGGCGAGGCGCTGCAGCCCGAATTCAAGGCCTATGCCCGCCAGGTGGTCGAGAACGCCAAGGTGCTGGCGGCGACCCTGATCGAACGCGGGCTCGCCATCGTTTCAGGCGGCACCGACAGCCATGTCATGCTGGTCGACCTGCGGCCCAAGCGCACCACCGGCAATGTCGCCGAGAAGGCACTGGATAGGGCCGGCCTGACGGTCAACAAGAACGGCATTCCGAGCGATCCGGAGAAGCCGACGGTCACGTCGGGCGTGCGCATCGGCACGCCGGCCGGCACCACCCGCGGCTTCGGCCCGGCGGAGTTCCGTCAGGTCGGCCACCTGCTCGCCGACGTGCTGGACGGCCTGTCGGCCAACAGCGCCGAGGGCAACCGGCTGGTCGAGGAACAGGTCAGAGCCAAGGCGCTGGAGCTGTGCCGCCGCTTTCCGATTTATCGTTAGATTAGACTCGCGGCCGGGCGGCGCGGTGCAGGGGAGATAGAGGGGGTAGTTCATGCGGTGTCCGTTTTGCGGCCACGACGATACGCAGGTGAAGGACTCGCGTCCGACCGAGGACAACTCCGCGATTCGTCGACGTCGCTATTGCCCGTCCTGCGGGTCGCGCTTCACGACGTTCGAGCGGGTCCAGCTGCGCGAGCTGACGGTGCTCAAGAAGAACGGCCAGCGGGTCCAGTTCGACCGCGACAAGCTGGCGCGCTCGATCACCATCGCCTGCCGCAAGCGGCCGGTCGATCCGGAGCGGATCGAGCGGGTGGTCAACGGCATCGTGCGCCGCCTGGAAAGCTCGGGCGAGAGCGAGATCCAGTCGACCCAGATCGGCGAGCTGGTCATGGATGCGCTGCGCGCGCTCGACCCGGTCGCCTATGTGCGCTTCGCCTCGGTCTACAAGAATTTCCGCGAGGCCAAGGACTTTGAGGATTTCGTCAGCGACCTCAGCGAGGTCGTGCGGGAGTAGGAGATCAAGCCTCTCCCCCGTCGGGCAGGGGTGGAGTCATGCAGCACGACAGACTCGCCTCGCGAACCGACGCCGACTGGATGGCCGGCGCGCTGGCGCTGGCACGACGCGGCGTGGGCGAGACCTGGCCCAACCCAACGGTCGGATGCGTACTGGTAAAGGACGACGTTGCGTTGGCGCGTGGCCGCACCGCGCGTGGCGGACGACCACACGCCGAAGCAGCGGCGGTTGACGCGGCCCGCGCCAGCGGCATCGATGTCCGGGGCAGCACCGCTTATGTAACGCTGGAGCCCTGCGCCCATCATGGACGCACGCCGCCCTGCGCCGAGGCGTTGGTGGCCGCCGGCATCCAGCGCGCCGTCATCGCGACCGTCGACCCCGACGCGCGCGTATCCGGGAAGGGCAATGCGATCTTGCGCGCCGCTGGCATCATCGTGGCGCAAGGCGTCGGCCGAGCTGAAGCCGACGAGATCAACGCTGGCTTCTTCTGCCGCGTGCGCACCGGCCGACCCTTGGTCACCTTGAAGCTGGCGACATCGCTCGATGGACGCATCGCGACCGTATCGGGCGATAGCAAATGGATCACCGGCGAAGCGGCGCGCGCCCGCGGCCACCTGCTGCGCGCCACGCACGATGCCATTATGGTCGGCATCGGCACGGCGCTTGCCGACGATCCGGCCCTGACTTGCCGCCTGCCGGGCCTGGAGGGGCGGTCACCGATCCGCATCGTAGTGGACAGCGACGCGCGCCTGCCCGCCGCGTCGGACCTGGCGCGATCGGCGCGCACCGTGCCGGTTTGGCTGATGTGCGCCGACGATGCGCCGGCCGCACCTGTCGCGGCACTGGAGGCGCTGGGAATCGTGGTCCAACGCCTGCCGCGCGGGCCCGATCGGCGGATTGATCCGGCGGCGCTGTTTCAGGCGCTGGGCGGTACGGGACTGACGCGCGTCCTTGTCGAAGGCGGTGGCGCCCTGGCGGCGGCGCTGCTGTCCGCCGAGCTGGTCGATCGACTGTCGGTCTTCCACGCCGGCGTCGTTATCGGCGGCGACGGTGTGCCGGGAATCGCCGCCATGGGCCTGGAGAAGCTCGCCTTAGCGCGGCGATTTGACCGGCTATCGCTGGCGGAAGCCGGCGACGATGTGCTGGAAACCTGGACCCGTCGCGCCTAGGGTCTGGCGCATGTTCACAGGCATAGTCACGGACCTGGGCGAGGTGACTGAGGTCATCCCCGGTAGCAGCGCCGGCGACCTGCGTTTTACAATCGCCACCCGCTATGACATGGCATCAGTCGCGCTGGGCGCCTCGATCTGCTGTTCCGGCTGCTGCCTGACCGTCACCAGCAAGGGCCAATCGGCCGGGCGCGGCTGGTTCACCGTCGACGTCTCAGGAGAGAGCCTCGCCAAGACCACCCTGGGCCAATGGAAGGTCGGGCGGCGGATCAACCTGGAGCGCTCGCTGAAGCTGGGCGACGAGTTGGGCGGGCATCTGGTCTACGGCCATGTCGATGGCGTCGGCCACATCGTGTCGACCACGCCGGAGGGCGGCAGCGTCCGTTTCCTGTTCGAGGTGCCCCAGGCGCTGGCCGGTTTCGTCGCGCCGAAAGGCTCGATCGCCATCGACGGCGTGTCGCTGACCGTCAATGAGGTCTCGGGCGCGCGCTTTGGCGTCAACATCATCCCGCACACCCAGGCCGAGACGACGTTCGGCGGTGCCCGGCCGGGCGATCCGGTCAACCTTGAGGCGGACATGCTGGCGCGGTACGTTGCGCGATTGTTGGAAAGGACGCGTCAATGAGCGTGGTGGAGAGGGAACCCTGGCGGGTGACCTTCCAGGAAATGAAGGCGCCGGCCGAGGAGCTGATCGAGGAGGCGCGCCGCGGCCGCATGTTCGTGCTGGTCGACGACGAGGACCGGGAGAACGAGGGCGACCTGGTCATTCCGGCCCAGATGGCGAACGCCGAGGCGATCAATTTCATGGCCCGCTACGGCCGGGGATTGATCTGCCTCGCCATGCCACGCGAGCGCTGCGAGCAGCTCGGCCTGCCGTTGATGGCCCGCGACAACGAGAGCCGTCACGGCACGGCGTTCACCGTGTCGATCGAAGCGCGGGACGGCGTCACGACCGGCATCTCCGCCGCCGACCGCGCCCGCACCATCGCGGTGGCCATCGACCCTAGCAGCGGCCCGCGCGATATCGTGACACCCGGCCATGTGTTTCCGTTGATGGCGCGCGAAGGCGGCGTGCTGGAGCGCACCGGCCACACCGAGGCGGCGGTCGACCTGGCCCGGCTGGCCGGGCTGCAGCCGGCGGGTGTGATCTGCGAGATCATGAACGACGACGGCACCATGGCGCGCCGCGACGACCTGATCCGCTTCGCCCAGCTGCACGGACTGAAGATCGGCACCATCGCCGACCTGATCGCCTACCGGCGCAAGTACGACTCCATCGTGCGGCGCGTCAGCGAGGCGACGGTCGACAGCCGCTACGGCGGCGAGTTCCGCACCATCGTCTATATGAACAAGGCGACCAAGGCGCAGCATGTGGCGCTGGTCAAGGGCGACGTCGCCAGTGGTGAACCCGTGCTGGTGCGGGTGCACGCCATGAACCTGTTCGCCGACGCGCTCGGCGAGAAGTTGCCCGGTCGCGGCGGCGAGATCGAAAACGCCATGCGTCTGATCGCCGAAGAGGGGCGCGGCATCATCGTGCTGATCCGCGAGCCGCTCGCCGTGCAGATGGCGCTCAGCAAGCGGCACGCCGGCGAGAAGGTCGAGCCACCCACCGGCGAGTTGCGCGACTACGGCGTCGGCGCCCAGATCCTGATCGACCTTGGCGTGCGCCAGATGATCCTGCTGACCAATACCAAGAAGAACGTGGTCGGCCTCGGCGGCTTCTCACTGCGTATCGTCGGACAGCGGCCGATCCCGACGCTGGGCGGGGAGGGCTAGGTCGATGGCCGAGGCACAACGCGGCGCACGACCTCTCGTCTCGCCGCTGCCTCCGGCCGCGCGCGTACTGATCGTCGAGGCCCGGTTCTACGAGGCGCTGGCCGACGAGATGGCGGCCGGTGCGCTGGCGGAACTGGCACGCCACAAGGCCATTGGCGAGCGCCAGCCGGTGCCCGGCGCCTTCGAGATTCCCGGCGCCATCGCCATGGCCGCTGACAGCGGCCGATACCATGGCTTCATCGCCCTCGGCTGCGTCATCCGCGGCGAGACCTCGCACTACGACTATGTCTGCGGCGAGAGCGCCCGCGGCCTGATGGATCTTACGGTGGAGCGACGTCTTGCGATCGGCTACGGCATCCTGACGGTCGAGAACGAGGCGCAGGCCTGGGCCCGGGCGCGGCGCGGCGAAGGCGACAAGGGTGCCGATGCCGCGTATGCGGCGCTCAGCATGATGGCCCTTCGGCAGCGCCTTCGGGTGTCGCCGTGACGGCTGTCGCGCGCAGTGCCGGTAGCGCGCCGATCAGCGCCCGCGGCAAGGCGCGGCTGTCGGCGGTGCAGGCCGTCTTCCAGCTGCTGCAGGGCGACGACTCGGCGGGCGACATTGTCGACCAGTTCCTGCGCTTCCGGACCGCGGAGGGCGGTGACGCCGGCATGGCACGCGACGCCGACCGGCCGTTCTTTACGGCGCTGGTGCGCGGTGTCGAGGCGGACCGCGCGGTGCTCGGCGGCCTGGTTGAAGGCGCGCTGGCCCGTGACTGGAGCCTGGCGCGGCTCGATCGCCTGATGCGGGCCGTGCTGATGACCGGGATACACGAGATGAAAGCGCGCCGCGACGTGCCGGCGCGGGTGATCCTGTCGGAATACGCCGTCATCGCCGGCCAGTTCTACCAGGGCAACGAACCGGGTTTCGTGACTTCCGTGCTCGACCGCGTCGGTCGCCAGTTGCGGCCCGAGGAATTCGACGATCAGGGTGGCGACGGCCCGGCAGGCGAGGCGGCGCCGAAGGGCGCCTGATCGCCATGGCGACCGCCAGACGCCTGGGCGAGTTTGAGTTCATTGCAAAGATGCTACGGCCGCTGGCGGCCGGCTTCGCCGGCGCGTTCGACCTGGGTGACGATACAGCCCGCATCGCCGTGCCGCCCGGTCAGGAGCTGGTGGTGAAGACCGACGCCATCGTCGGTGGCGTGCATTTCCTGCCGACGCACAATCCCGGCCTGGTCGCGCGCAAGGCGTTGCGCGTCAATCTCTCCGACCTGGCGGCGGCCGGCGCTCGGCCGCTGGCCTATCAGCTGGCGTTGGCATTGTCCGACGATATCGACGATGCCTGGCTCGAGGCTTTCTGTGGCGGGCTGGCGGCCGACCAGGCGACTTACGGCATCTCGCTCTGCGGCGGTGACACCACGTCGACTCCCGGCGCGGTTACCGTGTTCATCACCGCAATGGGCCTCGCGCCGGCGGACGTGGTCCTGGGGCGTGGCGGTGCGCGATCCGGTGATCGCGTGTTCGTCAGCGGCACGATCGGCGACGGTGCGCTTGGCCTGTTGGCCGACACCGGCCACCTGCCGGCGGCGACGGCCAACGAACGCGCCTATCTGGCCGACCGCTATCTGCTGCCCCAGCCGCGACTGGCGCTAGGCCAGCGCCTGGCCGGCGTCGCCAGCGCCTGCATGGACATCTCGGATGGCCTGATTGGCGATCTTGGCCACGTCGCCGCGCGCTCCGGCATACGGGCCGTGATCGACGCCGAAAAGGTGCCCTTGTCGGCGGCGGCGCGGTCGGTGCTCGCCAAACAGCCCGAACTGCTTGAGACCGTGCTGACCGGCGGCGACGACTACGAGCTGCTGGTCACCGTGCCGTCAGACAAGCGCGCCGCTATTGCCGCTGCCGCGACGGCGGCAGGCGTGCCAGTCACGGAAATCGGCGCCATCGAGGCCGGCAGTGGAGTCGTTGCCGAGCGGCAAGGCAAACCACTGACCTTTGCCCAGACCGGCTATCGCCACCGGTAGGTCCGCCGGGTTAGCGCCACCGCCACAGGGACCACCCAAGACCCCACCGCCTTTAGGGTGAAAATGGTAAGGGTGTTCGTCCTCGGGCATGCCGGACGGTGGCGAAAACAGGCTGCCCTACCTCGCCCGAAAACAGGCCCGCCAAGGCCCCCAGGATGCCCGTGCATCATGGTACGGCGGATCGGTGTGCTCCACCCCGTTCCAGAAGAGAGGCCCTCCAGAGCGCTCTAAACGCGAGTCAAAGGCATCGAAATATTATTTCATTTCACTATGGTATCTTGAAATAATTGGAGCCACCGGCGATTCATTTCACAGTGACTGTGTCGGAGCATGTGAAATCCTTGGTCCTGCGCCTGAGGACCCTTGGTCTCATTCCGCCGGCTTGTGCGCCAGCTGGCTGAAGAAGCGGCCGATGTCCATCGGCACCGGAAAGACGATGGTCGAGCTGTTCTGGGTCGAGATCGCGCTGAGCGTACCGAGATACCGCAGCTGCATGGCCTCGGGCTGGGCGCTCAGGATGCGCGCCGCCTCCAGCAACTTCTCGGCCGCCTGCTGCTCACCCTCGGCGTGGATCACCTTGGCGCGCCGCTCGCGCTCGGCCTCGGCCTGGCGGGCGATCACCCGCACCATGCTGTCGTTGATGTCGACGTGCTTGATCTCGACGTTCGAGACCTTGATGCCCCAGGCGTCGGTCTGGGAATCGAGGATACCCTGGATGTCGTCGTTGAGCCTGTCGCGCTCGCTCAGCAGTTCGTCGAGATCGTGCTTGCCCAGCACCGAGCGGAGCGTGGTCTGCGCCAGCTGGCCGGTGGCCTGCAGGAAATCGGCGACCTGGATGATCGCCTTGTCCGGCTCGACGATCCGGAAGTAGATCACGGCGTTGACCTTGACCGAGACGTTGTCGCGCGTGATCACGTCCTGGCTGGGTACGTCGAGCACCACGGTGCGCAGGTCCGTGCGCACCATCTGCTGCACCAGCGGGATCAGGATGATCAGCCCCGGTCCCTTGACGCCGGTGAAGCGGCCCAGGGTGAAGATGACGCCGCGCTCGTACTCGCGCAGGATCTTGATGGCCGTCGCCAGGAAGGCGATCAGCAGCGCCAGCGGCAGCAGATAGAAGACGACTTGGGTCCACGGCATGGTCATCGCCTTCTCCTTGTCCGTCGCGCTCGCGCCGGCCTACTTGGCGCTACCGTCTGGCTCGACTCGCAGTGTAAGGCCATCCAGCGCCGTGACCCGCACCATCTGGCCCGGCGCCAGCGCCGCCGATGACACCGCCTGCCAGCGTTCACCGTGAATTTGGATGTGACCCGAGGCGGCCCGCCAGTCGACCACCTTGCCTTGGCCACCGATCATCTGCTCGCGGCCCGTCACCACCGTCCGGCGCCAGGCGCCAACAGCCAAACGCCCGACCACCAGGGCGAAGGCGAGGCCGGCCAACGCCACGCCGGCGATCACCGGCCAGCCGATCTCGAACTCCGGCACGTCGGTGTCGATCAGGATCGCGGCGCCCAGCGCGAACGAGATCGCGCCGCCGATGCCGAGCGCCCCCAGCGACGGCGTGAAGGCCTCGGCCACCATCAGCGCGATCCCCAGCCCGATCAGCGCCAGGCCGGCGATATTCACAGGTAGCGCTGCCAGCGCGTACATCCCGACGAGCAGCGAGATGGCGCCGATGGTCCCGGGATAGATGGCGCCGGGATGCATGAACTCGAACATCAGGCCGTAGATGCCGATCATCATCAGGATCAGCGCCACG
>DATFGV010000627.1:0-4969 GCA_035249115.1 Vineibacter sp.
GAATCGATCGGCGACCTCGGCTATCTCGACGCCGACAACTATCTCTACATCGTCGACCGTCGTACCGACCTGATCGTCTCAGGCGGCGCCAACATCTACCCGGCCGAGGTCGAGGCCGTCCTGGATGCACACCCGCAAATCAGCTCCAGCGTCGTGATCGGCCTGCCCGACGATGACCTCGGGCATCGCGTGCACGCGCTGGTGCAGCTCAATGAAGACGCGCAAAGCCGCGTGAGTGCCGACGAGCTGCGCGCCTGGCTCGAGTCACGACTGGTGCGCTACAAGATCCCGCGCAGCTTCGAGTTCGTGACCGACTTCCTGCGCGACGACGCCGGCAAGGTGCGCCGCACCGCGCTTCGCGACGCACGCATTCCACCACCGGCGGCAGGTTTGTAAGAAGTACGCTTCGGGAGACGGGGCGGGGTTGCTATAAGCCGTCCATGTCGTTTCTCGACCACATCGCGCGCTGCAATGCGCACGACCTGTCGCAGTTCCGCCCCTGGTTCATCGGCGAGACGCGGGCCGGTTGGGTGCACGGTGATTTCTCGGCGGTGCTGGGTGGACGACCGGACCTGTTCGTGCGCACCGCCAGCGGTTTTCGCCTGTCGGACGATCTGGCCACACCGGAGGACCGCTCGACGGAAGTGGCGGCCTTCCTGGAGGACCTGCGGCGTGACGGCTGGTTCGCCGGCTGGCGCGGCGAGCGCTACCCCGTGACCCCGGACCTGAAGCTGCCGGCGCTGATGGCGATGGAACGCGCCGCCGTGCCGTATTTCGGCATCCGCGCCTTTGGCGTGCACCTGACCGGCTACGTGCGTCGCCGCGACGGGCTCTACATCTGGGTGCCGCGCCGGGCGCGCGACAAGGCGACCTATCCGGGCCTGCTCGACAACACCGTCGCCGGCGGCCAGCCCGAGGGCATCGGCCTGATGGACAACGTGGTCAAGGAGTGCGGCGAGGAGGCCTCGATCCCGCCCGAGTTGGCGCGCCGCGCCGTGGCGGTCGGTGCCATCACCTACTGCTACCAGTCCGGCATGGAGCTGAAGCCCGACGTACAGTACGTGTTCGACCTGGAGCTGCCTGCCGATTTCGTCTGTCGCGGCAGCGACGGCGAAGTCGAGTCCTTCGAGCTTTGGCCGGCCGGCGACGTCATGGCGCGGGTGCGCGACAGCCTCGACTTCAAATACAACTGCAACCTGGTGCTGATCGACTTCTTCGTGCGCCACGGCCTGATCGACGCCGACGATCCCGACTACTTCGCCCTCGTCGCCGGCCTGCGCCGACACGCCCTCGGACCAGACGGGGCGCGCGCATGACGGTAACAGAACCGGTAGCGACCACGCCGTTCGGCCGGTTCGTCGGGCGCCGCGACGGCGATCTCAACGTGTTCCGCGGCGTGCGCTATGCGCAGCCGCCGGTCGGACCGCGCCGCTTCGCGCGGCCGGTACCATTGGCGCCGCCCGACGCGACCATTGACGCCGGCAGCGACGGGCCGATTCCGCCGCAGCTGCCGTCGCGTCTGGCCATCGCGATGGGCCCCAGTGGCGGCATCCAGGGCGAGGACTGCTTCAGCCTGACGATCTGGGCCCCGGCCGAGCTCGGCAGCGAAAAAGTGCCGGTACTGGTGTGGTTGCACGGCGGCGCCTTCATGAGCGGCGCCGGCTCGCTGCCGTGGTATTCCGGTGCGACGCTGGCCCGTGCTGGACGGATGGTGGTCGTGTCGGTCAACAGCCGGCTAGGTGCGTTGGGCTATCTGCGGCTGCCCGGGATCAGTGACGGCAATCTCGGCCTGCATGACCAGCTCGCGGCGCTGCGCTGGGTGCAGCAGTGCATCGCAGCGTTCGGTGGCGATCCGGATGGCGTCTGCATTGCCGGCCAGTCGGCCGGCGCTTTCGCGGCGCTGGCGCTGGTCGTGGCGCCGCAGGCGCGCGGCCTGTTCCGTCGCGCCATCCTGCAAAGCGGTCCCTACGGTCTCGAGCCGGAGCCACTGGCCAAGGCTGAAGAGCGCGGCCGCCTGTTCGCCGCGGCACTGGGCGTGCCGCCCGATGCCGAGTCGCTGCGCAACGTGCCGGTTGATCGCCTGCTTGCTGCAGCACCGGCGGTGGCACGGCAGTTGTCGCGCGGCCCCGGCGACTCGACGCCGCCCTTCGTGCCCTGCCTCGACGGCGAGCTGCTGAGCGCGCCGTTGCTCCAGCTGACGGCCGCGGGTGCCGCCGCGTGGTGCGACATGATCATCGGCTACACGCGCGAGGAATGCAGCGTGTTCTCGGCGATTGAGCCGGCCTTCGCGTCGATGACCCGTGAGCAGTTGCGATCACAGCTTGAAACGGAGTTCGGCAATCTCGCCAACGGCCTGATGGCCGAGCATGAGGCGATGCGCGGCTGGCGCGGCGCCGGCGCAATGCACGCCGACGCGGCCACAATCCGCCGCTTCATCGCGCCGGCGCTGGCGTTGGCCCGGCATCAGGCGCGGGCCGGCCGCGCCGCCTTCGTCTACCAGTTCAACGGCCCGGCGCCGTCCGCTGACCTCGGCGCCTGCCATTGCTGCGAGTTGCCATTCCTGTTCGGCGACCGTGCCGCCTGGCATGAGGCGCCGATGTTGCACGGCGTCAGCAATGCCGACTACGCGCATGTCGGCCATGCGATGCGCACCGGCTGGAGCGCCTTCGTACGCAATGGCACCCCTACCGGCGCCGGCCTGCTGCACTGGGCGACCTACGAGGAGTCCGAGCGGGTCACGATGACGTTCGATCTCGTCGTTGCCCTAATGCGCGATCCCGCCGGCGCCGGCTGGCGCACGCTCCTGCGGGCGGGCGATCGATGAACGGGCGATCTCACGTCATCCTCGCCTCACCCTGAGGAGGCCGCGCAGCGGCCGTCTCGAAGGGTGGGCTCTCGCACGCTGTATCGACGGCAAAGTCTCGCGATCTTGTCTGTTGCCCATCCTTCGAGACACCGGCTGCGCCGGCTCCTCAGGATGAGGCCTTTGAACAAAGGACGTTGAGGTGAAGCAAAAAGGGCCGCCCTCGGGCGGCCCTTCCGTTGCGCAACAGCCCATCGCTCAGTTGTATTTGGCGATCTCCAGGCGACCGATCTGGTCGCGGTGTGCCTCGTCCGGGCCGTCAGCCAGGCGCAGCGTGCGCTGGTGGGCGTACATGCTGGCCAGCTTGAAGACCTGGCTGACGCCGGCACCGCCATGCAGCTGCAGGCAGCGATCGACCACCTTGGTGCTGATGTTGGGCACCGCCACCTTGATCATGGCGATCTGCTGACGGGCCACCTTGTTGCCGTACTTGTCCATCGCCCAGGCCGCCTTGAGCACCAGCAGGCGGGCCATGTCGATCTCCATGCGCATGTCGGCGACATGCGCCTTGGTGACGCCCATCTCCGACACCCGCTGACCGAAGGCGACGCGGCTCTTGGCGCGCTTGATCGCCATCTCCAGCGCCCGCTCGGCGACGCCGATGGCGCGCATGCAGTGATGGATGCGGCCCGGCCCAAGGCGGCCCTGGGCGATCTCGAAGCCGCGGCCTTCGCCGAGCAGGATGTTCTCCTTCGGCACCCGCACGTTGTCGTACACCACCTCGGCATGGCCGTGCGGCGCGTCGTCGTAGCCGAACACGTACTGCATGCGGGCGATCTTGATCCCGGGCGTGTCGCGCGGCACGACGATCATTGACTGCTGCCGGTAGGCCGGGGCGTTGGGGTCGCTCTTGCCCATGAAGATGATGACCTTGCAGCGCGGATCGCCCATGCCCGACGACCACCACTTTCGGCCGTTGATCACATAATTGTCGCCGTCGCTCTCGATGCGCGATTCAATGTTGCGCGCGTCGGACGACGCCACCGCCGGTTCCGTCATGGCGAAGCATGAGCGGATCTCGCCGTTGAGCAGTGGCTTCAGCCACTTCTCCTTCAGCGCCGGCGAGGCGTAGCGCGCGAACACCTCCATGTTGCCGGTGTCGGGCGCCGAACAGTTCACCGCCTCCGAGGCGATCGAGGAGCGGCCGAGCATTTCGCAGATCGGCGCGTAGTCGAGGTTGCTCAGACCCATCGTGCCGTGCGCGTCGCCGGTCTCGCGATCGACCGGCAGGAACATGTTCCACAAGCCGCGCTTCTTGGCTTCCTTCTTGCAGTCCTCCAGGACGGGCACCGGCTGCCAGCGGTCCTTGGCGTTGTTCAGGTGCTCTTCGTAGACCTGCTCCGCCGGGTAGATCACTTCGTCCATGAACTTGCCGAGCTTCTCCAGCAGGTCCTTGGTGCGGTCCGAGTATTCGAAGTCCATCGTCGTCTCCTGTTCTGGCGCGTCCGGCCGACGCCACCTGGCCCGCCCCCGATGGACGGGCCCCGGCCAATGCCTCTGTCTCGCCGGCCGGGACTTTAGGCGGTTCGGCGGCCCTGATGAACGGTCATTTTCGCAGATAAGGCCCCTCGATCCGGTTCGCGAAACGGGGTTTCGTCCCGCCGGAAAGCGGGCCGCGCCACGAAATGCGTTTCTCTTTCGGGGTGCGGTGATGGCGCTTGAAGATGCGTTGCGGCGCATGTGACATGCGACCAACATCGCAAGCAAATCTGGAGGACGCCCACGTGGACACCGTCAGCAACGCCACCGCGCCCGAACAGGCACCCTTCAAGCCAATCGATTTCCTGCCGCGCGACGTCGAGCTGGAGCGGCGAGGCGACGGCGCCATGGTGTTGCGCTCGCGCTACAAGCTGCAAGCCTACGAGCGCCACATCCCGGCGCTGCTTGCCCGATGGGCGCAGGAGGCGCCGGATCGGATCTGGCTGGCACAGCGGCGCGGTGCCGAGCGGCAGTGGCTGAAGCTGACCTACGCCCAGGCCAAGGCGCAGGTCGATTCCATCACCCAGGCGTTGCTCGACCGCGGCTTCGGGCCGGACGCGCCGGTAATGATCCTGAGCGGCAACTCCATCGAGTTCGCGTTGCTGACCTTGGCGGCGATGCAGGCGC
>DATFGV010000628.1:0-11769 GCA_035249115.1 Vineibacter sp.
GTCGGCCGGTTCGCGCTTGTACTGCAACGCGAAGATATAGTTGAAGATCGCCACCGGCATGGTCGACTGGATGATCAGCACGCCGCGCGCCGCGCCGCTCAGCCCGAACGCCCAGGCGACCGCCAGCCCGACGGCGAAGCCGCCGGCCAGCCGCAACGCCGACAGCGCCGCGGCGCGCCCCGGCCGTGTCACCTTCAAGGTCGCCAGCGACACGCCGAGCGACAGCAGCATCAGCGGGATCAGCATGCCGCCCAGGATCTCGGTGGTGCGCGCCAGCCAGACCGGCGGCGCCGTGCCGGCCAGGATGAAGGCGAAAGCCAGCACCAGCGTATAGATCAGCGGCTGGCGCAGCAGCGCGCCGGGCGAAGCGGTGCCGGCGGCGATGGTGATGCCGACGGTGAACTGCCCCAAGGCGCCGACCGCGAACCAGGCGATGCCCAACGCCAGGCCCTCGGCGCCGAAGGCGAGAAAGCACAGCGGCAGGCCGACATTGCCGCCGTTGGGGAACATCAGCGCCGGCAGGTAGGAGTGTGCCGGCAGCCGGGCCAGCCGCAGCACCGTCCAGCCCAGCAGGCCCATGGCGACGTAGCAGGCGATCGCGGCGCCGGCCAGTTGCCCGAGCGCCACCGCCGACACCTGCAGGCGGGTCAGGGCGTGGAAGATCAGGCAGGGCGCGGCGATGCCCGAGACCAGCGCCGTGGTGATGCCGGGATCGAACGGCCGCTTCAGGCGACCCCAGACATAGCCGATGCCGGTGACCAGCAGCACCGGCGCGACGATGGCGAAGATTTGCGACAGCAGATCGAAGGACACGCGAACCCGGACGACAGCGATGCTGCGAAAGACACGCCGTCAGCCGCGCCTGTCAATGCCGCATGCGAGGCGCCGGGTCGGCCCTTCAGTTCAGGCGGTCATTGATCTTGAAAAACCGGAACTCCTTGTTCGGAAACTGCCGGTGTCGGCCGTTGGGATGCCGTTCCGAGAACCAGCGGATGGCGTTGTCAGTGTGCTGCGCGTATTGCAGGTCGTCTGGCTTGCGGCCGACCACGAACATGGCGTGGCTGAAATAGCCCTTGTCGCGGTCGTACTCCATGATCACGTCGCCGGGCTGCAGTTCCTTGAACGTGGCCCGCTCATGGCCGCGCCGCGACAGGCGAAGGAACGTCGCGAGATTGTTGGCGCCGGCCCACGACTGGCTGTAGCGATAGCGCTCCGATTGCGGCAGATCGGCGCCGACAACGCCCTTGATGAAATCGATGACGTCGTTGGGCAGTGACTCGTACTCTTCCTTCGTCACCTTGCCATACCACCAGACGCGGGGATCGTTGTAGTCCCACACCGTGCCCTCGCCGACCATCTGCCAGCCGCCGGCCAACAGGGATTGCGACACAAAGCTGGAGCAGTCGCTGCCGTTGTGGGTTTCCGGATAGGTGGGATTGCTGCCCAATGCCCAGCGCTTGGCGTAGCGCGTCGCGGCATCACGGTTGTAGAAGCCGGGTCGGGAAGCCGCCGGCGGCGGATCGTTGGGCTTGGCGTCCTTCCAGTCGAGCTTGGGCAGCGGCAGCTTCTCGCCGCCGACGAAGCGGCGGTTCTTGCCGTCGACCGTCGGCGGGCAGCCGTAGCGATGGCTCAGGAACCAGTTCACGCAGTCCGGCGTCTTGTTGCAGCCGGGAAAGATGAAGTCGATGTAGCGCCAGAAGTCCTGGCCAGCCAGCCGGGCCACGTCGGCAAGCGATTCAAGCTGACCGTCGGGCCGGCGTCCGATGGTGTGGATGCTGGCGATCGTGGCGGCGGATGGCTTGTAGACTTTGAGTTCGTCCAGGGACTTGGTCCCCGGTTGGGTTCCCGCGCTGGGCGGCCGTTCATAAGGCATGGTGGCG
Organism: Vineibacter sp.; assembly: GCA_035249115.1. GTDB lineage: Bacteria > Pseudomonadota > Alphaproteobacteria > Reyranellales > Reyranellaceae > Vineibacter. Next base: position 1,881 of record DATFGV010000628.1, read on the forward strand.
TTCTCCCTTTTATGAGTGAACACTCACCAAAAACATACATTCCCAGCACGTGAAGTTTTTTTACCGGACCCAACCCACAGAAATGGCCGGCGGCCGGCCGGCACCCATAAGTTCACGGGCTGTTCCGCAGTGCCCGCTCGGCCGCCTGGGCCGCCGCGTCGAACTCGGCCTCCAGATCGGCGTGCACGCCCCGCAGGCCGGCGGCGACAGCGCGGCCCCAGGCGACATAATCCAGCCGGCGCTCGACCGACCAGCCCGCCGGCGGGCTGGCGACGATGCCACGCAGGTTGGAGGTCTTGTCGGCCAGCTTCAGCATCTTGGCACGATCGCTCTTGTGCGGGGCGCGCTCGACCTGCAGGCGCTTGCGCTCCTGCTTGGGCAGGGTCTTGTCGTCGGTGACGGCGCTGACCAGCGCCGCGATGTCTTCGTTGAAGGTGGCGGCGAGCTCGTCGCGGGTGGTGTCGGTGTCCTCCAGCGTGTCGTGCAGCAGGCCGGCGGCGATCAGGTTGGCGTCACGACCCTCGACCGCCACCGCCAGCAGGTGCGCCACCTCGGCCAGGTGGTTGACGTACGGTTCGCCGGCCTCGCCCTTGCGCCGCTGATGCGCGTGCTTGTCGGCGGCGAAGACGAAGGCCCGGGTCAACAGCATGATGTCGTGCATGGCTCTCGCTCCTCACCGCCTAAGGTGACAGAAACCGCCCGCCGTTGCAGCCGCAACGGTGCGGCGCTTGACTCGTCGGGCACGACGCCGAGACTCGTGCAAAACGCGACCGATCGGGAGGGCCCGCCATGGACGTCCGCACCCAGATGCGCAGCGCCGCCGGCTACTTCGCGCAGCGCGAGGCGATCGTCATGGGCGAGCGGCGGCTGAGCTTCGCCGAGGCCTGGACGCGCGGCGTGCGGCTGGCGAACGCGCTGCTGGCGCTAGGCCTCAAGCCACAGGAGCGGGTGGCGGTGCTGGAGGACAACCGGCTGGAGTCGTCGGATATCTTCCTCGGCGCCGCGATCGCCAACCTGGTGCGCGTGCCGCTTTATCCGCGCAACGCGCGCGAGTCACACCTGCACATGATGGGCCACACCGGCTGCCGCGCCCTGGTGATCGACGAGAAGTACCTGCCCGAGATCGAGGGCCTGCAGGCCGAGCTGCCCGAGCTGAAGCATGTCCTGGTGCGCGGCGCCGGCTACGAGGCCTGGCTGGTCCGCCAGTCCGATACCGATCCCGACCCCCGCATCGCACCCGACGACAACTACATCATCCGCCACACCGGCGGCACGACGGGCAAGAGCAAGGGCGTCGCCTACTCGCACCGCGCCTGGCTGGCGGCCGGCCGCGACTGGTTCTACCTGCACCCGCCGGTCGAGCCGGGCGATGCTTGCCTGCATATCGGCCCGATCAGCCATGGCTCGGGCTATCTGTTCGTGCCGATCTGGCTGTCGGGCGGCCGCAACGTGATGATGGACCGCTTCGATCCGGCGGCGGTGGTCGAGCTCTTCGAGCGTGAGCGCATCGGCTACATGTTCATGGTGCCGACCATGCTTAACGCCATCAACCGCGTGCCGGGCATCGAGCAGCGCCGCTTCCCCCACATGAAGTGTATGATGGTGGCGGCGGCCCCGATCGCCGACGACACGGCGCTCAAGGCCTACGAAATCTTCGGCAAGGCGATGCACCAGGGCTACGGCCAGACCGAGGTGCTGCCGATCGCCATGATGGGACCGGCGCAGTGGTTCGCCAAGGACGTGCCCGGCTCGACGCCGCTGCGCGCCTGCGGCCTGCCGCTGCCCTTCGCCGAGCTGCAGATTTGGGACGAGGACAACAAGCCGGTGCCGGCCGGCACACCGGGCGAGATCGTCGCCAAGGCCGACGGCCAGATGACCGGCTTCTGGAACGACCCCAAGGCGACCGCCGAGCGCATGATCGACGGCTGGGTGAAGACCGGCGACGTCGGCTACCTCGACGCCAACGGCTATCTCTACATGATCGACCGCGCCGGCGACATGATCGTGTCGGGCGGCTTCAACATCTATCCGGCCGAGCTGGAGAACGTGCTCTGCGGCCACCCCGACGTAGTCGAGGCGGCGGTGTTCGGCATCCCGCACGAGCGCTGGGGCGAGACGCCCTGCGCGGTATGCACGGTCAAAGCGGGCGCCACGGTCGGCGAGGCCGAGCTGATCGAGCTCTGCGGCACGCAACTGGGCAACTACAAGCGCCCCGGCAAGGTGATCCTGCGCGCCGAGCCGCTGCCCAAGACGCCGGTCGGCAAGATCAAGCGCAAGGAGCTGCGCGAACCGTTCTGGGTCGGGCAAACCCGGCGCGTGGCGGGCAGCTGAGGCGAGCGGTGGATCGCCGCTTTGTCACGGCGTCCATCCTGGCGCTGGCCTTTGGCCCCGCGTCGGCGGTCGGGCAGACTCCGTCCGCCGCACCTGCCGTCAGTGTCGTCGCCTTCGACACGGTGTTCCGCGACTGGATGAAGGAGCACAGCGTTGAGAAGGGCGCGCTCGTCATCGGCCTCAAGGATCGGCAGGTGTTCGAGCGCGGCTATGGCGGGCAGGATCCGACGCAGCGCCTGCTGCTGGCGAGCCTCAGCAAGGCGATCACTGCTCGCTGCATCGCCGTGCTGGTCGCCGACGGGAAGTTGCAGCTCGACAGCCGGGTCGGCGCGGTGCTGGCGCCGTTCTTCCGGCAGCACGGCGAGCCCGCCGATCCACGCATCAAGGATGCCACCGTCGAGCAGTTGCTGACGCATCGCGCCGGATTCTCGCCGGCGCCGCGGGACCTGATGACGCCGGCCGCGGTCGAACTGCTCCAGACCAGCAAGTCGCCGGCGACAGCGAGCCCGGCCGAGCTGCTGGCCGCGACTCTGACCGGGCCTCTCGCCGCCGCGCCGGGCGAAGGGTTCCGCTACTCCAACATCGGCTACCTGACGCTCGGCGTGATGATCGAGCAGGCGAGCGGCGAGAGCTACGAACGGTTCTGCGGCCGCGAGGTGCTGGAATGGTCGCGTATCGACGGCCCGGCGCTCGATCGCACGTGGCGCGCGTTCTCGTCGTTCGGCGGCTGGAGCCTCAGCGGCGCGGCGTACGGCGCCTTCCTGCGGCGCGATCGCCTGCATGACCTGCTGTCGGCGCGTGCCGGCGATCCGGCGCACACGGAAAGAACCGCGGCGCTGACGGCGGTGGCACTGGACCCGCAACGCCGCCACGCGGCGACGGGCGCGCCTGGCCGTTGGACGCCCGTGTGGTACGGGTTTGGCCAGTTCGCGACGGTGTTCGGGTCGGAGCCCCGCGTCGCCTGGCACACCGGCAGCTGGGGTGTCGCGCCCGACACCGTCGGCATGCAGGCCGCACAGCATCAGCGCGGCGCGTCGTGGTTCGCCTGGTACGCGCCGCGGCCATCCAAAGAGGCGACCGACGCGCTGCTGGAGCGCTTCACCGCGCTGGCGGGCAAGCTCGTCGCGCCGCCCTGACGCCGATATCACCGGTTGGTCGAAAAAGAACCGGCCCGCAGTCGCCTGCGGGCCAGTCGCCTGACGCGTCGCGTCGATTCGTCGGCTACTTCTCGCCGGGCTCCTTGGCGCGGTTGCGCAACGCGGCACCGAGGATGTCGCCGAGGCTGGCACCGGAGTCGGACGAACCGTAGTCGGCCATCGCCTGCTTCTCCTCGTCGACCTCGCGCGCCTTGACCGACAGCACGACGCGGCGCGATGCCCGGTCGATGTTGGTGATCTTGGCGTCGATCTTGTCGCCGACGGCGAAGCGATCGGGCCGCTGGTCGGAGCGGTCGCGGGCCAGCTCGGTCTTGCGGATGAAGCCGGGCACGCCGTCGGCCACCGTCACGTCCAGGCCGTTCTCCTGGATGCTGGCGACGATCGCGGTGACCACCTCGCCCTTCTTCAGGTTGCCGGCCTTCTCGAACGGATCGTTGAGCAGCTGCTTGATGCCGAGCGAGATCCGCTCCTTCTCGGTGTCGACGTCGAGCACCTTGACCTTGACGACGTCGCCCTTCTTGTGGTCGCGGATCGCGTCCTCGCCCGGCTTGTCCCACGACAGGTCCGACAGGTGCACCATGCCGTCGATGTCGCCGGGCAGACCGACGAACAGGCCGAACTCGGTGATGTTGCGCACCTCGCCCTCGAGCTCGGTGCCGGCCGGATACTTGTCGCCGAACGTGTCCCAGGGATTGTCGAGGCACTGCTTCAGGCCCAGCGAGATACGACGCTTGGACATGTCGACGTCCAGCACCATCACTTCGACCTCTTGCGAGGTCGAGACGATCTTGCCGGGGTGCACGTTCTTCTTGGTCCAGCTCATCTCCGAGACGTGCACCAGGCCTTCGACACCCGGCTCCAGCTCGACGAAGGCGCCGTAGTCGGTGATGTTGGTGACGCGGCCCTTGACCTTGACGCCGGCCGGATACTTGGCGGCGGCGCCGTCCCACGGGTCGGCCATCAGCTGCTTCATGCCGAGCGAGATGCGCTGCGTCTCGGGATTGAAGCGTACCACCTGCACCTTGACCTGCTGGCCGATGGTCAGCGCCTCGGACGGATGGTTGATGCGCTTCCAGGCGATGTCGGTGACATGCAGCAGGCCGTCGACGCCGCCGAGATCGACGAAGGCGCCGTAGTCGGTGATGTTCTTCACGACGCCGTCGAGCACCTGGCCTTCGCTCAGCTGGCCCATCAGGCGGCTGCGGTCCTCGGCGCGGCTCTCCTCGAGCACGGCGCGGCGCGACACCACGATGTTGCCGCGGCGGCGGTCCATCTTGAGGATCTGGAACGGCTGCGGCGAGCCCATCAGCGGGCCGACGTCGCGCACCGGGCGCACATCGACCTGGCTGCCCGGCAGGAAGGCGACGGCGCCGTTGAGGTCGACGGTGAAGCCGCCCTTGACCCGGCCGAAGATCGTGCCGGTGACCCGCGTGTTGTCCTGGAAGGATTTCTCCAGCAGCGTCCACGATTCCTCGCGGCGCGCCTTCTCGCGCGACAGCATGGCCTCGCCGTCGCGGTTCTCCATGCGCTCGACGAATACCTCGACGCTATCGCCGGTGCGCAGCTCGGCGGACTGGCCGCCGGCGTTGAACTCTTTCAGCGGAACGCGGCCTTCCGACTTGAGGCCGACATCGACGATCGCGAAGTCGCCGACGATGTTGACGATGATGCCGCGCATCACCGCACCTTCGAAGCCCTGCGATTTTCCCAGCGATTCATCGAGCATCGCGGCGAAATCGACGGTCGAGGGATCGGCCTCCCTCAGGGCGGAACGTCTTGCCATTCGATCGCTTCTCCTCAGCGACGATCCCGGGCGTGGGTCACAGCCCGTCGGCCAGCCGGTTCGTCCGGCGGATCCAGTGCCTGGTGACACCCCGACCGCGCAGCAAACGACGCCACACGGTCCAGCCGCCGGTACCCGGTCCGCTCGCGCCGCCGACGGCTTCAGGCCCGGCGCGAGCGTGTCTTGGAGTCGATGAAGGCGACAGCACGTTCGAACACGGCATCGGCGTCGAGCGTGCTGGTGTCGATCACGAAGGCGTCTTGCGCCGGCGCCAGCGGTGCCGTGGCCCGTTCGCTGTCGCGCCGGTCACGTGCCGCCATCTCGTCCAGGACGGCGCGTCTTATAGGGTTGGCCCCGGCCGCTTGCAACTCCCGGAAACGCCGTTCGGCACGTGCCTCCAGGCCCGCCGTGACGAACAGTTTGGCGGCGGCGTCGGGACAGATCACGGTGCCGATGTCGCGGCCGTCGAGTACCGCGCCGGGCCGGCCGCCGGGTGGGCGAGCGGCAAACTGCCGTTGCCAGTCCAGCAGGTTGGTCCGCACCGCCGCGATGGCGGCCACCACCGAGGCCGCCTGGCTGGCGGCCTCGCTGCGCAGTTCCGAGTCCTCCAGGTCAACCGGTTGTAGGTCGCGGGCAACTTCCGCGGCGTATGTTGCGTCGGCGGGGTCACGGCCCTGGCGCAGCACGCGGCGTCCGACGGCCCGATAGAGCGATCCGGTATCGAGATGCGCCAGCCCGTAATGCGCCGCCAGCCGCCGCGCCAGGGTGCCCTTGCCAGCGGCCGACGGGCCATCAACGGTGATGACGAGGGGGCGGGCAGCCGTCATGGGCACGCATTCGTGTCTGCGACGCAAGCGGACCGCGTAAACACATCCTCCCCAGCGAAGCTGGGGAGATGCCCCGAAGGGGCGGAGGGGAGCCCCCGCGATATCTCAATTGGAGGCACCCCGTTGGCTCCCCCTCCGGCCTTCGGCCACCTCCCCCCACTGCGTGGGGTAGGAGCGCTGACCGCGGCATCCGCGCAGCTGCGTCATGCGCTACGCCGCCGCGATGCTGGCGCCGAGGCCGTTCATCAGGGCGACGAAACCCGGGAAGCTGGTGTTGATCGGGGCGCCGTCGTCGACCGCGACCGGCGCCTGGGCGACAAGCCCCAGCACCATGAACGCCATGGCGATGCGGTGGTCGAGGTGCGTCGCCACCAGGCCGCCGCCCGGCACCTTGCCGCCGTGCACGTGCAGGAAGTCGGGGCCGATGTCGAAGCGCACGCCGTTGGCTTGCAGGCCGGCGGCCACGCTGGCGAGTCGGTCACTTTCCTTGGCGCGCAACTCGGCGACACCCTGCATGCGCGTGGTGCCCTCGGCGCAAGAGGCGGCCACGGCAAGGATCGGGTACTCGTCGATCATCGTCGGCGCGCGCTCCGGCGGTACATCGACGCCCTTCAGGCCGCCGCCCCTGACGCGGATGTCGGCGACGGTCTCGCCGCCGGTGACGCGCTGGTGCTCGAACGTGAGCGCGGCGCCCATCTCGCGCAACGTTTCGTACAAGCCGGCACGCGTCGGGTTGATGCCGACGTTCTCGACCGTCACGTCGCTGCCCGAGCGGATCGCGGCCGCCACCACGGCGAAGGCGGCGGACGACGGATCGCCTGGTACGGCAATGTGACGGTTTCCGCTGAGCTCGGGCTGACCGACGATGGTAATGGCGCGGGCGCCGCCGTCCAGCTTCCTGGTGCGCACCGTCGCGCCGAAGCCCTCGAGCATGCGCTCGGTGTGATCGCGCGTCGGCTCGGGCTCGATCACCGTAGTTTCGCCCGGCGTGTTGAGACCGGCCAGCAGGACGGCCGACTTCACCTGCGCCGAAGCCATCGGCAGGCGATACTCGATCGGCATCATCGTCGGCGCACCGGTGACGGCCATCGGCAGGCGGCCGCCGTCGCGCGACACGAAGCGGGCGCCCATGCGCGACAGCGGCTCGATCACGCGCATCATCGGCCGCCGCCGCATCGAGGCATCGCCGGTCATGAAGCTGGTGAAGGCATGGCTAGCGATCACGCCTGCCAGCAGCCGCGCCGCGGTCCCGGAGTTGCCCATGTCGAGCACGTCAGGCGGTTCGCGGAAGCCGCCGACACCGACACCCCGCACGCGCCAGGCACCTTCACCCAGGCGCTCGACAGTGGCGCCGAGCAGACGCAACGCGGCGGCACTCGACAGGATGTCTTCGCCCTCGAGCAGGCCTTCGATGCCGGTCTCGCCAACGGTCATGGCGCCGAACATCAGGGCGCGGTGTGAGATCGACTTGTCACCCGGGGCGCGCACACGGCCTTCCAGCCTCGTCGCCGGGCTGGAGACCAGCTTTTGCGGGGTGGACGACGCGGACACGAATGACCTCCGGCGGCTGGATGCGGCACGTCTAGCACGCAAGGGTGATCGTGTCTTGTTTGGGACCGCGGGCGTGCGCGGACGCGCGCGCCGAGGAAGCGCTACTCCGCCGGCCGTGGCACCGCCTCGGGCGAGACGTCGCCTCGGCGCCACCGGACCTGCAGCGCCTCGAGATAGAGGTAGACCACGGGCGTGATGAAGAGCGTCAGCAGCTGCGACAGCAGCAGGCCGCCAACCACCGCAACGCCCAAAGGCTGGCGAAGCTCGGCGCCGGCACCCAGTCCCATCGCGATCGGCACCGCGCCCATGATGGCGGCCATCGTGGTCATCATGATCGGCCGGAACCGCAGCACGCAGGCTTCGTAGATCGCGTCCTCGGCGCTGACGTCGCCGCGGGCCCGGCGCTCGATGGCGAAGTCGACCATCATGATGGCGTTCTTCTTGACGATGCCGATCAGCATCACGATGCCGATGATGGCGATCACGCTGAGGTCCATGCCGAACAGCATCAGGGTCAGCAGCGCACCGATACCGGCCGAGGGCAGGCCGGACAGGATGGTCAGGGGATGGATGAAGCTCTCGTAGAGAATGCCGAGTACGACATAGATGACGAACACCGCTCCCAGCAGCAGCAGCGCCTGGCCCTTGAGCGAGTCCTGGAAGACCTGCGCTGTGCCGCGGAAGCTGGTGGTGACCGTGGCCGGCAGATTGAGCTCGCGCTCGGCCGCCTGGACGACGGCCACCGCCTCGCCCAATGACACGCCGGGCGCGAGGTTGAACGAGATCGTGACGGCCGGCATCGCCGACTGGTGATTGACGCTGACCGGGCCCGCCTTGCGGCGAATGTTGGCGACCGCCTCCAGCGGCACCGTCGTGCCCGTCGTCGTCGGCACGTACAGCGCACCCAGCGCCGCGACGTCGCCGCGGAACTTCGGGTCAACCTCGAGGATCACATTGTAGTTGTTGCTGGGCGTGTAGATGGTCGAGATCTGCCGAGCGCCAAACGCCGAGTAGAGCGTGTCGCGCACCGCGTCGGCGGTGACGTTCAGCGTTGCGGCGCGGTCGCGGTCGATCTCGACCACCGCCTGCGGGCTTCGGATCTGCAGGTCACTGGTGACATCGCGCAGTTGCGGCAGCAACGCCAGCTTGGCCTCGACGCGCGGGGCGACGCGCTCCACCTCGGCAAACTCGGTGCCCTGCAATGTGAACTGGTACAGGCTCTTCGACAGGCGGCCGCCGACGTTGATGTTCTGGATCGGTTGCAGGAAGACGTTGATGCCGGTCAGGGCCGCGAGCTGGGGTCTGAGGCGACGGATCACCGTCTCGGCCGATACGCGCCGTTCGGCCAGCGGCTTGAGGCCGATGAACATTCGGCCGGTGTTGGTCGCCGTGTTCGGGCCGCCGACACCGACGGTCGAGTTGACGACCGCGACCGCCGGATCGGCGCGCACGATTTCCGCCGCCCGTGCCTGCTCGCGGCTCATCGCGTCAAACGAGATGTCCTGGGACGCCTCGGTCAGGGCCAGCACCTGGCCGGTATCCTCGACCGGAAAAAATCCCTTGGGCGCGATGTGGAACAACACACCCGACGCGACGACAGTCAGCAGCGTGACGCCCAGCATGACGCGCCGGTGCGCCAGGGTCCATTTCAGCGAACGCTCGTAGAAGCTCAGCATCCAGGCGAAGGCCGCTTCCGAGCCGCGCAGCAACCGGTTCCGGGGAGCCTCTGGCTCGACATGCCTGAGCATGCGGCTGCACAACATCGGCGTCAGGGTCAACGACACAAAGGCCGAAATCAGGATCGCCATGCTGATGGTGACGGCGAACTGGTTGAACAGCCGCCCGACGATGCCGCCCATGAACAGCACCGGGATGAACACCGCGACCAGCGACATCGTGATCGACAGAATGGTGAAGGCGATCTCGCGCGAGCCCTTCAACGCCGCCTCGAACGGCCGCATGCCGCCTTCGACATGGCGCACGATGTTCTCGAGCATGACGATCGCGTCGTCGACGACGAACCCCACCGACAGCGTCAGCGCCATGAGCGACAAATTGTCGAGGTTGTAGCCGAGCCGGCTCATCACCGCGAACGTGCCGACGACCGAGAACGGCAGCGCCAGGCTCGGGATGAGCGTCGCCGAGAGGTTGCGCAGGAAGAGAAAGATCACCATCACCACCAGCGCCAGCGCGAGCATCAGGCTGAACTGCACCTCCTGCACCGATTCCCGGATCGTCAG
>DATFGV010000629.1:0-2372 GCA_035249115.1 Vineibacter sp.
TCCGAGGGTCAAGGCGGCCGTGCTGCTGGCGCCAGGCGCCGGCTTCTTGTTCGGGCGGCAGGCCTTGCGTGCGATCAACCGGCCGGTCCTGATCTATCGTGCGGCGCAGGACTCCACGATTCGCCATCCGTTCAGCGAAGAGTGGATCGCGGAGAATCTTGGCCAAAAACCCGAGTACCACGTCGTACCCGGCGAACACCTGGTCTTCCTGGCTCCCTGCCCGCCAGGCCGCAATGATGACATTTGCCGCGACAAGCCGCCGTTCGACCGCCGTGCCGTGCACGCAACGATCAATGCGGGCATGGTCGATTTCTTTCGGCGGAGTTTCCAGTGATCCGTGGTTCCGAAAGGCGGCACGGCCAATCATGGCGAAATTGGGCGAAATGACCGCGTTATGGCCACGATGATTCCCCGACACTGACCCGATTGGCTCCCAACGTATCGGGGTGCCGGGCATTCGCCGGCCCGTCGAACCCCAGCGTCCAGTAGGAGGAGCCAATGACCAAGAACCTGATCGCCCTTTCCCTTGCCGCCGTTCTGGCGAGCGCCTGCGGCGACACCTGGGGTCAGCGCGCCGTTACGGGTGGCGCGATCGGCGCCGGCGGCGGTGCCCTGGTAGGCGGCGCTACTGGCTTGGGCGTTTTACCGGGCGCGCTGGTCGGCGGTGCCGTAGGCGCTGGCGTGGGCGCAGCGACTGCGCCGCGTCGCGACCGTTACTACGACTAACGGCGCACCGACACCGCCATCCAGTGATGAACCGCAACGCCGCGCCTACAGCGCGGCGTTCGCGGCTGGACATTCGTCACGCCTCGTCTCGTCGCGCGACCCGCGCTCCGCTTACAGCGAATTCACCGTGTGACCACCGTCGACGACGATGTTGGCACCGGTCATGAAGGCGCCAGCGTCGGACGCCAGCAGCAACAGCGCGCCATCGAGTTCAGCCGGTTTGCCCAGCCGACGCTGTGGCACGCGCTCGATCAGTCGCTTGCCGGGGTCCGTGCGCCAGAAGGCGTCATTCATTTCTGTTTCGATGTAGCCGGGCGAGATCGCGTTCACCTGGATGCCGTGGCGCGCCCACTCCATGGCGAGCACCCGCGTCAAATGCAGCAAGCCGGCCTTGGCGGCATTGTAGGGTGCCACCTGTCCGATCGTGCGTAGCGCCAGGATCGAGGCGACGTTGATGATGCGTCCCGGTCGTTTCGCCGCGACCATGCGCTGTGCCGCCGACTGCGCCACCAGCCAGGCGCCGCGCAGGTTGGTGTTCACCACCTCGTCCCAATCGGCCTCCGGCATCTCGAGCGCCGGCTTGACGATCGAGATCCCGGCATTGTTGACCACAACGTCGATCGGTCCGAGGGCTCCTTCCGCGTCGTCGTAGCCGGCGCGGATCGAGTCGCCGGAGATCACGTCCATGGCGATGGCTACCGCCTTGCCGCCCGCGCCCTGCAATTCGGCCACCAGTGCTGACAGCCTCTCGCGCCGTCGCGCCGTCACCGCCACTGCGGCACCCTGCGCTGCCAACGTACGTGCGAACTGCAGGCCCAAACCGGACGATGCGCCAGTGATCATTGCCACCTTGCCGGTCAGATCGAATATCTTGGACATGCGCGCGCCACCCCTGTTTCATGCCGCGGAGCGCCATCCCGGGCGCTTGCCAATCTCGGTCAATCGCAAGCGGGGAACAACATGGATCTCGGCCTCGCCGGCCGGCGTACGCCGGCGACAGCCAACGAGAACCGATTACCGCAGCAGCCGAATAGACTGACCACATGCCGCTGACGTCGCGATCGGCCACCGACTGGCCGCTGGTCTGGTTGCTGTTTCTCGTTGGCGTCGCGGTGGCAGCGCAGATCGGCAAGGTGCCGCCGACGCTGCCCCTGATCCGCGCCGAGCTCGGCATTGATTTGCGCGCCGCGGGCTGGTTCGTATCCCTGGTAAACCTGACGACGGCGCTGGCGGGTGTCCTTGCGGGCCTGACCGCCGATCGAGTCGGGCACCGCCGACTGGTGATCGGCGGTCTGGTCGTCGGTCTGGCGGCAAGCGCGCTGGGAGCGCTGACCAACGACGTGGTGCTGCTGTTCGTCTGCCGTGTGGCCGAGGGAGCCGGGCTGCTGGCCGTGGTCGTGTCGCTGCCGTCAATGCTGCTGCGGATCAGTGCCGGCCATGACGCACCCTCGGTCATGGCGCTATGGGGCACTTACCTGCCGGCCGGCGCCGGCCTGATGGCGCTGGCATGCGCCGGGCTGCTGACCGTGGCGGGGTGGCGCGGCGTGTGGTGGGCGACGGTGGCGGTCTTGACGATCGCCGTGCTGGCCATCCTGTGGTCACAGGCCGGTCGTGGAGCCAACGCGCCATCCCGCAGCGGCGGTGCG
>DATFGV010000630.1:0-3164 GCA_035249115.1 Vineibacter sp.
AGGGTTTCGCGCACCTTGTGGTCGGTGATCAAAACGCCGATGCCGCGATCGCGCAGATGCGCCACCAGCTCGCGGATCTCCTCGACCGCGATCGGATCGACGCCGGCCAGCGGCTCGTCGAGCAGGATGAAGTGCGGTCGCGACGCCAGTGCCCGGGCGATCTCCACGCGTCGGCGCTCGCCGCCTGACAGCGCCATGGCTGGCGCGTTGCGCAGGTGGGCGATGTTGAATTCTTCCAGCAGCGCGTCCACCGACTCTTCGCGAACCTTGCGATCCGGCTCGACGAGTTCGAGCACCGCCCGGATGTTGTCGGCGACGCTCATGGCGCGGAAGACGGACGCCTCCTGCGGCAGATAGCCGATGCCCAGGCGGGCGCGGCGGAACATCGGCATGTTGGTGATGTCGCGCCCGTCCAGCGTGACGCTGCCCTTGTCGGCCTGCACCAGGCCGCAAACCATGTAGAACGTCGTGGTCTTGCCCGCGCCGTTGGGGCCCAGCAACCCGACCGCCTCGCCGCGCTGCAGTGTGATCGACACGTCGCGCACGACCGGCCGGTTGCTGTAGGTCTTGCATAGCCCGTGCGCCTGCAGGCCACTGTCGGTCGACACCAGCCGCGGTGCCGGCCGCTGCGTCGGCGCCGACGATCCGAACGTCCAACGGCGGTTACGGGTCGACATCGCCCAGCTTCCCCATGGTGGCGGCCCCTAGCGCGGCTTCGTTGATGTTTTCGACTTGTCGGACGCGCGGTCGTCCTGCTTGTCTTCGCACGGCGCGACTCCCGGCCGACCGGTCGGATTGGGCTCCGGCGTGGAGGCGTCCCGGTTCGCCTCGAGCAGGGCGCTGACCCTCCCGCCGCCGGGGCCGACGATGCGGGCGAAGCCGGTCTTGGTGTTCATCTCCGCCGTCTCGCCATTCATCTGCTCGCGGCCACGCGTCAGGCGCACGTTACCGGTCAGCACGGCCGTGCCAGTGTTGGGGTCGTACAGCGCCTTGTCGGCGTGCGCGTAGCCGTTGCACGAAGCGATATAGACCTTGCCGTAGCCTTCGACGCGGGCGACGCGCTGCTTGCCACCACTCTTGTTCGGATCGGGCTGGCTGCCGTCCTTAGGCTCATAGTAGGCGACGACCTGCTCGGCGCGCAGCTCCTCGGGACCCTTGAGGATGACGACGTTGCCGCGCGCAACGGCCAGGCGCTTTTCGTCCCAGTACTCCAGGCTGTCGCGCGCCATCAGCCGCGAATCGTCGTTCGCCAAAGAGAGGTTTCGCCCGGTCAGTCGCGCGACCTTGTTGTCGACGTCGTAGACGCCGCGGTCGCCGGTGACCACCATATCGGCGTTGGCGATCCGCACGGTGCCCTCGGCGTCGACCCGGAAGATGTCGCCTTTTTTGGTGCCCTCGCCGCGGTGATAAGCGGTGATGACGTCGGCGCTCAGGGTCTGCTCGCCACGCGTCACCCGTGCGTTGCCGCGCGCGACGTAGCGGTGCGAGTTCTTGTCCCACTCGATGCCCTGGTCGGCCGAGATTTCGATCTGGCTCTTGTCGCTCTTGTCGTCTTCGCCCTTTTGGCTGGCCTTTGGCGTGCCGTCGCGCGGCTTGGCCGGCGTCTGCTGCGCTGCGGCCGGCGCCGCCGACACCAGCGCCAGGATCGTCAACCAGCGCGCTAGACGGATCATGTCACTCACCCTTGGGCGACTCGTGGGCCGGCGCCGGCGCGTCCGGCGCACCAGCCTCGCCGTCGTCAATGTGGCCCTTCAGGATCAGTCGCGAGCGACCCGTGAAAACGATCCGATCACCACGTTCGCTGGCGTGGAAGCCCTCGGCCTCGACTTCGGCGTCAGGGCCATGGCCGCGTACCGGTCGGTCGCTATAGGCGGCGTTGGCGTCGAGGTCGATCCGCGCCCGTTCGGTGAGAAGCGTGTAGCCCTTGTCCTGGAACAGGGTGACGCTGCCCGTCAGGTCGAGCAGCCGCAGCTTCGAATCGTACTTCCCGGAGTCAGCCGTGAGTGCCGCCCAACGGTGCTGCTTGTCCAGCAGGTCGGCCTTGGGATTGACGAGGTCGAAGATCTTATCGTCGCGCGTCTTTTGGATCGCGTAGTCGGCGGTCACAACGTAGGGTCGCTGGTCCTTGCTGTTGCCGGCGAAGTGCGGCCGTTCCATGCGCATGTAGTCGCGCCGGTTGGCCTCGATCGGCATCTGACGTACCAGCAAGCCGGTCGCTTCGCCGAACATCGGACCGATGACGCCGGCCAGCACGACGATCAGCGCGACCAGCGGCAGCAGGATGCGGATATGGTCGGCGTAGCGCGAAATCCACGGATCGCGGTTGTCGCGCTTCAGGCCGATGAAACGATCGAGCCGGGCCCGGTGGCGCGGTGCGTCGCTTCCAGCTTCGCCGGGCAGGGAACGGTCGAGGGTCGTAGCCATTGCCGCTTCTCGCTCAGGCCACGCCGGCGCGCAGGCAATCGTGCACATGCACCAGCCCGACCAGCCGATCGTCCTCGACCACGAACAGGCTGGTAATGCCCTTGCCCGTCGCGTTCATGATCCGCACCGCCTCCGCCGCCAACGCCTCGGCCGCGATCGTTCGCGGCCGTGGGGTCATAACCTCCCGCGCCGTCTGGCCCAGGAGTCCGGCATTCATGTGGCGTCGCAGGTCACCGTCAGTCACGACGCCCAACAAGCGGCGCTCGGCATCGATGACCGCGACACAGCCAAAACTCTTGGCAGTCATTTCGATCAGGGCCTCAGCCATTTTCGTGTCCGGGCCGACCGTGGGAAGCTCAGTACCGCGGTGCATCAGGTCGCCGACCTTGACCAAGCGCTGCCCGAGGCGGCCGCCGGGGTGAAATTCGCCATATCGCGCCGGCGTGAAACCCTTTCGCTCCATCAGCGCGATCGCCATCGCGTCGCCCAACGCCAGGGTCATGGTCGTCGAGGTGGTCGGCGCCAGCCCCATCGGGCAGGCTTCGGGCACGTCGGGCAGCACTAGGGCGACATTGGCGGCCTGCGCCAGCACGCTGTCGCCGCCGCCGGTGATCGCCACTAGCTTGATGCCGAAGCGCTTGACGTACCACAACAATCCCGACAGTTCCGCGGTCTCGCCCGAGTTGGAAATGGCGAGCACCACATCGCCGGCGGCGATCATGCCGAGATCGCCATGTGAG
>DATFGV010000631.1:0-4812 GCA_035249115.1 Vineibacter sp.
AGCGGTCGTGCAACATGTGCAGCTGCGAGCGGACGCTATAAGCGGTCGCCAGTTCGCGTCCCGGCGGCAAGCTTTCCAGGACGCGCACCGCCTCGTCGGCGTAGTCCCCCGCCAGTTTGGATTCGCCGCGATACCAGTGCAGTCGCGACAGCCAGCGCAGGTTGAGGCCGACCTTGTCGGCGCGCCCCAGCTCACGCCACAGCGCCACGGCGCCGCGCCGCGACTCGATCACCGAGTCGTCGATTTGCAGGGCGAGCCCGGCCTCGTAGGCCCAGTCCTCCTTGAGCTGCGCGGCGACCGGCTTCGGCGCGTGCGCCACGTACCGCAGCGCCATCGCCAGGTGCGATGCCGCCTGCTGGTGAGCGCCCAGGCGGGCGGCCTCGGCGGCGGCGCGTGGCGCCAAGTCGAGGACGCGCTCGCCGTCATCGGCTCCAGCCGCGTGATGCACGCGGCGCGACAGTGAATCGTCCGCCTGGCCACCGGCCGCGGCCTGCGACAGCGCCGCCTCGACCCGTGCATGCAGGGTACGCTGCGCCGCCATCGGCAGCCGCTCTAGCGTCGCCAGGCGCGCCAGTTCGTGGCGAAATCTCAAAGCACCCTGCGCGTCACGCAACAGCACGGCTCGCGCGATGCAACGATCGACAGTCGCATCCGCATCAGGCCCGACCACCGCCCGTACCAGCCAGGGCTCGACCGGGCCCGGATTTATACTGATCGCTTCAAGCGCGGCCCGTTCGCCCGCCGTCAACCGCGACAGTCGCGACCACACTGCATCGCGCACCGAGGCCGGCAAATCCTCGTGGGCGGCGTCCGGGCTTGCCAGCAATTCGGTCACGAAGAAAGGATTGCCGGACGTCACGCGGTGCAGGTCGGCGCCGCTGCGGCCCGCCTGCCGTGCGAGGATGGCCACCGCCTGCGGCGACAGCGCCCCCAAACCGATGCGCCGCAGCCCGGCCGCCGGCAAGTCCCCGAGGACCTGCGCCATCGGGTGATCCGGCCCAACCTCGTCGGTCCGCAGGGTCAATACCAGCAGCACACGCAGCATCGACAGCCGCCGACCGAGATATTTGACCAGGTCCAAGGTGGCGTTGTCGGCCCAGTGCACGTCCTCGAACAGCAGCGCCAGCGGCCGTTTCGTGTCCTGCAGGGCCTGCAGCACCGCCGGGAACAGCTGGCCTGGCGACGCCGTCTGAGCCAGCATCGTGGCCAGCCGCGGGTCGAGCGCCTGCACCATGTCTTGCAGAGGGCCCAGCGGCCGGGGCGTGAATAGCGCCTCGCAACCGCCCCACAAAACCCGGGCCCGCGTTCCTGCCCGGCGCGCGAACTCGTCCAGCAGCGCGGTCTTGCCGATGCCGGCCTCGCCACCTACCACAGCAATGCCGCCGCGCCCCGCAGCAGCGTTGCGCAAGGCAGTCAGCAGCGCCTCGAGCGGTGCGTCACGCTCCAGCAACATGTCAGGTGCGGACTCCCCCCTTCGCCGCATCTATCGGCACACTGGATCAGACCGCCAGCCCCTCGGGCAAGCGAACAGTGCGGTGATCTGCAATAAATTCACTCCCATCGGTCCTTGCAGGAGGCCCCCGTATGTTCACGCCGCTCGCCGGCAAGCGCGTCGTCGATCTGACGCATGTGCTGGCCGGTCCATACGTCACGCACATCCTGCGCCAACTCGGTGCCGAGGTGATCAAGATCGAGCGGCCCGGCACCGGCGATGTGATGCGCGCCGGCCGGCCCGGCGAGTCGCCGCCCGGCTTCGGGCCGCAATTCGTCGGGCTGAATGCCGGCAAGCGCTCGCTGGCGCTCGACCTGAAGGACGCGCGCGGCCAGGACATCCTGCGCCGCCTCGTGCGAGACGCCGACGCGCTGGTCGAGAACCAGCGGCCGGGCGAGCTCAAGCGCTTGAAGTTCGACTATGAGACGCTGTCGGCGCTGAACCCGCGTCTGGTCTACTGCTCGGTGAGCGGCTGGGGCCAGAGCGGCGCCTTCGCCGGCCGCGCCGGCTACGACCAGGCGATCCAGGCGGCGACCGGCGTCATGATGATGCAGGGCGAGCCAGGCACGCCGCCGCAGAAGATCGGCTTTCCGGCGATCGACATCGCCACCGGCATGAACGGCGCCTGCGCCGTGCTGGCGGCGCTGCTCGAGCGCGAGCGCACCGGCAAGGGCTGCCGCCTCGACGTCGCCATGGCCGACTCGGCGCTGATGGCGATGATCGGCCCGACCTCGAACTGGACGGTCGGCGGCATTCCGGCCGAGCGGTTCGGCAACCGTTCCTTGGCCTCCAGCCCCACCTCAGGCGTGTTCGAGGCCGCCGACGGCTGGCTGTCGATCGCCGCCAACACGCCCGAGCAGGGCCACCGCGCGCTCGCCATCATCGGCCGGCCGGAACTGAGGGACGATCCGCGCTTCGCGCTTGCCGGCCGCAAGGGTGGCTTTTTCGTGGTGGCCGACCTCGAGGCGGCGACGGTGGAATTCGCAGCCGGCCTGAAATCGCGGCCGGCCGAACATTGGGAAGCCGCGTTCAGCGAGGCCGGCATCGCCGCCGCGGCCGTTCGCACCATCGACGCCTATCTCGACGGCCCCTACCGCCGGACGGCCGGAGTCCTGCAGCGTATTGCCCACCAACCGGGCTATGACCGGCCGGTCGAGACACTGGGTGCCGGATTCCGGGCAGACGGCGTCGCCGCCGGTTCGGACAAGCCGGCGCCCGCCTTAGGCGGCGATTCGCGTGCGATCCTGCAGGAGCTCGGCCTGTCGCGTGACGAGATCATGACGCTCGAGCGCGACGGCGTGATCCAGACGGCGTGACCATCCGGGCCGCGCGTAAGTGACCCTGAAATTTGACGGCAGAGACCCCGAAGACAAGTCGCTCCCCCGCCAAGCGGGGGAGGTGGCCGAAGGCCGGAGGGGGAGCCTACGGGGTGGATATGATTGACACACCACGTTGCCTCCCCTCCGCCCCTTCGGGGCACCTCCCCACGCTGAAGCGTGGGGAGGAGGAGCCATCGCCTGTCGGTTTCGACCAGCCCCGACCGATCGGACCACTCACAAACAATTGGGCATTGCCAACTGGCCGGGGTTCCCACATATCCTGAGGCCAACAAGAGAAACGCAGGACAGGCAGGCCCACGTGCAATCTCCCCCGTCCGGGGCGCCCGATTCGGCGCGCCGGGTCAAGATTCCGTTCGGCCGGCTGGTCGCCTATTCCACCTTGCAATTGCCGCTGGCCATGGCGGCGCTGCCGGTGGTGCTCAACGTCCCCAAGTTCTATGGCGAGACGCTCGGCCTGTCGCTGGCCTCGCTCGGCGTGTTCCTGCTGATCACCCGCGTCATCGACGCCCTGCAGGATCCGGTTATCGGTTTCGTCAGCGACCGCATGACCGTGCGCCGAAACGGACGGCTGCTGCTGGTGGCGTTCATGCTGCCGCTGCTGATGGGCGGCTTCGCAGCCCTGTTCTTTCCGCCCACCGAGTGGCTGACCAAGACCGGCCTTCAGGTCTGGCTGCTGGTGGCGCTGATCGTCGTGCATCTCGGCTACGCCGGCGCCTCGATCAGCTACCATGCGCACGGCGCCGAGCTCAGCGACGACTACAACGAGCGCACGCGTGTCACGGTCGGCCGCGAGGTCTTCGGGCTCACCGGCATGATGATGGCCGTCGTGCTGCCGGCGGTCATGACGTCGCCGGGGTTCTTCGCCGAAACCAAGGTGATCGCCCAGGAGGCCCGTGACGCCCTGGCGGCGGCCAGAAGCCTCGGCGACCAGACCGCGATCGCGGTCGCGCTTGCACAGGTGAAGGCGGTGCAACAGGAGGCCGAGATCCGCGGCTATGCCGTGTTCGGCCTGATCTTCATCGGCATCGTCATGCTCTCGGCGCTGCCGGCACTGTTGCGTTCGCCACCGTCGGTGCACGGCACCGTCGTGCGCAAGCACCGGCGCTCGATCTTCCACGACTTCCTGGCGCCGGTGAAGAACCCGCTGTTCCGCCGCCTGCTGCTGATCTTCGTGGTCAACGGCTCGGCACTGGGCATCGCCGTCAGCGTCATGCTGTTCTATGTCGAGCACGTCTTGAAGGGCACCAAGACCGACGCCGGCCTGGTGTTGCTGGCCTATTTCATCGCCGGCGCCGCCAGCGTGCCCTTGTGGCTGATCCTGTCGAAGCGCATCAGCAAGGCGGCGGCCTGGTTCATCGGCATGGTGCTCACCGCCGTGTCGATGTCGATCGCCGTCTTCTTCGGGCCGTCCGACATCCTGCCGTTCATCGTCATTTCGGCGATCACCGGCCTGGGGCTGGGCGCCGACTACGGTCTGCCGCCTTCGATCCTGGCCGACATCATCAACGCCCAGGAAGGCGCCGACACCAAGGGCGAGACCGGCGCCTATTTCGGCCTGTGGGCGCTGGCCACCAAGCTCGCCACCGCCGTCGGCGCTGCCTGCTCGCTGCCGGTGGCCGACTGGCTGGGCTTTGATCCGAGCGAGGGCGCCTACAGCACGTTCGCGCTGGTCATCGTCTACATCGTGCTGCCGGTGATCGTGAAGATCATCGCCGCGGCCTTGATCTGGTTCATCCGCATCGAGGCCGAGCGGCCGGCGGTGCGCTACGCGCTGGGTGGCCGCCGCTCCGCCTACGCGGAATAACGCGCGTCTGATACCGACTGGCCATCCTCTTCACGGCTTCATGGTGAGCTTGTTGTGCTGCACAGGGACATGGTGGACGGGTGTACGGAGACATGGTGGACGGATTTGGCGAGCATCGCAGCTCTGTGGGTGGAGGGCTGCGATGCCATTCCAAGGTGTCTCCGTGGAAGATCGTC
>DATFGV010000632.1:0-3451 GCA_035249115.1 Vineibacter sp.
CTATAGGTTCGCGCCGTCAGCTGTCAATCGAACCGGGCGCGCGACGACCCAGCGGCATTCGCTCGCGGTTTCAGCACCCTGCGCCGCGAAGGCAGTCGCCGTGCGACAGAGCAGTGGATGCCGGCGTGGTGGGCGATGACGGACTCGAACCGCCGACCCCCTCGGTGTAAACGAGATGCTCTACCAACTGAGCTAATCGCCCGCGCGGCCAGTGCGCTCATACCACGCTGCGCAACCGCCGCCCAACGCTTCCGCCGGCCCGCCGCCAGTCTTCCCGTCGCGGCGCAGATCGGCTGGTACGGTCAGTTGAGCGCGTCCTTCAATACACGCCCTGCCTTGAACTTGGGCTGGACGGCCGGTGCGATCTTGATCGGCTCACCAGTCCGGGGATTGCGGCCGATGCCGCCCTTGCGCTTGGTCGCGTAGAAGGTGCCGAACCCGACGATCAGCACTTTATCATTCTTCTTCAACGCTTTGGTAATCGATGTGAAGATCGCGTCGACGGCGTCCGCGGCGGCGCTTTTGGACAACGTCGTCGCATTGGCCACGGCTGCCACGAGATCATTCTTGTTCATGGCCGGACGCCCCTACGCTAGCGCTCTGGTAGGGCGTCGTAACCTGTGACGGCCGTTCGCCCCTTAAGGCACACAGTTTAGGAGGTCGTTTTCGACGCCGTCAACGACCGGCGACAACATTTTGTAGTTGCGCCCGCCAAAATGTCCGTATCTTGCGGTTTAGCCACTGGAAGGTAATGCGGCGCCAGCCACACGTGGCCGGCGCCGTAGCCTCTTCGGATCAGTGCGTCATGACCCCTTCGACCGCGTCGTCGGGCGCGGGCGTAGCGACGTCGCCGTCCGGCGCCTCGGTCCATTCGATCGGTTCCAAGGGCCGAATCAGCGCCTTGGCCAGCACCTCGTCGACGGCGCTGACCGGCACGATGTTCAGCGCCTTCTTGACGTTGTCCGGGATCTCCGCGAGGTCCTTCTCGTTCTCCTTCGGGATCAGCACCGTCGTCAGGCCGCCGCGCAGGGCCGCCAGCAGCTTCTCCTTCAAGCCGCCGATCGGCAGCACGCGGCCGCGCAGGCTGATCTCGCCGGTCATGGCGACATCCTTGCGGACCGGAATCCCGGTCAGCACCGAGACGATCGACGTGCACATCGCGACGCCAGCCGACGGGCCGTCCTTGGGTGTGGCGCCCTCCGGCACGTGCACGTGGATGTCGCGACGCTCGAACACCGTCGGCTTGATGCCGAAGGCAGCGGCGCGCGAACGCACGTAGGACTTCGCCGCCTGGATCGACTCCTGCATCACGTCGCCGAGCTTGCCGGTGATGGTCATGCGGCCCTTGCCGGGCACCAGCACGGCTTCAATCGACAGCAGCTCGCCGCCGACCTCGGTCCACGCAAGGCCGGTCGTGACGCCGACCAAGTCCTCCAGCTCGGCCTCGCCGTAGCGGAACTTACGCACGCCGGCGAACTTCTCGAGGTTGCGAGCCGACACCTTAACCTTGGCGACACCCTCCATCAGGATTTCCTTGACGGCCTTGCGCGCCAGGTTGGCGATCTCGCGCTCGAGGTTCCGCACCCCCGCCTCGCGGGTGTAGTAGCGGATCAGGTCGCGGATCGCCTCGTCCTTAATGACAATCTCGCCATCCTTCAGGCCGGCGGCAGCGATCTGCTTGGGCGCCAGGTGCTTCTTGGCGATCTCGATCTTCTCGTCCTCGGTGTAGCCGGCGAGACGGATCACCTCCATGCGGTCGAGCAGCGGCTGCGGCATGCGCAGGCTGTTGGCGGTCGTGATGAACATCACGTCCGACAGGTCGTAGTCGACCTCCAGATAGTGATCGTTGAAGGTGTTGTTCTGCTCGGGGTCCAGCACCTCAAGCAGCGCCGCTGTCGGATCGCCCCGCCAGTCAGCCCCGAGCTTGTCGACCTCGTCGAGCAGGATCAGCGGGTTGGACGACTTGGCCTTTTTCATCGACTGGATGATCTTGCCGGGCATTGAGCCGATATAGGTGCGGCGATGGCCGCGGATATCGGCCTCGTCGCGCACGCCGCCCAGCGACATGCGCACGAAGTTGCGGCCGGTCGACTTGGCCACCGACTTGCCGAGCGAGGTCTTGCCGACGCCCGGCGGGCCGACCAGGCACAGGATCGGACCCTTCATCTTCTCGGTCCGCTGCTGCACGGCGAGGTACTCAAGGATGCGCTCCTTGACCTTCTCCAGCCCGTGATGGTCGGCGTCGAGGATCTGCTGCGCGCCCTTGAGATCCTTCTTGATCTTCGTGCGCTTCTTCCACGGCACGCTCAGCATCCAGTCGAGGTAATTGCGGATGACCGTCGCCTCGGCCGCCATGGCGTTCATGGTGCGCAGCTTCTTGACCTCGGCCAGCGCCTTCTCGCGCGCCTCCTTGCTGAGCCGGGTCTTCTTGATGCGGCCCTCGAGCTCGGAAATCTCGTCCTTGCCGTCCTCGCCTTCGCCCAGCTCCTTCTGGATCGCCTTGAGCTGCTCGTTGAGATAGTACTCGCGCTGCGTCTTCTCCATCTGCCGCTTGACGCGGTTGCGGATCTTCTTCTCGACCTGCAGGACGCTGATCTCGCCTTCCATCATGGCGTAGATCTTCTCCAGCCGCTCGGTGACCGACTCGATTTCGAGCAGCGCCTGCTTGTCGGCGATCTTCAGCGCCAAGTGCGAGGCGATGGTGTCGGCCAGTTTCGACGGGTCGTCGATCTTGTTGATCGAGACCACGACCTCGGCCGGCACCTTCTTGTTGAGCTTGACGTACTGCTCGAACTCGCCGGCCACCGTTCGCGCCAAAGCCTCGACTTCGGCGCCGTCGGCCGCCGGCTCCTGCAGGACCGAGGCGTGGGCTTCGAAGAACTCGGTCCGGTCGGTGAAGCCTGAAATGCGCGCACGCTGGCCGCCCTCGACCAGCACCTTCACGGTGTCGTCCGGCAGCTTCAGCAGCTGCAGAACCGTGCCGACGGTGCCGACCCTGTGGATATCGTCAGGCCCGGGGTCGTCCTGCGCCGCGTTCTTCTGCGCCACCAGCAGGATCTGCTTGTCATCCCCCATGACCTCTTCCAGCGCCTTCACCGACTTCTCGCGGCCGACGAACAGCGGCACGATCATGTGCGGAAAGACCACGATGTCGCGCAGTGGCAGTACCGGGAAAACCGATCCGCGAGGATTGGAACTCATAACGCCTCTCTTTGACCCCATACCCCCATATGACGTCGGTTTGGCCCTAGCGCCAATACCGTATCTGGGATTTGGATCCTTTGTAGCTGTGAACAGATGGCGATTCGTGACGCAGGTTCAAGGATGGCCGGTGGGTCGAGCCTATGACCACCGCTGCCGGGCGAAAATCCGCCGTCTTGTCGCAGTTCAGCGCCGGCGCCCGTCCGGCACTGCCATGCGGAACGGTTACTCAGGCGCCGGCTGGTGCCTC